>NZ_CP037953.1:3047605-3352366 GCF_009756665.1 Permianibacter aggregans
GCCGAAATGCAACGGCCCGGAAGGCGAGGGCGCGAACCGGCCAATTACCGGTGCGACGGCAGTGATTGAGACGGGCAAAGTCATCGACAGCGGGCGAGCAAACAGAAATTCATGAGTGCCACGATAAACGCTGATATGCTTTCGCGCCAAGCCCGAGCAAATTGATTGTTTTTTCGCCGATGAGTCTGGTCTGGACCTGGAATCTGATTTTTGCGGCACTGGCCGTGGCGGCTTACACCGTTTCACGCTGGCTGCTGAAAGCGCTGCCGGATTCCAGCTATGTGGTGCCGCTGCGTCATATTCGCGCCTGGGCTGGCCTGGTCGCGTTTTTCTCGATTGCGCTGTCGCTCGGGCGCGCAACGACGCTGGTGTTTTTTGCCGCACTCAGTTATCTGATCTTAAAAGAACTGATTTCAGTTCTGCCGCTGCGCCATGTTGATCGCCGTCCGATTCTGTGGACTTATTTGGCCATTCCCGTGCAATACGTGTTGGTCGCGATGGATTGGTTCGCGGCTTTCGTCGTGTTCATTCCGATTCTGCTGTGGCTGACCATCGCTGTGCGCTTGGCCTTGTCGGCGGAAAATCGCGGCTTCATTCGCTCGCTGGCCGTCATTCAATGGGCCTCACTGGTGGCGATTTTCGGTTTGAGTCACTTGGGTTATCTGCTGAATTTGCCGGCGCACACTAATGCTGAATCCAGTGGTGCCGGCTTGATTCTATTCGTCGTCATGATCGCCGCCACGCAGAATATTCTGGAATCCTTCGGCAGCCGCAAAGGCACTCATTCCGTCAATCCAAACGTCGCGCCGGAAAAGCAATGGGGCGGTTTGATTGTTAGTTTGATTGGAACGTTATTGGTCGCCGCCTGGCTCGGGCCGCTGCTGACGCCGCTGAATTATTGGCAGGCGATGGCTGTGGCCAGTTTGATGACGATAACGAGCTTTTTCGGTGGCTTGCTATTGATCGCCATCGGCCGCGATTTGCAGGCTGAAACGATGGTTGCCCAGCGTCCCACCCATATCGATTTTCTCGACTGCGTACACCGCTTGTATTTTTCGGCGCCGATTTTCTTTTATGCGCTTCGCCATTTGAGTGACTGGCAATGAATCTGCGCCGAACGATGACCCGTTTTCTGACCCGCGCCTTTGTTGCGCTGATCATGAAACCGATTTGCCTGTGGCTGCTCGGCATGAAAGTGCAGCACCGGCACAAGCTGCCGATCAACGGCCCCGCGATTGTCGCCTGCACCCACAACAGCCATGTCGATACCGCCGCCTTGTTTGCGCTGTTCCCGCTGCGTAATGCCCCGACACTGCGGCCGGTCGCCGCGATGGATCATTTTTTCAAATCTCCTCTGTGGCGGTTTTTGTCACGCGACGTGTTGAACCTGATCCCGATTGATCGCAGCGGCAAAACTCCACGCGAAAGATTGTTCGACGAATGCCATGCCGCGCTCGATGCCGGCGATATTCTGCTGATTTTCCCGGAAGGCTCGCGCGGCGAACCCGAGCAGCGTTCGCCGCTGAAAAAAGGTTTGTACTACCTCGCCAAGGAACGGCCAAACGTGCCGATCATTCCCGTTTGCATGCGCGGCACCGGCAAAGTATTGCCAAGAGGCGATAACCTGATCGTGCCGTTCACGCTCGATGTCGTCATTGGCGACCCGATGTACATCACCGACGATTCCGACGAATTTATTGCGCTGCTCGACAAGGTGTTTGATGCGCTCGATCGTCAATGCGTGACGGCAAGACCAGTCTCTTTTCCGAAGGTGGAGCAGGACGTGCAGGACGATATTTGTTGAGCGCATGCCTGTTAGTTTGACCAATAAAAAACGCTCCAACCGGAGCGTTTTTTATTGCTTACGTAAAGCTTAGTTACCAAACTGTTTTTCCTTGATTTCGGCCAAGGTCTTGCAGTCGATGCACAGCGTCGCGGTCGGGCGGGCTTCCAAACGACGGATGCCGATCTCGACGCCGCAGGCTTCGCAGTAACCGTATTCTTCAGCTTCCAGTTGCTTGATCGCTTCGCCGATTTTCTTCAACAACTTACGTTCGCGATCGCGGGTGCGCAGCTCCAGCGAGAATTCTTCTTCCTGGGTGGCGCGATCGAGTTGGTCCGGGAAGTTTGCCGCTTCGTCCTGCATGTGGTGCACGGTGCGGTCGACTTCTTCGCGCAATTGCTGCTGCCAAGTGCTCAGGATATTGCGGAAATGTTTGACATGATCCGGGTTCATGTAGGCTTCACCCTTTTTCATGTCATATGGGGCGATGCCGAGGCTGGCCAGCGTCGCCGAAGTCGACGCGTTCAGTTGGGCTTCCGAGAATTCGGCGACCAAGCGCTTCTTGACCGGCTCTTCTCGACGGGCTTTTTTGCTTTCCGCTTTCGACTTGACAGTTTTGGCGGTAGGTGTGGCTACGTTCGTCACTTTGCTTACAACTTCTTTAACAGCTTTGGATGAGGATTTCTTGCTGGCCGATTTTTTGGCCGCAGGAGTGGAATCTTTGCTCGGCGCAATCGCTTTGCTTTCTGGCGCTGCTTCGGTAACGGTAGTCGCTGGCTTGGCTTTTTTCACCTTGCTGGCCGCCTTTTCCGACGATTTTTCTGGCGCTTTTTTTGCAGGTGTTTTGCTGGCGGCGGGTTTGACCGCGGCTTTGCTTGCCGGTTTGACGGCTTTCGCTTTTTCCGCTTTCGGCTTCGTGGCTTTGGCTTTTGTTGCCGCTGCTTTTACCGGTTTGCTTTTCGCTGCTGGCTTTTCCGCTTTGACTTTTTCCGCTTTCGCTTTCGGCGCGGCTTTTTTCGCGACCGGTTTCGCTTTTTCGGCTTTCACCGCTTTTGGCGCGGCGGCTTTTTTGCTGCTGGCCGACGTTGTTTTTGCCGGTGCGGCCGCTTTGCTGGCGGCTTTCTTTTTCGGTTCAGCTTTCGGCGCCTTTTGTGCTTTGGGCGCGGCGGCGGCTTTTTTCACGACTTTTTTGGCCATTTGTTGTCTCCGAAGTATGCGATCCATGGGATAAGACGCGGGACAGTGCTGTTCCACGATAGCAGACTGGTCAGGAACGCCATCTGCTACGGTACCGATGCCCTGCGGCGGGCCAGCGCCGAGGGCCGCCTATTCCATCAGATAGACGATGCCATTTTCAATGCTTATCGACAAAGATTGTAATGAACGCCCCTGACATGGCCCCCAGGTGCAATAACCACTATCGATATTGAACAGTGCGCCGTGGGTCGAGCATTGCAGTTGTGTGCCATCGAGACTCATGAAGCGATTTTCCTGCCATTGCAGTTCGACGCCGGCATGCGGACAGCGATTGACATAAGCCCAGGCTTTGAGACCGCGACGCACCAGCACCAGGCTGCGATCGCGATATGGGAACGCCCTCGCCTCGCCATCCGGTATCTCGGTCAACGAACACAATGCCTGCATCGGAATGATTCTCCCCCATACGCGATGGGACTTGACAGCCTGATGTACAATATCGGCCTGTTTGTAGCATGTTTGAATGGTAATCGCTTCGTGACCGCTTCGTCTGATCTAATTCGCGCCAAATTGCCGACCCGTTATGGTGAATTTTTCATCAGTGTGCGCGCCGATGCGCCGAGTGAGCGCGCTCACGTGGCGTTGTCGATGGGCGATCTGAGCCAAGGCAGCGCGCCGCTGGTGCGTTTGCATTCCGAATGTTTGACCGGTGATGCGCTGCATTCACTGCGCTGTGATTGCGGTTTTCAGCTGGAGGCGGCGCTGTCGATGATTGCTGGCGAACAGCGCGGCGTGCTGCTTTACTTGCGTCAGGAAGGCCGGGGTATCGGTCTTGCCAACAAGCTGCGTGCTTATGCGCTGCAGGATCAGGGGCTCGACACCGTCGAGGCCAATGAGCAACTCGGTTTTGGTGCCGATTTGCGCGAATACCATGAGGCCGTGACGCTGCTGAAACAACTCGGCGTCAGTGAAGTGCGGCTGATGACCAATAACCCGCGTAAGGTGCAGGCATTGAACGACGCCGGCATCAAGGTCGTCGAGCGGGTGCCGATGCGGTTTGGTGCCAACCCTCATAACGAGCGTTACCTGGCCGTCAAAACCAACAAGCTCGGTCATCTGCTGTAAGCCGCCGTTTTTTCCCGAATCATCGTCAACGCAAAGGATATTCAAGACATGCTCGATTTCATGCCGGTCGTTTTGTCGAATCAAACTGCAGAAGCTCACTGGGGCCGCGCGCCGGTGCTGACCTTCCGGGCCGAACAAGCCTGGATTCATACCGGCGATGAGCCGCTGCGCCGGATTCAGCAAGCGGCGCGCAAGCTGGCAGCCATGCAGCTGCCGGGCGTCTCGCTGGTTGGCGACGGCTGGGACATGGCCTGTCAGTGGGCCTTTGCCCAGGGCTATGCCAGCGCCAAGAAGCCGGGTGAGCTACGCCTGGCACCGCTGAATGCTGGTGAACAGAAAGAGCTCAATGACCGCATCAAGGTCACCCGCTTTGTCCGTGACTTGGTCAACGAAACCCCGGAAAACCTGCCGCCGGTCGAGCTTTGCCAGCGCGTGATCGAGTTTCTCGAGCAGCTGGCGCCAGGCCGGATCAAGAGCCGGATCATCGAAGGCGAAGCATTGCGCGAGCAGGGATGGGTCGGCACTTACCAGGTCGGTCGCGGTTCTGACCGACCACCGGCGATGTTGCAGCTGGAATTCTGCCCGCCAGGTCAGGAACAGGCGCCGATTGCGGCGGCGCTGGTCGGCAAGGGCATTACCTTTGATTCCGGCGGCTACAGCATGAAAGCCTCGGAATCGATGCTGACGATGAAAATCGACATGGGCGGTGCGGCCACGGTCGCTGGCGCCCTGGCGCTGGCCATTCTGCACGGTTTGGATAAGCGCGTGGCGCTGATTCTCTGCTGCGCCGAGAACCTCGTTTCCGGCCATGCCTACAAGCTTGGCGACATCCTGCATTACAAGAACGGCACCTCGGTCGAAATCGTCAACACCGACGCTGAAGGCCGGCTGGTATTGGCTGACGGCCTGCTTTATGCCGGTGAGCTGGGCGCCCCGCTGGTATTTGATGCCGCGACGCTGACCGGTGCCGCTGTTACCGCACTCGGCACCGATTACAACGCCGTGTTCGCGCTCGACAAGGGCTTGAGCCAGCGCTATTTGCAGTACGCTGCTGAGCAAGGTGAGCTGCACTGGCCGTTGCCATTGGAGAAATTTCACCAGAACAACTGCCCGTCACCCTATGCCGACACCGCCAACAGCAAGCCGGTCAAGGGCGGTGGTCCCGGTGGCGCCAGCAACGCCGCCGGCTTTCTGTCGCGTTTTGTGCCCAATGGCGGAATGGGCTGGGTGCATGTCGATTTGGCTGCCGCCGCGCACAGTAATGACAACGCGTTGTGGAGTGCTGGTGGCACCGCTGTGGGCGTGTTGACGATGGCACATGCACTGATTGTCGAAACGAAATAACGGCAAACGCCTTGTGAACAAAAAAGAAAACGCGCCAAACGGCGCGTTTTCGCTATTTATCAGTGGTTTAGACTTGCTCGCTCGTTAAGGCGGTTGTTACAGTATCCGCCATTTTCCGGCTGGGGCGCAGTTCTTGCGTGTGCCTCAGTTTTTCCGGCAGCCGTGACGCTGCTGCGGTGCTGACTTCATCTGGATTCTCAACCCTATGTTCAAAAAACTGCGCGGGCTTTTTTCCACGGATTTATCAATCGACCTCGGCACCGCCAACACTTTGATTTATGTCCCGGGCAAGGGCATCGTTCTCAATGAACCCTCGGTCGTCGCGATTCGCCAGGAGCGGGTCGGTGGTCAGAAAACCATCGCGGCGGTAGGGTTGGAGGCCAAACGCATGCTCGGTCGTACGCCGGGCAATATCCTGGCCCAGCGGCCGATGAAAGACGGTGTCATCGCCGACTTCCAGTTAACCGAGAAAATGCTGCAGCACTTCATCAAGAAAGTGCATGACAGCAACTTCTTCAGCCCGAGTCCGCGTGTGCTGATTTGCGTGCCCTGTGGCTCGACCCAGGTGGAAAAACGCGCCATCAAGGAATCGGCCTATGGCGCCGGTGCCCGTGAAGTATTCCTGATTGAAGAACCGATGGCCGCCGCCGTTGGCGCCGGCATGCCGGTTTCCGAAGCGCGCGGCTCAATGGTCGTCGATATCGGCGGCGGCACTACCGAAATCGCCATTCTGTCGCTCAATGGTGTCGTTTACTCCGACTCGATTCGGGTTGGTGGCGACCGTTTCGATGAAGCCATCATCGATTATGTGCGTCGCAACTACGGCACCATCATCGGTGATGCCACCGCCGAGCGGATCAAGATTGAAATCGGTTCAGCGTTTCCGGGCAAGGAAGTGCGCGAGATCGATGTTCGCGGTCGCAACCTGGCCGAAGGTATTCCACGCTCGTTCACGATCAACAGCAACGAAGTGCTGGAAGCGCTGCAAGAGCCGCTGTCGGCAATGGTTCGTGCGGTCAAGGGCGTGCTCGAGCAGTGCCCGCCGGAATTGGCTGCCGATATTTCCGAGCGCGGCATGGTGATGACCGGCGGCGGTGCGCTGCTGCGTGACATCGACCGTTTGTTCTCGGAAGAAACAGGTCTGCCGGTGATCGTCGCCGAAGATCCGCTGACCTGTGTCGCCCGTGGCGGCGGCAAAGCGCTGGAGATGATCGACGCGCACGGCGGCGATTTGTTCTCGGTCGATTGAGTTTGTTTTCAGACCGGCGCGTGATGAACGCGCCGGTTTTTCATTTGCGATAGCTTCGCTTGAGGTGTAGCCATTAAAGCGCTGTTTTCCACTGGCCCGGCACAAGGCATCCGGCTGCTGATTGCAGCGGTGCTGGCCACTGCGCTGATGATTGCCGACCACAAGGGGCAGCACGTTTCTTTCGTTCGTCAGGCCATCGGCACCGCGCTGTCGCCAGTGGTTTATCTGGCGCAAGCGCCGAACGCGTTTTTCAATTGGTTTTCCGATGTCATCACCGAGCGCGAAACGCTGATGCGCGAAAACAAATCGCTGAAAGACGAATTATTCCTGCAACAAACCCAAGTGCAAAAACTGGTGGCGCTGGAGGCGGAAAACGCCCGTCTGCGCAACCTGCTCGGTGCTGCCCGCAAAACCCGTGGCAAACGTTTGGTCGCCGAAATCATCAATGTCGATTTTGCCTCGGCCGCCCAGCAGGTGATGATCAACCGCGGCACTGAAGATGGCGCGTTCATCGGCCAGGCTGTGCTCGATGCTTACGGTGTGCTCGGTCAGGTTGTCGATGTCTCGCAATACACCTCGCGCGTGCTGCTGCTGACCGATGCCCGTCACGCGATTCCGGTGCGCATCGAACGCACCGGCTTCAATGCCATCGTCGAAGGCGCCGGCGCGCTGAACCGGTTGAAGCTGCGCTATGTGCCGGACAACGCCGATGTCCGCGAAGGGGATTTGCTGGTCAGTTCCGGACTCGGTCAGCGTTTTCCTGACGGCTACCCGGTCGGCCAAATCGACACGATTCGGCGCAACACTGGCGAATCGTATGCCGACATCACGGTGTTGACTGCAGCCCGCATGGAACACAGCGGCGAGGTGATGCTGCTGTGGCCGGCCGAGCCTTGGCAGCCGGGTGAATACGGCAAGGACAGCGCTGAGCAAACGGAGGCGAAACCATGAGCCAGGCCCGTCACGGCACCGTCTGGGTGGTGATCAGTTTTTTGCTGGCGTTTATCGTTTCGATGCTGCCGCTGCCGGCAACGTTGAACTTGTTGCGGCCGGTGTTTGTGCTGCTGGTGTTGATTTACTGGGTGATCGCGCTGCCGCATCGCTACGGTATTGTCACGGCGTTTCTGGTCGGCCTCGCGCTTGATGTCATGACTGGCAAGATGCTCGGCATGAATGCCTTGCTGATGTCGCTGATTGCCTATTTCTCGGCCCGCTATTACAGCCGCATTCGGATGTTTACTCGGCCGATGCAGGCGTTTTATGTGCTGCTGATGACCGGTCTCGCGTTACTCGGGCAAATCTGGATCGAAAACGCCGTGCATCCGGTGGCGATCCGCAGTTCCTACTGGCTGCCGGCCTTAAGTTCCGGCGCTGCCTGGTTTTTCGTGTTTCCGTTACTGCGCGCCTATCGGCGCCGGCTGCATATCAGTTGAGCCAATGACAGCCATTTACCTTGCTTCCGCTTCACCGCGTCGGGCGCAACTGCTCGAACAAATCGGCATTGACTATCAAGTGTTGCCGGTCGATATCGACGAAACCCCACAACTGAACGAATCACCGGAACATTATGTGTGCCGGCTGGCCGAAGAAAAGGCGAGCGCGGCCTGGAACGATACCCGGCGCACTGAACCCTGGCCGGTGCTGGCTGCCGATACCTCGGTCGTGCTCGGCTCAATCATTCTCGGCAAGCCGGCCAATCGCGATGAAGGCATCACCATGTGGCGGCAGTTGAGTGGTCGCAGTCATCAGGTGCTTACCGCCGTTTGTTTGTGCGTCGGTCTGAAGAAGCGTTCGGCCTTGAGTGTCTCCGAGGTGCATTTCCGTCATCTGAGCGATGAGGAAATTCATGCCTACTGGCAGCGTGACGAAGGTTACGACAAGGCCGGCGGTTATGGCATTCAGGGCACAGCGGCGCGCTACATCGACCGCATTGACGGCAGCTATAGTGGTGTCATGGGTTTGCCGCTGCATGTGGTTGATCAGTTGTTACAGGAGTGGGACGCGACGTGAGCGTGATTTTGCCGACCATCAATCAGGAGTTGCTGATCAATGTCACTCCGCAGGAGACCCGCGTAGCGGTAGTCGAAAGCGGCGTGTTGCAGCAGATCCATATCGAAAGGGCCTGCGCCCGCGGTCTGGTTGGCAATATCTATCGTGGCAAGGTGAGGCGGGTGCTGCCCGGTATGCAGGCAGCGTTTGTCGACATCGGTTTGGAGCGCGCCGCATTTCTGCACGTTTCCGATATGCAAACGCCGAAACTGCTCAGCGAAGAAACCGGCGAACAAAAACCCATTGAACCGACACCGGATATCCGCACCCGTTTGCATGAAGGCCAGAGCGTCATTGTGCAGGTGCTGAAAGACCCAATCGGTAGTAAAGGCGCAAGACTGACGACCGAACTGGCATTGCCTTCGCGTTATCTGGTGTTGTTGCCTTATACCCAGCATGTCGGTGTCAGCCAGCGCATTGAAGATGAAGGCGAACGCGAACGCTTGAAAGCGGTGTTGGCGCCGCTGGCCGAACAACACCAGCTCGGCTTTATCGTGCGTACCGCCGGTGAAGGCGCCAGCGAAGAGGCGCTCTGTCACGATGTCGATTACCTGCTGCGGCTGTGGCAACAGATTCAGCGCCAGATGAATGCCGCCGGCCCGGAAACCGTGGTCTATCAGGATTTGAGTTTGCCGGTGCGCACCCTGCGCGATTTGTGGGCGCAAAATGTTGAGCGGGTGCGGGTTGACTCCCGCGAGGCTTGTCAGGCGATGCGCGAATTTGCCGCCGCGTTCATGCCTGGTTTGAGTGAGCGCATTGAGCTTTATGCCGGCGAACATCCGCTGTTCGACATGTACGGTGTCGAAGATGAAATTCAGCGCGCGCTGGAAAAGAAAGTGCTACTGAAATCCGGCGGTTATCTGATCATCGATCAAACCGAGGCGATGACCACGATCGACGTCAATACCGGTGCTTTTGTCGGCCACAAGAATCTCGAAGAAACGATTTTTCGCACCAACCTGGAAGCGGCCAGTGCGCTGGCCCGGCAACTGCGCTTGCGCAATCTGGGCGGCATCATCATCATCGACTTTATCGATATGAATGATGAGGAACACAAACGCCAGGTATTGCGGGCACTGGAAAAAGCGTTGGAGCGCGACCACGCGAAAACCTCGATTTCGGAAGTCTCGGCGCTCGGTTTGGTGCAGATGACCCGCAAGCGCACCCGTGAAAGTCTGGAGCATGTGTTGTGCGAGCCTTGCCCGCATTGTCATGGCCGCGCCAACGTCAAAACTGCGCTGACCGTGTGCTTCGAGATTTTCCGGGAAATCATTCGCGCCGCTCGTGCCTATGACGCCCAGGGCATCATGGTGCTGGCGTCAACGGCGGTGATCAACGCGTTGCAGGATGGCGAAGCCAACAGCATCGCCGAACTGGAATTATTTATCGGCCGACCGATCAAGCTGCAGGCCGAACCGCTGTATGCCCAAGAGCAGTTTGATGTGGTGTTGATTTGATGGGCGCAGGTGGACCGATATCGGCGCGCACGATGTGTGAATCCAGATGATTCGCGCCGGTCTGAAATGGTTCTGGTATACGCTGGCGGCGCTGATCATCGGCATCGCGGTACTGGTCAGTCTCGGCCGTTTGCTGATGCCGACACTGGACACGATGGCGCCGCGCTTCGAACGTTATCTGGAAAAGAAAACCGGTGCCGAAGTCAGCATTAGCGAAGTGAAAGGCGCCTGGCGCGGCTTTGGCCCGGAAGTCACGGTCGAAGGTATCGATTTTCGTTCGCCGGTCAGCAATGAGTTGCTGCTGCAGATTGGCCGGCTGCATATCAGTCTCGATATTCCTCGTTCGATTCTCGCCGGCGATCCGGTATTGCGCGGCTTCGAGCTGGATAAACTCGATGTCGCGGTTGCACTTGATCAACAGGGCCAGCTGATTCTTCCGGGCATTGCGATGCAAACCGGCGATGATCCGGTTTCTGCGCTGTACATCATTCGTTCGCTGCTCAGGCACCAGCAGGTGGCGATCAGCAACGCCCTGATTCGCTATCAGCGCGCTGACGGCAATGTCTTTGATTTGCGCCTGCCAACGCTGGCCGTGCGCAATCGTCCCGGCTTTCATCAATTGCTTGGTGATTTGCAGTTGCACGAAGGCGGCAGCGGCAAGCTGGTTCTGGAGTTGAGCGATTTTCCGCTCGGCGACAACGACACGATGTCCCTGTATCTGGAAAGCGATCAGCTGCAACTGGAGCGACTACCGATTCCAGCGTCGATGATCGGTGTCGATATTGAGCAGGGCAAATTGCAACTGAGGCTGTGGTCGAACTGGCGCGATGGCAGTTGGAAAGATGCCCAGGCGGATCTGAACATCAGTGCGCTGCAACTGCGCAATGAGCAGGGCGCGCACAAACAGATTCAGGAATTCTCCGGCGCCATCAATGTTCAGCGGGTCGATGACGATTTATGGCGGCTACGCAGCCAGGATTTGAAACTGATCAGTGGCGATCAGGATTGGCCGCCGTTGTGGTTGCAGGGTGAAATCCATCGACGTGACGAAGGTCAATTGCATTGGCAGTTGGATTTCGGTGAAATCGATCTGGCGCGCTTGCTGGCCGAAGTGCAGTTCTCCAGCAAGCTGACCGGTGAATGGCGCGAGCAGTTGAACGCGCTGGCGCTGGCTACGCATGTGCCGATCGTGCAGCTTGATTTACTCAGTCAGGATGAGCAGTTACTTGATTGGGCGATGGCGGCCGAGTTCGCCGAGTTGCAATACCAAAGCGAAACGCTACCGGTGATCAGCGGCGTTTCCGGCCGCCTGTTATTGTCTGACAATGAAGGCGCGTTGCGCCTGAAGGGACGGAACGGCCAACTCGATTTCCATGACGTGTTTCGAGGACCGTTGGCGTTCGATACGCTCGATATTGCCGGTCGTTGGCAGCAGCAGGATGACGATTGGCTGATCAGTGTGCCGCATCTGCAATTTCGTCATGGCGATGCCGATATCGATGCGCGGGCGCAAGTGCTGCTGCTCGATCAGCAAGAACCGGAACTGGCCTTGTATGCCGAGTTGCGTCACGGCAACGGCGCCAACAAAAGCACCTATTTTCCGATTGCGGTCATGCGACCGAATCTGGTTGAGTATCTCGACCAAGCCATCGCTGATGCCAAGGTTGAAAAAGCCATTGCCGTGATTCGAGGCCCGCTACGCGGCATGCCGTATCGCGAGCACGAAGGCATATTTCAGATTGATGCCGATGTACGCGATGCCAAGTTTGAATTTGATCCCGACTGGCCGGAAGTCGAGCAGTTGCAAGCGCGTTTGCAGTTTATTGGCGATCAGATGCAAATCGATATTACCAGCGCCAAACTGGCCAGTTGGCAAGTCGACAGCGGCAAGGTGGTGTTGCCGCATATGACTGGCGCGTCAACGCCGTTGCAGGTCGAGGCCAGTGGCCATGGTGATGCCGGCGCCGGTATCAACATTCTTGAACAATCCGATGTCGCATCGATTGGCAAAACGCTGAAGGCATTGTTCACGATGCAAGGCGATGTTGGCGTTGATTTGCAGTTGGCGATTCCGATGGCGAAAGGTCAGCAGACCAGCGTCGATGGCAAAGTCAGCTTGCAGCAGAACCGCATCGTGTTGAATGCGTTGGCCTTACCGCTGCGGGAAACCGAAGGCGAAGTGCATTTCAACGAACACGGATTGAGTGGCGGAAAAGTTTCTGCTGAGTTGCTCGGCGGCGCCTTGCTGGCCAATATCCATCACGAGCAACAAGCGGCTCGAATTCAATTTGAGGCGGAAGTCGAGCATGCCGATATCGCACGCTGGCAGCCTTATCCATTGCAACGCCAGGTCAGCGGTCGGATGAAGCTCGATGGCAATCTGCGTTTGCCGGATGCCGCGAGCCAACCACTGGTGCTGGAATTGCAATCCGATTTGCAAGGTATCACGCTCGATTTGCCGGCACCATTTGCCAAGACCGCGGAACAACCGCGAGCAACCAAAGCCCATGTCGTGCTGGCAGAATCAAGCCGCAGCTTCAGCGCTTCAATGGCTGAGCTACTGCGGATCGAAGGCGAACAAAAAAGCGATGACGAGTGGCGCACCGAGTTGCTGCTTGGCGATGCGCAATTCACCGGCCACCATCAGGGTTTCAGCATTCGCGGTGATTTGGAACGTGTGGAGCTGGCGCAGTGGCTGCCGATTATCGAACAGGCCGTTGCCCATCGGGAATTGAATGTCGGTGAATCGCTGTATGCCTCCGATCAGCCATCGACCATCAATTGGACACCGAGGCTGGCGCTGGATATCGAACAACTCGATGCATTCGGTTACCCGTTGCCGCAGGTGCAACTCGGTGGCCATGGTCAGCAGCAAGGCTATCAACTGGTTGTCAATAGCGAAGCGTTGACCGGTCAACTGCGCTGGCAACAGGATTTACCGTTGCAGATTGATTTGCGCGATTTCAATCTGAAAACCGGCAATGGTGAAACCGAAGCGGCCACCACCGAAAACAACGAGCAACCGCCGCGCTGGCCGGAAATGGATTTTCGTTGCGCCCAGTGCAGCTGGAATGATCTGTTGCTGGGTGATGTCAGCGCGACACTGCGTCATCGCGATCAGGCAGACAAACTGCAGTTCAATATCGAGTTGCCAAAACGCCTGACGGTAAAGGCCGAAGGTGAATGGGCGCCGGAACCAAACCAAACCCGGATCAAAGGCACGATGCAAACGCCGGATATCGCGGCCTTGGCAGAAACCTGGAAATTCGCTCGAACGATTACCGAATCGGGTGCCACGATGCAGTTTGAGCTGCACTGGCCCGGTCAGTTGACCGATATCAGTGGCCGGCGTATGGTCGGTAGTATGAGTGTTGACGTCAGTGAAGGCGTCATCGCCAATGCCTCGGATTCCGGTGCCCGGGTGTTCAGTCTGTTGTCCTTGCAATCGCTGTTGCGTCGCTTGTCGCTGGATTTCAGCGATTTGTTTCAAAAGGGTTTTCACTTTGACCAAATGAGCGGCACGTTCACGATTGCCGATGGCAAAGCGAAAACCACCGATGCGCGTATTGATGGCGTCTCCGCTGATGTCGCGATTCAAGGTGAAACCGATTTTGTCAACAAGACGCTGAATCAAACAATGCAAGTGCAACCGGAGCTGTCCAGCAGTTTGCCGGTGTTGGCCGGCTGGGTGATCAGCCCGCAGACTGGCGTGCTGGTCTGGTTGATGAACAAGATTTTTATTGAGCCGGCTGTTGATGTCGTCACCGGTCTGGAATACACGGTGACCGGTTCCTGGGAAGATCCGCAAGTGATCGAGCAAAAACGTACCCAGAAAGAAATCGAACTGCCGAAAGAGGATTTGCTTCAGTTGCAAGATGCCGAAACGGAAGGAGAGCCGAAGCAATGAAAGTGGCGGCTGTGCAAATGGTGTCCAGCAGCGAGCTGGAACACAATCTTGAGCGCGCTGAAGCGCTGATCAAGCAAGCGGCGGCGGCAGGTGCCGAATTGATCGTATTGCCGGAAAATTTTTATTTGATGGGCAAATACGAGCAGCAAAAATGTGAGCTTGCTGAATCTTACGATCCGAATGCCCGGATTCAGCGCTTGTTGGCAACAATGGCGGCGAAACATAAGTGCTGGATAGTGGCCGGCACGTTACCGATTCGCGCCGATGACCGACATGTGCTGGCGCGCGCGGTGTTGTACGACCCGCAAGGTCTGCCGGCAGCGTTTTATGACAAACGCCATCTGTTCGATGTGCATTTACCCGCTGATCAGGAAAGCTATCTGGAGTCGGCGTCGATCAAACCTGGCGATCGTCTGGTGACGCACAGCTTGAATCCGCAGTGGTGCATCGGTTTCAGCATTTGTTATGACTTGCGCTTTCCCGAGCATTACCGTTCGCTGACCGCTGCTGGCGCCAATATCCTGGTCGTTCCGTCAGCGTTCACCAAACAAACCGGTGCGGCACATTGGCATACCTTGCTGCGCGCCCGGGCCATCGAAAACCAGTGTTTCGTCATTGCCCCGAATCAAGGTGGTACCCACGATAATGGTCGCAAAACCTTTGGCCATTCGATCATCTATGATCCATGGGGTGAAACGCTGGCTGAACACGAGAACGGGGAAGGGCTGGCGATAGCGACTCTGGATTGGGATAAATGGCAGGATTTGCGCCAACGATTTCCGGTGCTGAGTCATCGCCGTCAACTGGGCTAAACCGCCACTGGAACAGGGGTTAATGATGAACCGCTCATGGCAGATTGCCGAACAACAGATTTTGACGCCATCGGCGCTCGATACCGGCGCGTTGGCACGCGTCATGGACAGCGTGCTCGGTCATGCCGTCGATGCCGCCGAATTGTATTTTCAGGCCAACGTTCACGAAGCCTGGTCGCTTGAAGATGGTCAGGTCAAAGACGCCAGTTTCAGTGTTGACCGCGGCGTTGGTGTGCGCGCCATGGCCGGTGAGAAAACCGGCTTTGCCTACTCCGCCGATCTGGAAATGAATGCGTTGTTGCAGGCTGCAGGTGCGGCGCGCTCAATTGCCAGATTGGGGCAATCGCATAGCGCCAATATGCTGACCCAGCGACAACCGAAAGCACTGTATCCGGCGATCAATCCGATCAACTCGCTGAGCGAGTCGCAGAAAATCGATTATCTGCGTCGGGTCGATGCGTTCGCCCGCTCACTGGACCCGCGTGTTGTCGAAGTGCAGGCTTCGTTCTCGGCGGTGTCCGATACGATTATCGTCGCGCATAGCGACGGCACCTTGGCTTCCGATGTGCGGCCGCTGGTGCGCTTCAATATTTCCGTCATCGTCGAGCAAAGTGGTGAGCGGCAAAGCGGTTATGCCGGCGGTGGTGGTCGTTACGATTTCAGCCAATTGCTCAACGAGGATTTCCCGCTTCAATGTGCGCGCGAAGCAGTGCGTCAGGCGCTGGTCAATCTGGAAGCGATCGACGCACCGGCCGGTGTAATGCCGGTAGTGCTTGGACCGGGGTGGCCCGGTGTGCTGTTGCATGAAGCCGTCGGTCATGGCCTCGAAGGCGATTTCAATCGCAAAGGTTCGAGTGCATTCTCCGGGCGCATCGGTCAGCAAGTGGCGTCACCACTTTGCACCGTTGTCGATGACGGCACCTTGTTCGGCCGTCGTGGTTCTTTGAGCATCGATGATGAAGGCACGCCAACGCAGTGCACGACCTTGATTGAGAATGGCATTCTGCGTGGTTACATGCAGGACAAACAAAATGCCAAGCTGATGGGCGTTGACGCCACCGGCAATGGTCGGCGTGAAAGTTACGCGCATTTACCGATGCCGCGGATGACCAATACCTACATGCTGGCCGGACCGCACGATCCGGAAGAAATCATTCGCTCAGTGAAAAAAGGCTTATATGCCCCGCATTTCGGCGGCGGCCAGGTCGATATCACGTCGGGCAAATTTGTGTTCTCGGCCAGTGAAGCGTATTTGATTGAAGACGGCAAAATTACCCGACCGGTTAAAGGCGCGACACTGATTGGTAATGGTCCGGAAGTGATGACCAAGATCAGCATGGTCGGCAATGATCTGAAGCTGGATGATGGTATCGGTGTTTGCGGCAAGGCCGGACAAAGCGTGCCGGTTGGTGTCGGTCAGCCGACCTTGAAAATCGATCAGCTGACGGTTGGCGGAACTCAAGTCTAAAGCACAGATCAGCACGCTCAGGCGCTGAGTTGTTCTCGCAAGTAGCGAAACAATTCTCGTGCGGAGGCCGGCGGCTTGTTCAGCTCGGCCTCCTTGCGGGCGCTGCGTTCCAGTTGCCGCAATTTCTGCCGGTCGGCTTGCGGGAAGGCTTCGAGAAACGCGTTGATGGCGGTATCGCCCTCTTGCAGAATCCGGTCGCGCCATTGTTCTACTTGATGATGTTGTTGTGCCGCCAAGGTTGCACCGTGGCGCAACAGCTTCAGTTCCTGCTCAATCGGTTCGATGTCGACGTCGCGCATGACACGGCCAATGAATTGCAGTTGTCTACGCTTGGCGACATTGCTGGTGATTTTCTGATAAGCGTCAATGGCGGCAATCAATTGCTCCGGCAAGTCGAGTTTTTCCCGCGCTTTTTCCGATAGCTCTGCCAACTCCTTGCCGAGTGCCTGGCGTTCGTGCATTTCCCGTTTGACGGCGGATTTGCTGACTTCTTCCTCACCGTCGAAATAATCGCCGATATCGTCAAAGGGATCGTGTCCGGACATGTTAAAAACTCAAGGTTGCCTGCATCCAGGCAATATTGTAATCGTTTTGGCGATTATTATCGTCAAAGTAATAATTGCGGTCCTGGCGTGAGTCCAGTGTCAGACTGAGGTCCAGCCGTGTTGACGATGCCAACTGGAACGATTTGGCCAGACGACTGCGCAGCAAACGAAAATCCTGGTTCCAGAAATTGTCCATTTCATGCCAGGCCAACGACCATTCCCAACCGGTCGGGTGTTGATAGGCCAGCAGCGCCTGCGAGGTGTGCTCGGCGCTGGATCGCTCGTAACGCGGAATCGTCGCTTTGTCGAAATCAAGCAGACTGTAACCGGCGAACAATAACCAGCGCTTGCTGAGGCGCCACTGCAATTGAAACTCGGCGCCGCGCTGACGCAGCTCGCCATCATTGCTGATATCGAAATTATAGAGATTGGTGCCACCAATCATCAGATCGCGCAGTTCGTCATCAAACAGCTTTACATCAATCGTCAATTGTTGATTGAGAAAGCGGCCATTCCAGCCGATTTCCCGCGACCAGATTTCTTCGACGCCGAGATTGCCTGGTGCCATCGCGCTGATGTAGAAGAAGGCAAACGGATCGCTGCCATTGACCGGTGTATCCAAATCGGCAATGCGGTAGCGGTAGTGCGACTGATCTTCGAACAAATCCGGTGTGCGCACGGCGCGAGCAACAATGAAGCGCAGCGTATGCTGCGCGGCCAGTTGCCAGTTCAGCGCCAGCCGCGGTGAAAACTCGCCGCCGACCAAATCGTCATACTCGTACATGCCACCGAGATTGCTGATCAGGTTTTCTGACAGACGCCATTCCAGATTGGCAAACGCGCGGTACAAGGAATTGTGCAATTCGCCGCCGAAATAGGTTTCCGAACGCACTTGATCGCGGCGCGCCGAAATGCCGCCCACAATGCGCATCGCGTCACTGAACACAAAGGTTTCCTGCCATTCGATATCGAAGCGGCTTTCGCGCAGGTGCTGATTGGCCGTGCCGCAGCTCGGTACCAGACCATTGTTGGCAAAACGGGCAAATACCGCCGGTAGCAACGCGGCGACCTCGATGCTTGGCGGTACCGGTGGCGGCAAACCCTCGCCGATGGCGTCAATCAGCGCATTGGTGTAATCGCGGTCAGTGCGATACAAAAGCCCCAGCTCATCGCTCAGGAAAATTTGTGGAATGCAGGTGCGCCAGTCTTCGCGGCTGTTGTGGTAATTGATATAGGCCTGCAGTTTGCTTTGATGGCGGGCATCGTGGTCAATAAACCAGTTGCCTTGCAGGAAGCCGTATTCGGTATTCGCCTCGTGATACGGCGCCGGTTCAAAATCATCGAGCAGCGAAATTTGATCTGTGCCCCGGCTATAACCCATTTGCAGACTGACGCGTTCGCGTTCAGAAATGGTGCGCTGCCAGTCGGCATTGAAGAATGAACGTTGATAACTGTCGTAGCGTTTGTTGCCATCGCGATCGAGATCGAAACCATCATCGCCACGATGACCAAGGCTGAGTCGGAAACTGCCGTCGGCGACGGTGTCGGCGTGACGCAGCAGCGCATGGCGAATGCCGTTCTCACCAACGGTGGTGCTGATGGTATTGCCGATGACATCAACCGGATGCACGGTGATGATATTGATCACGCCGAAAAAGGCGTTGGCACCGTACAGCGCCGTGTTCGGTCCGCGCACGATTTCAATGCGCTGAATATCATCGAGCGCCAGCGGAATGTTGTGCCATTCGATGCGTGCCAGTGCCGGTTCGAAAATGGCGCGGCCATCGATCAGCACCTGCATCCGTCGGGAAATATCCTCGACCAGGCCGTGATAGCTGAGCACCGGATTGGTGCCGTTCTCGTAGCCGATATGCATGCCGGGCACCAGCCGCAACAACTCCGGCAGCGTACGGGCACCACTCAAACGAATCAGCTCACGATCCAGCACCGTGACACTGGCCGGCACTTCATCGGCAGGCTGTTTCAGCCGGGTAGCCGTCAACACCACCGGCATATCGCTGAACAGCGCATCGTCAACAGCGAGTGGCTCAACGGCTTTTGCCACGGAGCTGGCGAGCACCAGCGACAGTATTATTGGTCTTTTCATAACGAAACCGGTCTCCCCAGTTTGGCCTATAGTGAAACAAGGCATAGAGGCCGTCAAATCAGTCGCTCGTGCTATCCTTGCCGCCTGCCAATTTTCCCCAACCGCCAACAGGAGTGAGCCGGTGTCTGCCAGCCCTGCCATCGATAACCCGACCATTGACGCCCTGGATGCCGACCAGGAAATCCGCCGTTTGCGCAGCATGGTTGAAGCGATGCTGGTCGAAGCCAAGCGGCTGGGCGCCAGCGCGGCTGAAGTCGGTGTCAGCCGCGATATCGGACTGCAACTGGCTGTCCGTGAAGGCGATGTCGAAACGCTGGAATTCAACCGCGATGGCGGGTTTGGTATTTCGGTTTATTTTGGCCAGCGCAAAGGCCACGCCAGCTGCACCGACACCCGCATGGACGCTTTACGTGCGGCCGTTAAAGCGGCTTGCGAAATCGCCCGGCATACGGCCGAAGATCCCTACGCCGGTTTGCCGGAAGCCGAGATGCTGGCGACCGAGTTTCCCGATCTGGATTTGGATCACGCGATCAACATTACCGCTGATCAGGCGATTGATATCGCGCTGCGCTGCGAACAAGCCGGTTTGCACGCCGAGAGCAGTGTCAAGAAAACCGATGCGGTGCATTTTTCCAGTCATCGCGGCGTGCGTGTTTACGGCAATTCGATCGGTTTTTGCCAAGGCGTTGCCAGTTCGCGTCACAGCATCAGCGCGACGATGATCGCCGAAGATGAGCGTGGCATGCAGCGCGACTGGTGGTACACGGTTGCGCGCGATCCGAGCGAACTCAACTCGCCGGAATCGGTCGGCAAAACCGCCGCTGAACGCGCCGCCAAACGGCTTGGCGCACGGCCGATGAAAACGGGCTCGATGCCGGTGTTGATGGTGCCGGAAGTGGCGCGCGGTTTTATCGGTCATTTGTTGTCGGCGGCGCGCGGCGGCAATCTCTACCGCAAATCCTCATTCTTGTGTGACAAGCTCGGCACCGAGGTGATGCCGAATTGGCTTTCCTTGCGCGAGCGGCCATTCTGGAAAAAAGGTTTGGCCAGTGCCGCGTTCGACAACGAAGGCGTACGCACCCGCGAGCACGACATCGTCGCTGACGGCAAACTGGAGAGCTATGTGCTCAGCACTTATTCGGCCCGGCGGCTGAAACTGCAAAGCACCGGCAACGCCGGCGGCGTGCACAATCTGCAGGTCGACTCCGCACAGGAAACCTTGAGCTTTGCGCAATTGCTGAGCGAGATGGGTGAGGGCGTTGTCATCACTTCAGTCATGGGCCAGGGCATCAATCTGGTCAATGGCGATTACTCACGCGGAGCCTCCGGCTTCTACGTGAAAAACGGCGAGATTCAACACGCCGTTGAGGAGATCACCATCGCCGGCAGCTTGCCGAAATTGTTCAAGCACATTCGCGTACTCGGCAACGATATCGAACGGCAATCCTCCATTCGAACCGGTTCACTGCTGATCGACGGGTTTACCGTTGCCGGTCAGCACCATCAAGACTGAGTTTTCTGTTTTATGTCCGTATTCATTCCGTTGTCCTACGACCATTTTGCGCCGGCCGAGGCGCAAGCAAAAGTATTGCTCGGCCCAGAACAAATCAACGCCATCGTGCGCCGACTGGCGCTGGAACTGGAGCGCGACTATCAGGACAAGCATCCGGTATTGCTGACGGTGATGTCCGGTGCATTGGTGTTTGCCGGTCAACTGATGACCCACTTGCGCTTTCCGCTGCAGCTCGACTATTGCCACGTCACGCGCTATCGCGGCGCGGCCCGTGCCGACGAATTGCAGTGGCTGGTGTCGCCGCGCTTAGCGCTGAAAGATCGGCATGTATTGGTGCTCGATGACATTCTCGATGAAGGCCATACGCTGTTGCACATCGAGCGCTTTGTGCAGGCGCAGGGCGCGCGTTCCTGCGCCAGTGTCGTGTTCTGTGACAAGCGCCATGATCGCAAAGCGGAAAAAGATATGCGCGCGGCGTACACCGGCGTCGACATTCCCGATCGGTTCGTGTTTGGTTTTGGTCTGGATTATCTGGAGTACGGTCGTAATTGTCCGGCACTGATGATCGTGGAGTCGCTGTGAAGCTTTGTTTTCTGTTGGCGATGCAAAGCGAAGCCGAGCCCTTGCTGCAGGCGCTGAGCGCTACACCAAAAACCGCTGCATGGCCAAACTGGTTGCCGTTTCGCTTATTTCACAGCGCGTTTGCCGAGCACGATATTCATCTGATCATTTCCGGCGAAGACAAGCGCTTCAATGTTGACAATATCGGTCTCGAAGCGGCCAGTCTGATGACTTATCTGGCGTTGGAAAATCTGCAACCGGATTTATTGATCAGTGCCGGCACTTGCGGTGGCTTTGCCACTAAAGGCGCGCAGATCGGCACGGTATATCTAGCGGATACGTTTTTGTTTCACGATCGCCATGTGCCGTTGCCTGGCTTTGCCGACAGCAGCATTAGCCATACCAATACCTATGATGTCTCGACGTTGGCAGAGGCATTGTCTTTGCCAATCACCTCCGTTTCTTCCGGTAGTTCACTGCTGAAGCAGGACAGCGATTTGGCCGTGATGGCGCGCTTCGATGTCGGTGCCAAGGAGATGGAGGCGGCGGCGATTGCCTGGGTTTGCCAGCTTGCCTCGCAGCCAATGCTGGCGCTGAAAAGCGTCACCAATCTGCTCGATGAGCAAGGTTCTTCAGAGCAGCAATTCGTTCGGCATTTCTCGTTGGCCGTGCAACGGTTGACGCATGAAGCGCTGCGCTTGCTTGAGGTATTGCCGAAACGGAATTAACGGATGCTTACAGCAAAATCAGCGTCGTCAAACCCAGGAAGGTCATCAAGCCAACAATATCGGTAACGGTGGTCAGCAGCATATTGCCGGCTAGCGCCGGGTCGAGATTGAAATGACGCAGCAGCAAGGGAATGCCGACGCCGGCCAAATTGGCGGCGATCATCGTCGCCAATAACGCGCCGGAAATGACGCCGCCGAGCAGCCAGGATTTCCATAAGCCGATCACCACCAAGAGTAGTGCGGCCATGATCAAACCATTGATCATGCCGATGGCGATTTCTTTGCCAATCAGCCAGCGGTAGTTGCTCTTTTCGATATGACCGAGTGCGATACCGCGTATCGTCAGCGTTACCGCCTGATTGCCAGCGGCACCGCCCATGCTCGGCACGACGAGCAGCAGTACGGCGACAGTGGCCAGTTGCTCCAGTGTGCCCTCAAAGGCGTTATTGACCAGCGCCGCGACTAACGCGGTGACCATGTTGATACCGAGCCAAATCGTGCGACGTCGAGCGGATTGCAAGACCGGGCCAAAGGTTTCTTCGTGCTCATCCAAACCGCCCATACTTTTCAATGAGCTGTCGGCTTCTTCGCGGATAACGTCAACGACGTCATCGATGGTGATCCGGCCGATCAACACGCCTTCTTCATCAATAACCGGGGCAGAAACCAAGTCGCGGCGTTCGAACAACTGCGCGACTTCGGTGTCTTTCATGTCGACCGGAATGCGCAGCACATCAAATTCGATCAAATCTTCAATCAGCTCTTCTGGCTGACTGGTGACCAAGGTCGACAGTGCGACGGTACCAACGAATTGATCATCGCGATCGACAACGAACAAGGTGTCGGTGGCTTCCGGCAATTCGCCACGCAAACGCAGATAACGCAACACGACATCGACGGTGACGTCCGGACGCACGGTGACCGTGTCGGTGTTCATCAAACCGCCGGCGGTGTCTTCCGGATAGGCGAGGGCCTTCAGTACCCGCGCCCGGTTCTGCTCGTCCATCGAGCGCAGCACTTCGCGGTACAGATCGTCCGGCAAATCGGCCAGCAAATCGGCGACGTCGTCGGTGTCGAGTGAACGGGTGGCGGCGGCCAGTTCCTGCGGCGCCATGCGGCCGAGGAACACAGCGCGGATGTCGTCATCCAGATGTTGCAGGATGTCGCCTTCGCGACTGGAATCGATCAGCTTCCAGACCAGTTCACGGGTGCGCGGTGGCACCGAGGACATCAGGTGGGCCACATCAGCTGCCGGTAATTCGGTCAACAAGCGGCGCGCATGGACAAACATTCCGCGCGCCAACGCCGATTGTAATCGGGTCAGTGGGCTCGGAACGATGTCAGGGGCGGCGGCTTCGACCATGAAAACTCCAGAAGGGAAACGGCGGCTGCGGGATTACGCCTGGCGGCGCACACAAAGCGTGCATAGGGTACCGTAGTTAAACGGCAAAAAACACTTTGCCCTTTATCCCTGCGCAACGTTTGTTGATCAGTCTGGCATCGGCATCGAATATTCGCGAATAGCGTTCTTGCCGGCATGCAATACCCGCTGACTCTGTGCCGCCAGATCGTGATTCGGTTCTGCCAGCACGGCGTTGAACATTGCATGATTGAGTCCGGCAACAACCATGATCAAGGTTTCGCGTGCGGCCTCTGACAGCGCGACTGCCAAGGCTTCGCCAACGGTATCGCAGAGCACCAGTACGCCGGCGCCTTGATCAAGTTCGCGAATTTTCAGACTTAAGTGATGGCTCAGTACCGAGGCGCCCATTTCCTGATGAATGGCCATGGCCCGTAATGGCAACACGCTATCGACGTCCGGCGATTGCTGGGCATCAACCAGTTGATGGGCGAAATCATCATGGGTCAGCAGTAAGACACCGATATGCATGGCTTAACCTCGAAGACAAAGCAACGCTGGGGCGAGGCGTTGGTGTTCAACTGCGCAGATCACGATGGCGCACCTGCGTTTGCGGATGGGTTTGCCGGAAGTAAGCCGCCAGTTGCTCGGCAACATAAACCGAACGATGCTGGCCGCCGGTGCAACCGATGGCAATGGTCAAATAAGAGCGATTGTCCTGTTCGAAACGCGGCAACCAGGTTTCCAGGAATACCCGAACTTGCCAGATAAATTCCGAGGCGCGATCCTGGTTTTGGAAGAACGCTTGAATCGCCTCATCTTTGCCGGAGAACGGACGCAACTGCAGATCCCAGTATGGATTGGGCAGGCAGCGGGCGTCGAACACGTAATCGGCATCGACCGGCACGCCGTTCTTGTAGCCAAACGATTCGAACAGAATATCGACACTGTTTTTCCGATGCGACAACACCCGTTGCTGAATCAATTCGCGTAACGCGTTGCTGCTCATGTTGGTGGTGTCGATCAACAAGTCGGCACGCATCGCAATCGAACTCAAGCGCTCGCGCTCGCGGTCAATGGCTTCATTCAGCGACATGCCTTCGTCGGTCAGTGGATGGCGGCGACGGGTTTCGCTGTAACGTTTCAGCAGCGTGTTTTCATCGGCATCGATAAACACGATATGCGGCTGACGGAACTCAGCTTTCAGCTGATCGAAAATCTGGTCGAACTGGGCCAGTTCTTCAGCGGCGTTGCGGGCATCAATGGCAACGGCGATATCGGCGTGATTGTGATGCACCTTTTCCAGCAAAGCCGGTAGCAGGCTGACGGGCAAGTTGTCAACACAGAAGTAACCGTGATCTTCCATGGCATTCAGGGCAACCGATTTGCCGGAACCGGACCGTCCGCTGACCAGCACTAGAGACATAAACACTTCGAAAAAAACAGGCAGGTAGGCGAGAGCCTAGCACAAGATTATGACGCCATGCAGCGCTGGCCAGAGCAAATAAGTTGGAAATGACGAGTGACAAATGACCTACTGCGGCGCTGAGGATCAAAAAAGGCGCCATCGGCGCCTTTTCGGTTTGGCACGGATCAGTGACCGCGCATCATTTCCTTGTGTTTGATCACTTGCCGATCGAGCTTGTCGATCAGCAGGTCAATCGCCGTATACATATTGGCGTCTTCACAATCGGCATAAATTTCACCGCCGCTCAGGTTGATCTTGGCTTCCGCTTTCTGCCTCAATTTTTCCACGGTCAGCACAACGTGGACATTGGTGATGTTGTCGAAGTGGCGGGTCAGCTTTTGAAATTTTTCGTTGACGAAGCTGCGAATGGCGTCGGTAATTTCCACATGATGGCCGGTTAGATTGATTTGCATAGGGTGCTTCCTCTTGTTTGCCATGCCGTTATTGGACTGGTATCCAAAGAAATCCGGTGGTCCTGTGAAATCTATTGGGGGCCGAATTCGGTGAATTCAAGTCAGCAACGGCTAAACCAAAGCTTTACGCTCACTCGATGGTGGAATCGACATGGCTTCTCGATACTTCGCCACAGTGCGGCGGGCGACGACAATGCCTTCTTTTGCCAACATCTTTGCCAATTGACTATCACTTAAAGGTTTAGCGCTTTCCTCCGATTCGATCAACTTTTTGATGCGTGCCCGGATGGCGGTGCTTGAGGCTTCGCCACCGGATGTGGTGCCGACATGGCTGGAGAAGAAGTACTTGAGTTCGAAAATGCCGCGCGGGGTGTGCATGTACTTCTGCGTGGTGACGCGCGAAATCGTCGACTCATGCATTTCCAGCATGCTGGCGATATCGGCCAGGACCATCGGCTTCATACCGACTTCGCCCTGTTCAAAAAAATCGACCTGCTGTTCAACAATGGCGGTCGCCACCCGTAGCAGGGTTTCGTTACGGCTGCGCAGACTTTTGATAAACCATTTCGCTTCCTGCAAATGATTGCGCAAGAAGGTATTGTCAGCGGCGGTACGGGTGCGCTGAATCAGCGAGGCATAACTGGTGTTGATGCGCAGGCGTGGGGCGATTTCCGGATTCAGTTCCACCTGCCAGCGGTCCTTGATTTTGCGGACGATGACATCGGGCGTGATGTACTCGGCATTATTGTCGCCGATGGTGCTGCCTGGTCGTGGATTCAGGCCTTGAATGACGGCCAGCGCCGCTTTCAGTTCGTCCTCGTTGATGCGGGCCCGGCGCATCAGGGTCTTGGTATCACGGCTGCCGAGCAAGTCGAGGTATTGGTCGACGATGATATAAGCATGGTGGCCGGCAGCATCACCGTTCTTCAGTTGCTTCAACTGAATCAGCAAGCATTCACGCAAATCGCGGGCACAAATGCCGGGCGGATCGAATTGCTGCAAACGATGCAACACCGCCAGTACTTCATCGGTTTCGATATCGTCGTCACGCAGACTGTCGACAATGTCTTCCAGCGTGCAGCTCAGGTAACCGTTTTCATCGATGGCATCGATGATGGTAATGGCGATGACCCGATCGGTATCAGAAAACGGCGTCAGGTTGACTTGCCAGAGCAGGTGATCCTGCAGCGATTCGGTGGTCTGTCCCTGATGTTCAAAACCGTCGTCATCTTCGCGTCCGGCGCCACTGCCACTGCCACTGCCGCTGATCGGCGTCAGATCCCAGTCTTCCCATTTGGCATCGACCGGGATGTCATCGCTCAAGGTATGGGTTTCCAGCGATTCACTGGTGTCGGCAACGTGCTCGTCGCCGTGACCATCTGTGTCTTCTGTGCGCTCTTCCTTGTTGGCGCGTTGCTCGCGTGGATCCGGGCGGGCCTCTTCTTCGAACTCCTCGGTCATTTCCAGCATCGGATTCGATTCCAGCGCCTGCTGGATTTCCGTCTGCAATTCCAGGCTGGACAACTGCAATAACTTGATCGCCTGCTGCAGTTGCGGCGTCATCGTTAATGATTGGCTGATACGCAGTTGTAATGAGGGTTTCATGATTTCCTTTTTGGCCCGCTTCCTTGTTTGTCGCGGCCTTGTCTTAACTATAACTCATCGTGCCGAGACTGCCCGAATCAAAGCGTGAAATGTTCACCAAGATAGACTTGTCGCACCTGTTGGTTAGCGAGAATCGCATCGGGCGCCCCTTCAGCAATCAAGCGGCCTTCGCTGACAATGTACGCTCGTTCACAGACGGTCAGAGTTTCACGGACATTATGATCGGTAATCAAGACACCAAGGCCACGATCGCGCAAATGCTGGATGATGCGTTTGATCTCGAGCACAGAAATCGGATCGACGCCGGCAAAAGGTTCATCGAGCAAAATAAACCGCGGCTCGGCCGCCAGCGCCCGGGCAATTTCCACCCGGCGCCGCTCACCACCGGACAGCGACATGCCCATGCTGTGACGCAAATGGCCAATGTGGAATTCTTCCAGCAGCGCTTCCAGCTTTTGCTCGCGCTCGGCATCGGACAGTTGATCGTTCAATTGCAGAATGCCCATGATGTTGTCGGCGACCGACAATTTCCGGAACACCGATGCTTCCTGTGGCAAATAGCCAATGCCTTTGCGCGCACGCACATGCATCGGCTCGCCGGACAAGTCCTCGGCATCGATGTGAATGGTGCCAGCGTCGGCATTGACCAGGCCGACAATCATATAAAACGAGGTAGTTTTACCGGCGCCGTTCGGGCCAAGCAGACCGACGATTTCGCCCTGGCGGACATCCATCGAGACATCGCTGACAACGGTGCGTTTCTTGTAAGCCTTGGCCAGATGGCGGGCACTTAACTGACTACTCATTCGTTCTGGCCTTTTTGCGCTTCCGGCATCAACTGGATTTCCATTTGTTCGCCGTCGCGTTTCGGTGCATTGGTGGTTTTGTTGATGCCATCGTATTCGATAACGCTGTGACTCAGCGTGCTGTTACCGCGTTGCAACTGGGCATTGCCCTGCAGCACCAGGAACTGTTTCTGGCCTTCATAGGACAGTGAATTGGCGCGACCACGCACCGGCAATTCCTCGCCTTTGGTTTGACTGAAAACGGCCGGCGCACCGCGTGCTTTCAAATCACTGAGCTGACCGTTGACTTCGGTCAGTTGCATCGCTTCGGCTTTCAGCGTCAGCAGCCGGTTGACGTTTGGCTCCAGTTGTTCGACCTGGGCATCGCCGACCAGCGCGATGGTGCCGCTGGCGGTGACGTAAGTAACGTCATTGGCGAGCGCAATCGACACGGTGCCGGTCAGCGGATCTGTGTGTTCGACCCGAACCGGATTGCCGGTGAAATGGGCACTGGCCAATTCGCCTTTGTCATTCTGCGTGGTGCTCATCGCCTCGGCGCTGATCCGGACATTGTCCTGGGTCAGCACAGCGCTGCCCTGATAATGCTGTTTGCCGCTCAGGCCATCGATTTTCATGCTGTCGGATTTCAGCCGGGTGGTCGCCGGTTCAGCGGCAACGGCCGGCAAGGTCAGCAGACAAACACTAAGGAGTCGGACGAACATATTCCCCCTGCACATTGGCCAGAATTTCCAGTTGTTCGGTGGACAAGTCAGCGCGCAGACCGGTTCCGGTCACTTGCCCGCTCGGGCTGACAAATTTCACGTCGCTGTTGCTCTCGGCTTTTTTCGCCGTGGCGTTCAGCATCAACTCGTCGGTCAGCATCTTGATCGGTTCGTAGTCGGCGCTGGCTTCCCGTTGCAACACGACAGCACCTTGCAGATGCATGTCACCGGTTTGATGTTGTGCCAGTGCCTGCGTCGCCGTCATCTGCCAGGGCGGACCTTTCGGCCGATTGATTTGCACGATCGGTGTGCGAATTTCCGATGCAGAGCGCTCCGGAAAATGATCCAGCCGGGGCGAGCGCAGTGTGTAACTCAATTTGCCTTCGGCATCGAAGACTTTCGACTCGACCCCTTCCATGAAATACGCGCCTTCGGCACTGCTCATTGCCGCGCGCAGTTCTTCCGGTTGTTGCAGCTCGCGGTTTTCCCGGCTGATCAGAATCAGCGTGACGACCAGTGCCGCCAGCGGGATCAGTCCGAGCAACCATTTCTTCAGATTCATGCCCGGCCCGGCTCCGCGTCGTACTGGGCCAAAAGCGCGTCGACATGGCCTTGGGCATGCAGAATCAGATCGGCCAGCTCACGGACACAGCCGCGACCGCCTTCGGCGACGGTAACAAAATGGGCCCGCTCCCGCATCCAGGGGTGGCCATCGCTTGGTGCCACGGCCAGGCCGACCCGCATGAACAGCGGCAGATCCGGCAGGTCGTCGCCAATATGGGCGACCTGCATCGGCGTCAGATTCAGTTGCTGCAGCAATTGATTGAAGGCGCCGCGCTTGTCGGTGTTGCCCTGAAAGACTTGACTGATACCGAGTTCGCGAGCCCGGGTTTCGACCAGCTTCGATTGCCGGCCGGTGATCAGCGCCACCTCGACGCCGAATTTCTGTAGGGCCTTGATGCCAAAACCGTCCTTGATATTGAAGGCTTTCAGTTCTTCGCCGTTGTTACCGAGGATGACCGAGCCATCGGTCAGCACGCCGTCGACATCGCAAATCAGCAGCCGGATGGCGCGGGCCCGTTGCAGCAGTTGCTGGTCCATCATGCTTCCTTACACCACGCCGGCTTTCAGCAGGTCGTGCATGTTCAGTGCGCCGACGACGCGGTTTTCGTCATCGACGACAACCAGTTGGCCAATCGCATATTGCTCCATCGTGCGCATCGCTTCGGCCGCCAGCAGTTTGGCGCGCGTGGTCTTGCCGCCTTTGGTCATTACCTCGCTGATTTTGGTGCCGGCCAGATCGACATTCTTTTCCAGCGTCCGGCGCAAATCGCCGTCGGTGAAAATGCCAAGCAGGTGATCGCTTTCGTCGACAATCGTGGTCATGCCGAGCCGTTTGCGCGACATCTCCAGCAGCGCCGTTTTCAGCGAGTCATCGGGGCGCACTTTCGGCACCGCCTCGCCGCCATGCATGATTTGCTCGACATGCAACAGCAGCCGGCGACCGAGCGCACCGGCCGGGTGCGACAAGGCGAAGTCTTCAGCGGTAAAACCGCGTGCTTCCAATAGCGCCACCGCCAGGGCATCACCCATGGCCAAAGCGGCCGTGGTCGAAGCGGTCGGCGCCAGGCCAAGCGGGCAGGCTTCTTTCTCTACACCAACATAAACATGGACATCGGCGGCCTGGGCCAGTGTTGAGCCGGGTCGACCGGTCAAGGCAACGAGCGGCACACCGCGGCGCTTGATCACTGGCAACAGCATCAGGATTTCATCGGTTTCGCCGGAGTTGGAAAAGGCCAGTACGACGTCCTGTTCGGTAATCATACCGAGGTCACCGTGGCTCGCTTCACCGGGGTGGACAAAGAACGCCGGGGTGCCGGTCGAGGCCAGCGTCGCCGCGACCTTGCCGCCGATATGACCAGATTTACCCATACCGAGCACGACAATACGGCCCTGACAGGCCAGCATTTTTTCACAAGCGGCGTTGAAACTGCCGTCGAGCCGGCTTTTTACATGCTCCAGCGCCTTGATCTCGATATCGAGCACGGCTTTGCCGAGTTCGGCGAAATGATGGGGTTTGGAGGTTTCAGACATGAACAAGGCCGGGGTATGCAAAACAAGGGCCCGATTATATACCGGCCATCCCGGAATGACCTCATGCAGAATTGTACGAGCGTTTTTCTGAGACAGCTCCGGTACTCAAGTTCAGTTTCAATTCATTTTCACCCTACACACTAGCGTCATTCTCATCGTCACGATGATTTACAAAGGCATTCGCTCGTGTTTCGGTCAACTTCGGTAGAATACGCGCCCTTGGTCGGACGAGATCCGACTCCGAGCCACCAGAACGCAATGGATATGGACAATAACGACGAATACCTGGTCGAGATTGAGGACCTGCATTTCAAGCGCGGCCGTCGGGCGATTTTCGACGGCGTCAACGTGCGCATTCCGCGCGGCAAAGTGACCGCGATCATGGGTCCATCTGGCACCGGCAAAACCACCTTGCTGCGCCTGATTGGCGGCCAACTTCGCCCGCATAAAGGTCGCATCAAATTCGATGGTCAGGATGTCGCCAAACTTGATCGCCAGGAGCTGTTCGAGCTGCGCAAAAAAATGGGCATGCTGTTCCAGAGCGGGGCACTGTTCACCGATTTGAGTGTGTTCGAAAACGTCGCATTTCCGGTTCGTGAACATTTCCATTTGCCGGAGCCGGTACTGCGTACACTGGTACTGATGAAGCTGGAAGCTGTTGGTTTGCGCGGGGCCCGTGACTTGATGCCATCGGAATTGTCCGGCGGCATGAACCGCCGCGTGGCACTGGCCCGCGCGATTGCACTTGACCCGATGATGATCATGTACGACGAACCGTTCGCCGGCCAGGATCCGATTTCAATGGGGGTCGTCGTGCAGCTGATTCGTCTGCTCAATGATGCACTCGGCCTGACCTCGGTTATTGTTTCGCATGATGTCACCGAGGTCTGCAGCATCGCCGACTACGTTTACATCATCGCCGACAGCAAAATCATGGCGCACGGCAAACCAGACGATTTGCAGAAAAGTGACAACGATCAGGTCAGTCAATTCATGCAGGGCAAGCCGGATGGCCCAGTGCCGTTCCATTATCCGGCTCAGGACTATAAGGAAGATTTGATGGGGGCGCTGTCATGATCAATTTTCTGCGCCGGGTCGGAGCCTATTCGCTCGACGGTGTCGCGACATTCGGCCGCGCCGGGTTTGTGTTAAGCCGTTCGATGTATGGCCGCTTTTCGTTCAGTGGCGGTTTTCGTTTGCTGCTCAAGCAACTGTATAACGTTGGCGTTCAGAGCCTGGCGATCATCGTCGTTTCCGGTTTGTTCATCGGCATGGTGCTCGGCCTGCAGGGTTACACCATTCTGGTGAAATATGGCGCTGAAGCCAGTCTTGGGCCGATGGTGGCCTTGAGTCTGGTCCGTGAACTGGGACCGGTGGTGGCGGCGTTATTGTTTGCCGGCCGGGCTGGCTCGGCGCTGACCGCCGAAATTGGTTTGATGAAAGCGACCGAGCAGTTGTCGAGCATGGAAATGATGGCCGTCGATCCGCTGCGTCGGGTCATCGCACCACGCTTGTGGGCTGGCTTTATCGCGCTGCCATTGCTGACCGCGATTTTCAACGTTGTCGGTGTATTTGGTGGCCATATCGTTGCCGTCGATTGGCTTGGTTCCGATGCCGGCGCGTTCTGGTCAACGATGCAATCGAGCGTCGAGTTTCGCGGCGATATTTTGAACGGCGCAGCGAAAAGCGTCGTGTTTGCGCTGGTCGTTACCTGGATCAGCGTGTTTCGCGGTTACGACTGCGTGCCGACCTCGGAAGGCATCAGCAAGGCGACGACGCAGACCGTCGTACACGCCTCACTGGCCATCCTCGGCCTCGATTTTGTATTAACGGCTTTAATGTTTGGAGATGTGAACTGATGGATACGCGCCGCGTAGAAATTCTGGTCGGGGCTTTTGTCATGCTGGGCATCGCCGCGCTGATTGTGCTGGCGCTGAAAGTCAGCAGCATCAATCAGCTCAATGGCGACAACACCTATGAGCTCAATGCCCGTTTCGCCAATATCGGTGGTCTGAAAGTGCGTTCGCCGGTGCGTATGGGCGGTGTGCTCGTAGGCCGGGTGTCTAAAATCGGCCTCGATGAGCACTACATGCCAATCGTGACGATGGCGATCGATAGCCGTTACAAAGAGCTGCCAATCGATACCTCAGCCAAGATCAACACCGCGGGTTTGCTTGGCGAGCAATACATCGGTTTGTCGCCAGGTGGTGAACTCGATCTGTTGCAGCCTGGCGACATGATCACCGAAACGCAATCGGCGCTGGTGCTCGAAGATTTGATCAGCAAATACCTGTTTTCCGACAAGCCGGCGCAGTAAACCGGCCCTGAGTGAAGGAGTTTTATCATGACCCTGTTGCACAAGTGCCTGGCCGCCGTGCTGTTGGCCGTCAGCGTTGCCAGTGTTGCCGCGGAAGCACCTAAGCAAGTGATCGCCAAGGCCACCGACCAGATGATCAGCCGCCTGGAAGCGGAAAAAGCGCAGATCAAGGACAATCCGGCCAAAGTCGAAGGCATCGTCCGTGCCGTGGTGTTGCCGGAGGTGGATACCGCCTCGGTGGCCCGCCGTGTGCTTGGTGCCCATGCCCGCACCGCCAGCCCGACCCAACTTGATCAGTTCACCAAGGAATTCCAGGAATACCTGGTCCGTTTTTACTCGCGCGCGTTTGCCAGCTATGACGGCGACAAAATCGAATTTGTCGGTGAGCCGGAGAAAGATGCCCGCGGCAATGCCATCGTGAAAACCGAAATCGTGCGTCCGAACGGCCAGCGCATCCCGGTGTGGTACCGCCTGTCGCCTGAGGGCGAGAGCTGGAAAATGTACGACGTGATTGTCGAAGGCATTAGCCTGGTGCAGAGCAAGAAAGAGGAATTCGGTCCATTGATCAACAACAAGGGGCTGGACGGCCTGATCAGTGAACTGGCCCAGGTCAACGCCGGAGCCGCCAAGTGACGCTGACGCCGGAGGAAGATGGTCTGCTGAAGCTCGATGGTGAGCTCGGATTTGCCACCGTCGAGGCGATCTGGGAAGCGCTGCTGGAGCAGGAGCAAAAGCAGGTCAAGCTTGACTTGAGCAAGGTGCATCGCATCGACAGCGCCGGCGTCGCTACGCTGGTGGCGTTCATGGCCCATGCCAAGGAGCAGGGAATTGAGGTTAAAATGACCGGCGCGTCCTCGCAGTTGTTGTCGATGGCGCGGGTTAGCGGCGTCGATACCATGTTGCCGCTGAGCTGGAAATAACCGATTCAAGCAGAGGTAATCATGGCCATCAGTGTAGAAGCCTTGCAGCAGCGAGTGCAGCAGGCATTCCCCGGCGATTCCGTCAACGCGACCGGCGATGGCTATCATTTTCAGCTGACCGTGGTCAGCGAGCGGTTTGACGGCCTGCGTACCGTCCAGCGTCAACAAAAAGTCTATGCCATCGTCAACGACTGGATCGCCAACGGCGAGCTGCACGCACTGACGATGAAAACCCTGACCCCTTCCGAAGCCGCTTCCTGAAGCGGCGTTTTATTCATCACCCAATATTCGCTGCGCGCTGACCAAGAAAAGGCGCCAGCCATCTGACCGAGACTGTCGTCATGCAAAAGCTTGTTATTGAAGGGGGCGTGCCGCTGAACGGCGATGTCCGTATTTCCGGCGCGAAAAACGCCGCGCTACCGATTTTGTTTTCGGCGATTCTGGTCGACGGCACCCTGAGCCTGTCGAACGTGCCGCATTTGAACGACATCACGACGACGATGGCATTGCTCGGCCGTTTAGGCTTGGCGATCACCGTCAACGAAGACATGAGTGTCGATATCGACGGTAGTAAAATTGATCACTTCGAAGCACCGTATGAACTGGTGAAAACCATGCGGGCGTCGGTGCTCTGTCTTGGTCCTTTGCTGGCTCGCTTTGGTCAGGCCGATGTCAGCTTGCCTGGCGGCTGCGCCATTGGTGCTCGCCCGGTCAATCTGCATATCCAGGGCTTACAGCAAATGGGCGCCGATATCGTCGTTGAAGGCGGTTTTATTCGTGCTCGCTGTAATGGCCGATTAAAGGGCACGGAAGTGTTTTTCGATGTCGTCAGTGTCGGCGCCACCGAAAACCTGCTGATGGCGGCCGCGCTCGCTGAAGGCGAAACCATTCTGGAAAACGCCGCCCGCGAACCGGAAGTCGTCGATCTGGCCAACTGCCTGATCGCGATGGGCGCAAAAATTCAGGGCGCCGGTACCTCGCGCATTGTCATCCAGGGCGTCGAAAAACTGCATAGCGCCGACTACCGCGTGCAGCCGGACCGTATCGAAACCGGCACCTATCTGGTCGCTGCGGCGATGACTGGCGGCCATGTTCGCTGCACCAATGCCGATCCAGATATTTTGGATGCCGTGCTGCAAAAGCTGAAAGAAACCGGCGCCAAAATCACCACCGGTGAAGATTGGATTGCGCTGGACATGAACGGCCGCAAATTGAAGGCGGTCAATATTTCCACGCAACCGTTCCCGGGCTTTCCGACCGACATGCAGGCGCAGTTCTGTGCGCTGAATGCGATTGCCGAAGGCGCCGCCTCAATTACCGAAAACATTTTTGAAAACCGCTTCATGCACGTCATGGAGTTGCAGCGCATGGGCGCTCATTTCGATGTGCAAGGCCACACGGTCGTCGTCAAAGGCGTGCCGCAACTGACCGCCGCACAAGTGATGGCTACCGACTTGCGCGCCTCAGCATCGTTGGTGTTGGCAGCATTGGTCGCCAAAGGCGAAACCGTGATCGATCGGATTTATCATATCGATCGCGGTTACGAATGCATCGAGGAAAAATTGCAGGGCCTGGGTGCGAAGATTCGCCGTATGTAAGCTGGCAGCAAGGTGCGCGACAACGGAAGTTTCGTCGCGCACAGCACGTTGCCTTCGCAACGCTGATGATCAATCAGCATTCAATAATCTGTGATACCAATATTGGCCACTACCGTCAACGATTAACGGTTTCAATGCAGGCTTTTGGTCGCCACGGGGGATTTTAGTGGGAAGCAGACAAAAAAACGTACACCTTGACCCGGCTCTGACTCAAAGCCGATGCGTCCGCCCATGCTCTCGGTCAACTCTTTCGAGATAGCAAGTCCGAGACCCGTACCGCCTTTTCGACGCGAATCGGAGCTGTCTGCCTGCGAGAATTTTTGAAAAATACGTGAGTGAAAATCCTCGGCGATACCTGGGCCACTATCGCGGACGCTGATGCAGATTTCCTTGCCTTGCAGATGACTGTCGATCTCGATATCGGCGCCGCTCGGTGAGAACTTGGCAGCGTTCGACAACAGATTGCCGAGTATCTGCAGGAAGCGGCTTTCATCGACTTCAATCTCTGCAGACTTCGGTTGGGCGCCGATGACAAAGTTCACGCCGTAACTCGACTCCAGACCACGGTGTTGTTGTATCGCTTTCTCCAGCAGCGATGCCACCGACAGCAGTTGCCAGTCGAACACCATTTTACCGGCCGCCATCTTGTCCATGTCGAGCAAGTCATTGATCAAGCGCGTCAGGCGCTGACTGTTGCTTTTGGCAATGCGCACCATTTGCGAGGCTTTGTCATCGAGCGGGCCGAGTGCGCCGGAGCCGATCAGACTCAAGGCGCCGATGATTGAGGTCAGTGGCGTGCGCAATTCATGGTTAACGGTCGAGAGAAATTCGGTCTTCATTTTTTCAATGCGCTTGCGCTCGTTGATATCACGAATCATGCCGATGAACACCGGCTTGCCGCCGCGGGTGATCTGGGAAACCGAAAGCTCGACCGGAAACACCTCGCCATTACGGTGGCGGGCGTGCACTTCCCGGACTCGACCAATGATTCTCCGTTCACCGGTTTTGAGGTAACGCGCAATATGCCCATCATGTTCGGAATGATATGGCTCCGGCATCAGCACATTGACGTTCTGACCAATCATTTCCTCACTGCGATAGCCAAACAGCTTTTCCGCGGAATGATTGAACGAACTGACAATGCCCGAAGCATCGATGGTGATGATGCCGTCGAGTACATTATTGATGATGGCCTGGGTGTGTTCATGCTGTTCGTGCGCCTGTTGTTCGGCAATTTTTCGCCCGGTGATGTCGCGTACGGTCATCTGCCATGCCGTTTGTTCACCAAGACGAAACGCCGACAATTGCACTTCGGCCGGAAACAGGCTGCCGTCCCCGCGCTTGAACCACCAGTCAAAACGTGCCTGTTGATCACGCGTTGCCAATTCAAAGGCTTGTCGCATTTGCTGACGGGCATCACGGCCGTCGGGCTGAATGTCCGGTGACAGCGAATCGATGGTGGTCGGCATTTGCGCCAACTCGTCATAACGAAACATGGTTAACGTGCACGGATTGCAATCGAGAATCTGATTGTTGGTGCACAGTAGAATGGCATCGTTGGCGCGCTCGAACAGAGTACGAAACTTCGCTTCGTTTTCCTCCAGTGCCTGTTGCGCCAGACAGTAATCGGTAACATCGATGACGACGCCATTCCACAATCCCGCGCCGTCTTCGACCGGGGTCGGTGTCGAGGCAATGCGGAAATAGCGAATCTCACCATTGATGACAAAGCGACCTTGCCAGCGAAAATCGGTCATGTTGTCGCGTGCGTAATCATTCGCGGCGATCAGCGAAGGCAAATCGTCCGGGTGGGCGGGCTTGAACGCATTGATGGCATTTTCAAACACGGCTTTTTCGGTTACGCCAAGCATCTGGCAGAAGCGTTGGCTGACGTAGGTAAACTCAATTCGTCCATCTTTCCTGAGTAAAACACTGTAGGTGCCAATCGGAATGCGCGCCGTCAACTCATCGTATTGCGCTTTGCTTTCGAGTAGCGCACGCTGGGCATTCAATTGTTCGGTGATGTCCTGGGCGATGCCAAGATAACCGATGATGCGTTGTTGTTCATCGCGCATCGCGGTAACCACCAGTGATACCTGCACCGATTCGCCATTCTTGCGCAGGTAGGTCCATTGCCGCTTTTCGGCACCGCGCCGTTCTGCCATTTCGACAAATACCCGAAAACCATCGACCGGTTTGTCGAGTTCCTGGCTCAAGTGTTCGCCACGGGTGCGCACTTCGTTGGCGTCATGGAAAATTGCCGGTGTCGCGACGCCAACCAGTTCACTGGCGCGGTAGCCAAGCAAACGCTCAGCACCGCGATTGAACACGGTGATCAAACCGTCCGGATCGGTGGCGATAATCGACACTTCCGATGCGGCAGACAGTACGTTGCGTAGCAACGCTGTTGTGCGCTCCAGTTCACTCTGGGTTTGTTTGCGTTCGGTGACGTCCTGAAAGGTGCCGTAGAGTCGCTCGGGCTTGTCGTCTTTCATGACTACTTCGCCGACCGCACGCACCCAGATTTGTCGACCGCGGGCGGTAACCATCGGCAACTCAAGATCCCAACCCCGGCCTGTGGTCATCGCCTGCTTGACGGCCTGTTCGATTTTGCTGCGCGCTTCCGGCGCATAAAATGCGATGGCCTGATCGAGTTTTGGTTCGAATGATTCGTCGACTTCATGAATGCGTTTGGTTTGCCGGGTCCATTCCAGTTTCATCGTGTTCAGATCGAGCTCCCAACCACCAACATTGGCGACATGGCCGGTGCGCTCGAGTATCGATTCGTTGTGCCAGCGTTCTTCACGCACCAACTCGACTTGGACCAGATCGGCCATTGAGCCAACGAACAATTGCTCATCATATTCCCAGAAGCGCGGCTCGTTGATGTGTTCAACACAAATGACACCGACGGTTTCGCCGTTGTGAATGATGGCGGCATCGAGCAGGGCAAAAATATTCAGTGGCGTAAAATAGATATCGGTGAACTCAGCCGTGCGGGCGTCGCTGCGCGCTTCATGTGCGGCGATATAGCGTTCGTTCAACAGTGCCCGCTGGTATCGTGGTGTCAGAGCCATGTCCAGTTCCAGTCCGCGGGTATAGTGTTCCTTGCTGCGTTCGTACATCACTTCGCAGTTCAATCGTTGCTTGTCCTTGCTGAAAAACCAGATGCTGACCCGTTCGACGTTCAGCACATCGGCAATCACTGAAACGATGCGCTGCATGACCTGTTCGCGGCTGCGCCGGATGCTGGTCAGTTCCCGGTGCATCGCTACCAGCACGCTGTTATGGTGACGCAGGCGCTGGTGAATCTGCTTTTTGACGCTGATGTCTCTATGCAGTGCAAAAAAATGGCTGAGCGAGCCATTATCGTCGAACAAGGGCTTGCATTCGATGGCGTGCCAGTGGCGCTGTTTGTCCTTGTTGTACAGCAACACTTCGACGGTGTAACCGCGTTGGGCCAGTAAGCCCTGTTGCATGGTTTTCAGCGTATCCGGGTCGGTTTCCGGGCCCTGCAACAAACCGATGACCGTTTGATCCATGAGTTCCCGGCGTTGAAAACCGCTGGCTGATTCGAACGCGCTGTTCACCCAGACAATATGACCGTGGGCATCGGTCAGCAACATCGGTTGTTCGCTGCGTTGGGTAATTTGCGCCAGCAGGGCATCGGAGATAGTCAAGCTTTGCAAATGCCTTTCCTGGCTTTGCGCCGACGTTTTTACCGGACTCAGCGCCAACAGTGCCACGCAGCCAGCGGCCAGCACGCAAAGCACCAGAAACGTCACCGTGCGCAGGCCGGCACTGGCCGCCATCTGTTCCTGCTGACCGAACAGCAAAACCAGTGCGATGGCGAGCAACAGGATCAGCAGCGCCAGCAACCAGCGTTTGCCAAATCCGGAAGGCGGTTTCATCGTGACAGCCTCGGCGGAAAGCGTTGTGCCGCGATCATGGCAATCGCTGCCAAATCTGCTGCAGCTGCGCGGCCAGTGTCATCGGATCAAACGGTTTGATCACGACATCGCCAGCGCCAAGTGTCTTGTATTCATCGATTTCCTTTTGCTGCACTTTCGCGGTCATGAACACGACGCGCAACGATTGGTTCGGGAATTGTCGCTGCAATTTTTGCAGGGTTGTCGGGCCATCCATCAATGGCATCATGACATCGAGCAGCACCAGATCTGGCCGGCATTCTGGGAATTTTTCCAAGGCTTCGATGCCGGAAGCACAACTGACGACCTGCAAGCCTCCGACGTTTTGCAGTGCTACCTTGGCAACGGCTCGAATCGAGGCGTCGTCATCGACATGCAGAATGGTGTTCAATGGTGTAGCCGGCATGCTCTTCAACTCCTGTTTCCACTTCAGTCATCAACAACGCGGGCAACTACCTGACTGGTGCCGTCTTTCTTTGCGGCTCAGTTAACTGTAGTGCAACTCGGCGCTGACGAGCGGCAGGCTGAACCAGAACCGGCAGCCGTTGCCTGGCATCGAGTCAAAGCCCACTTCGCCGTGCATCGCCTCGACCAGCTCCTTGCAGATAGCCAGACCCAAACCGGTACCGGGTTGGGTGCGCGTGCTGGAACCATCGAGCAGACCAAACTTTTGAAACAGACGGTCATGCAAATGAACGGGAATACCGGGACCGTTGTCGCTCACGGTAACCTGGGCGTGGCGATGATCCTGGCTGATCTCGATACGCACCTCGCTGCCTGGCGGAGAAAACTTGATCGCGTTGGACAGGTAATTGGTCAACACTTGCTGCAAGCGCCGGCTTTCAGCGAGCACCACACAGCGCTGGGCATGGTCGCGAGCCGATTCGCTGAATTGCATGCGAATGCGGTATTGGTGCGCATAGGCCTGCAGGCTTTCCAGTACGCTGTCGATTTCCCTGTCCAGTTGCAGCGGCTTCAGTTTCAATTCCAGCTTGCCGGCGCCCAGTTTTTCCATGTCGAGCAGATCATTAACCAGCGCCATCAATCGTTTGCTGTTTTGTTCTGCGATACGAAGCATGTCCGCCATCTCATCCGACAGATCACCTAAGACGCCACCATTGATCAACCCCAGCGCACCGACAATCGAGGTCAGCGGCGTGCGCAATTCATGGCTGACCGTGGCGATGAATTGGTCCTTGATTTGCTCGGTGCGTTTTTGTTCGGTGATGTCCTGAATCAGCGAAACAAAGTGCACCGGCCGCTCCAGACTGTCGCGCACCAGCGAGACGCTGAGCAGACCCCAGATGATCTCGCCACTTTTGTGAAAGTAGCGCTTCTCCATCTGATAGTGATTGAGCTTGCCATTCAGCAGCGCTTGCACGTATTGCAAGTCGGCCTGCAGATCTTCCGGATGGGTGACGGTTTGAAAATCGGTGCGCAGCAATTCCTCTCGCGGATAGCCAAGCAGCTTGCACAAATGATTATTGACCTCCAGCCATTTACCCTGCAAGGACACCAGTGCCATGCCAATCGGCGCCATGTCGAACGCACCCGAAAAGCGTTGCTGACTTTGTTTCCACTGTTCTTCGGCCAGAATTCGATCAGTCAAGTCGACGGCTATACCGACAAAGCCTGAAACCACGTTTTCAGCGGTTTCCAGCGCACTGATTGACAGCCGCACTTGATGCGGTTGTCGCTGTTTGTCGTACCAGGTCCATTGCCGCGTATCGGTGTGACCGAGTCGGGCATCGGCGACCAGTAGATCGAAGTGGTTGATGGTTTGCCGATGTGGCAGCGCCAACTGTTGACGTCGTTGCTCCAGTTCCTGGGTATCGAAAAACTGTTCCGGCGCGATCTGTCCGATCACTTCGCTGGCACGATAACCAAGCAATTTTTCGGCGCCAGGATTAAACAGATTGATCTGACCGCGGGCATTGGTGGTGAAAATGGCGACATCAGTCGACGCATCGACAACCGTTTGCAAATACTGTCTGGCACGGCGAATTTCCTGTTCGATCAGTTTGCGGCCGCTGATGTCCTGCAAGGTGCCGGCGACCAGCTTTTGCTGATCGGTCGAACGGGTGTAAACGCGGCCACGGCCATGCACCCAGACCCAATAACCCAGCGCATGCCGCATCCGGTATTCCAAATCCAGCGCCGGAATGTCGCCTTGCAAATGGCTTTCCAGTTGCCGCTGAATATTTGGCAAGTCCTCCGGATGCACCAGCGATTCCCAGGCTTCGGAACTGAATGGCGCCAGGGCTTCGATGCTGGTGCCCAGCAGCGTGGCAAAGTGTTCGTTGATGTACACCTGCTGTTCGCCAACGGTCCATTCCCAGATGCCGGTGCGGGTGCCTTCGACAATCATTTGCAAACGCCGGCGCTCCCCATCCTGAATGTGCTGATCGCGTTTGACTCGGCTGATATCGGTCAACTGCCCGAATAGCGTGACACCTCCATCGGGTGTGCGGTCCGGCTCGGCATTGATGGCAAGCCAGCGTTCGGTCTGATCCGCCGTCGCAGGCCAGTGCAGTTCGGCATGCAATGGTGTTTGCTCATCAGCACTGATGTTCAGTTGTTGCAGGAATCCGTTGCGGTCGGCTTCTGAGAAATCTCGCAATAAGCGCGAGAAGTTCTCGGTCAGATCTTCTTGTTTCAGATCGAGCAAACGGTCAACTTCTGGCGCGATAAAGGTGAAACGCCAGCACTGATTGCTATCACGTAGCAACTGGAAATAAGTGGCTGGCGTGTCGGTCGGCGCCTGTTGTTTTTGCGCCAATTTCAGTTCCAGTTGGTGTTTTCGTTGTTGCAGCCGTTGCACGACCAGCGCGGCAAGGGTACTCAGCAATTGCCGTTGTTCGCTGTTCAGTTGCCGCGGCACCCGGTCAATCAAACAGAGCGTACCGATGCGATGCTGATTGTCGGTAATCAGCGGCGCGCCGGCATAAAAGCGAATATGAGGCGCGCCTTGCACCAATGGACTGCCGCGAAAACGCGGGTCTTGCAAGGTGTCGCGAACTTCAAAAATCCCGTCTTGCAAAATCGCGTGGGCACAAAACGCCAACTCTCTCGACGTTTCGCACACGTCCAGTCCTTGCCGGCTTTTAAACCACTGTCGTTCATGATCGACCAGTGACACCAGACAAATCGGAACCTGAAAGATCGTGGCTGCTTGCGCTGTGATCTGATCGAAAACGGCTTCTTCGCTGCTGTCCAGTACATGCAGTTGCTGCAGCGTCAGCAGCCTTTCGTTTTCGTCATCGGGCAATGGCGCCGACTGGTAGTCAGACTTGTCGTTCATAAAGGTTTTGACACCGAATCCGGGTTGAACGCCAGATGAATCAAGCGGCGATTACGCCGTGCCCGCCATGCTCGAGCGCGCACCGCACTGACCAGGTAACTGCCGCGCACAGGCTTGATCAGAAAATCATCGCCACCTAGCGCCAGCGCTACCGCGTGTTTGCTCGGATCGGATTCGGCAGACAAAAACAGAATCGGCATCCACGCTAAACGTTCATCTTCACGCAATACCGCAGCCAGTTCCGGTCCAGTCGCCTCCGGCATATAGACATCAAGCAACAAAACGTCCGGATGAAATTCGCGTACGGCTTTCAAGGTGTCTAGCGCTTGATGCACCACTTTCACTTTGAAGCCAGCTTCGCTCAACGCCAATGCATAGGCTTTGCTGGCCAGCGCATCGTCGTCGACCAGCAGCACCCGGTATGGATCGTCGTCGTTGCGACCGACCAGTTCATCGAGGGTATTGAGCAAATGGCGCTGATCATAAGGTTTGGTGAAGTAGCGGCTGGCGCCGGCGCGAAATGCCGCCAGACGTGAACGCAGATCGTCGTGCACCGAAATGAAAATAACCACCGGACTGAAGCGTGGATCGGCTTTCAGTTCGGCGATGATATTGGCACCTTGCAAACGACCGGAAGTGAATTCCATGTCCATCAAGATGGCATGCGGTAAGCGCTGCTTCTGACAGGCTTCGAGAAAAACTTCGAGCTTGCTGAACACTTTGACGCCATAGCCTTCGCTTTCCAGCTTGGCGCGCAGGCCCTGGGTTTGCGTATTATCGTCATCGACCAGATACACCAAAGGCGGTTCTGGCCCGGTATGTGCCGGCGTGCTGTGACGATCGAAGGCATGGCTTGGCAGCTTGCTTAGCGTCAGTTGTTCCAGCCGGGTAATTTGGCGACCAATCTGACTCCAGGTTTCCTCGTCGATGGTCAGTTGTTCGTTCAACTGAATCAGTTCCTGATGCAGGTTCGATGCGGCGGTGCTCAGCGACGGCTGGCCGAGTGTGCCGGCACTGCCGATCAATTTGTGCAGCAGTGACACCAGCATATTGGTGGAGTTGGCATGCCAGCGCCGCCAATCAATCAGTTCGTAAGCAGCGCGAATGGCGCGCAGACGCACCGGCACTTCTTCGAGAAAAGCCTTTTGCAGTTCGGCCAGGGATTCGTTGTTGTCATGGTCCTGCATGGTGTGCTGATTTCCTCTCAATAACGACTCAAGGGTTTGCTGATGCCAGCCACTGCTCGACAAAATCGGCAGCGGGAATCGGCCGGCCAAAACGATAGCCCTGCATCAAAAAGCAGTGACGCTGACGCAGAAAATCGGCCTGCTCGTCGTTTTCCACGCCTTCGGCGATCACGGTCAAATGCAGATGCTGGGCAATGGCCAGAATGGTTTCGACGATAGCGGCATCGCTCGGATCATTCGGTGCATCCTGAACGAAAGATTTATCAATTTTCAGTTCGCGCAGCGGCAGCCGTTTCAGGTAACTCAAACTGGAATAGCCGGTACCAAAATCATCGATAGAAAAATGCACGCCGAGATCGGCAAGCTCCGCCATTTTTTCCCGGGTGCTTTGCGGGTCGTCGATCAACAGGCCTTCGGTCAGCTCCAGCGTCAGGTGCAGGGCATCGGCGGCGCTGTCCTGCAAAGCGCGTTTGACCGAGTCGACAAAGTCAGCCTGGCGGAATTGGCGCGGGCTGACATTGACGGCAAAGCGCAGTGGTTTACCGGCGGCTTCGCACTGACGCATGACGCTCAGCGTTTGCTGCAGCACCCATTCGCCAATCGGCACAATCAACCCGCTTTGTTCGGCGACTGGGATGAATTGAATCGGCGACACCAGTCCACGCTGTGGGTGCTGCCAGCGCAGCAGCGCTTCGGCGCCGCGGATAGTGCCCTGATGATCCACTTGCGGCTGCAGATAAACCTGGAATTGTTGTTGCTCCAGGCCGTAGCGCAAGTCTTGCTCCAACTCGAAACGTTCGCTGACGCGGGTGTGCATTTCGCGTTCGAACACGACGATGGTGTCGCGGCCTTTTTCCTTGGCGCCGAACACAGCGGTGTCGGCTTCTCGCAGCAAATCTTCCGGTGACTCCATGCCTTTCGGCAGTATCGTCAGACCAATGCTGGCTGATTGTTGAATGTGCTTGCCGCGCAGCTCGACCGGTTCACTCAGGCGGGTTCGCAATTTTTCCGCGACCTGCAAGGCATGGGCGGTGGCAGCGTCGGCGTCCTCGCCGATCTGCGCCAGCAGCACGGCGAACTCGTCGCCGCCGAGCCGGGCCAGGGTGTCTTCCTCGCGCAGCATTTCCTGCAGGCGTTCGGCTAGTGCACGCAAATAGGCATCACCAAGACTATGGCCGTGGGTGTCGTTGATACGCTTGAATTCGTCGAGGTCGATCAGCATTAGCGCGCCGAATTGCTGATTGCGCCGACAAACGGCGATTTGCATGCTGAGCCGGTCATACAGCAGTGCCCTGTTCGGCAGCTGAGTGACTTTGTCGTGATAGGCGGCTTCATGCAGCGCCTGTTCAGCGGCTTTGCGCTCGCGCAGGCTTTGGTAAATGGCGAGAAAACCGGGAGCCTGCAAACTGTGATCGGTGATTCGACAGAGCAGCATCTGCGCCGGGAATTCGCCGCCACCCCGATCGATGGCGGTGATTTCATTTTCGGCCCGACCGCGCCGCTGCATGTCTTGCCAGAGTTCGACCAGCGCCTCGCTTTGCGCATGCTCGCCGTGCAGCACTTCCCAAGTGGCGCCAAGCAGTTCTTTCTGTGTGTAGCCAAACAACTGCAGCAAGCTGGCATTGACGTATTCGATGCGCTGTTCGGCATTGAACAAAACAAAACCGATTGGACTGTGTTCGATGGCCTGTTCCAGTTTTTGCAGCTGAACATTTCGCCATTCACGTTGCAGCGCCATCGCCGCCAGTTGTGTGATGGTAGTCAGCATGCGCTGGTGAAAACGACTCGGCGATGCTGGCTCACGGGCATACAACGCGAAGGTGCCAAGCACGCGCTGATTGACGTCGAGAATCGGCGTGGACCAGCAAGCTTTGAGGCCGTTGCTCAAGGCCAGCGGCGCGTAATCACGCCATAACGGGTCGCTGGCAATGTCATGGCAAATCACCTGCTCGCGCCGCCAGGCAGCGGTGCCACAGGCACCCGCGCGTGGGCCGATTTCAGAACCGTTGATGGCTTGCACATAGCCTGGCGGCAAACTGGGGGCAGCGGCGTGCAGCACGTGTCGCTGATCATCATCAAGCAGCAGAATCGAGGCCAGCAAATCGACCGTCAGTCGCTCAATTTCTTCGCTGAGCAATTGCAGAATGTGTTGCGTTGAGGCGCCGCTGGACAGTAGCGCGATGATCAGCGATTGCATCTGAGCGAACGCCTGTTCCTCGCGGAACGCGGTCAGGTCGCAGATGCGTAAGCGCAGGCCGTCGTATTGGCCGGCGTCATTGTTCAGGCGTTCGGCCTGGCAATGCAGATGACGCCAGTCGCCAGGGGCCAGACGCAGTGGCCAGTCGATGCTGAAGTCGCGTTGACGTGACACCAATTGTTCGGTGCGGGTCAGTGTGTCGGCGCGCAGCCCGGCCTGGGTCAGCAACAGGCTCAAGGAATCGGTAGCACCCTGGCGGCCATGCAGCCCCAACCACTGCAGCACGCGGTGGTCCGGCGCATGTAAATGGCCTTGGTGGTCAAGCCGTAACTGGATGCCGTCCACACCGGTGGTCAACGACTCGGCCACATTGTGTTTGTTGGATTCCATCGAGGTAGCATGCTTCCTGACGTATGTGTTCCCTGCCGACAGCACGGGGCTCGGCCTTGGTCTCAGTGTAGTTCAGCCGTGCTGATCGCGCCGGTGGCGCGGCAGGACGTGGAAACGTTCAGTGGTGCCGCCATTGCGACGAGTGTTGACCGCTAGGCCGGCAAATGCTTTTACAATGCCAAGCGGTACGTATCATTCAATTAGTCTTGGGATTAGCGGTTGTCATGAACCTCAAATGCTGGCTGGAAAACCATAAACGCCTGTTCTGGGTGTTGAACACCTGTGGCTGGGCTGGTTTTGGTATCACCTCGTATTTGAGCGGCCGTTATTGGGGCGAGGAGTGGGGCTATCCCTGTTACCGCTTCGCCGGCGCCGCGTTCGGCTTTCTGATCAGCATCGGCTTGCGCCACTTTTACCGACGCATCTGGGGCGCGCCGGTGTGGTGGCGCATCATTCTGGTGGCGTTGGCTTCCTATGTTTGTGCGGCATTGCTGGCGGTGCTGACCAACTACGTGCTCTGGGAAGTATACGAAACTTACCAGCCGACCGAATTCATGAAATATTTCAAAGGCATCACCACGCTTTTTTATATTTTCATTTGTTGGAGTGGTTTGTATTTCGGCGTCAAATTCTACGAAGGTATGCAGCAGGCCATTCAAGGCGCGCTGCGTGCCAATGCGCTGGCCCATCAGGCCCAACTGAAAATGCTGCGCTATCAATTGAACCCGCATTTTCTGTTCAACACCTTGAACGCCATCTCGACTTTGATTCTGGAAAAAAATCATCAGGTCGCCAACGACATGGTCAGTCGCCTGTCGGATTTTCTGCGTTATTCGCTCGACAATGACCCAATGCAAAAAGTGACACTGGCCCAGGAAATTCATGCGCTGAAACTCTACCTCGGTATCGAGAAGGTGCGCTTTGAGGAGCGCCTGAGTCTGGAGTTCGACATCGACGAAACCGCCGAATCCGCGATGATCCCGAGCTTGCTGTTACAACCGTTGGTCGAGAACGCCATCAAGTACGCCATTGCCCGTTCCGAGCACGGCGGTAAAATTGCCATTCGCGCCCGGGTGTTCGCCCGTGAATTATTATTGGAAGTGGCCGATGACGGCCCCGGTGTCGACGATATCGACGCGATGCTATCCGGTCGACATCACAACGGCTGCGGCGTTGGTGTGCGCAATACCCGCGAACGCTTACGCGAACTGTACGGCGAGGATCACGGTTTTCAAATCGACAACCTGAAGCCGAGTGGTTTGCAAATCAGTATTCGTTTGCCGTATCAGACTGAAGACAATGTGGCGCGACAAACTTGAGTGGGCGCCAGAAGGTAATGGACATGAGCATACGCGCCATCATCGTCGACGATGAATCCCTGGCCCGCCGAGGCTTGGCAATGCGGCTGGCCCGCTTTGAAGATGTTGCCGTCGTTGCGCAATGCCAGAATGGCCGCGAAGCCTTGCATGCGATTGCCGAACAGCAGCCGGACCTGGTGTTTCTCGATATCCAGATGCCCGGCCTGAGCGGTTTCGATGTCGTACGCGCACTGCCCACCGATCAATTGCCGCTGATTGTTTTTGTCACGGCCTTCAATGAATACGCACTTGATGCCTTTGATATACACGCCATTGATTATGTGTTGAAACCGGCCGACGAACAGCGGCTGGAAAAAACTATCGAGCGGGTGCGTGCCCATCGGGCCCAACAAACGGCATTGGCCGACAAACAGCGGCTGATGCATTTCATTTCCGATATCACCGGTGAACAGTATCAGTCGGTTGATCAGGTATTGGAGCGGGCCGAAGCCGGGCAGCAATACCCAAGCCGCATCAGCGTCAAAGACCGGCAGGAAACCACGCTGGTCGATGTGCGGGATATCAGTTGGGTCGATGCCGCCGGTGATTACATGTGCCTGCATGTCGGTGAGCAAGTGCACATCATGCGCTGCACGATGAAAGAGTTGGAATCCTTGCTCGACCCGAACCTGTTCCAGCGCATCCACCGTTCCACGATCATCAATCTCGACCAAGTCGAGAAAATCATCAACCACACCAACGGCGAATATTTTCTGGCCATGAAAAACGGCGCGCGATTAAAGATGAGTCGTGGCTACAAAGATAAAATCAAACATTTCGCCTGAACATAAAAAATAAGATAGGTCCGAGTTCATTCGGGCACCAAGGAAGTCGATTGGCTTTTCATGCAGTCCTTCGGATGATCAATGTGCGAATAAATGCGCACCTACCTCTCGGTGCTTGAGTTGTAGGTTCGGATTCATCGGAACACTTCCAAATAGTAATGACAGACTATTGCATTGTTACCTAAGTAGGTCCGAATTCACTCGGACACCACGAAAGTCGCTTGGCCTTCTTCGTGCAATTCTTTGGAACGTTATTGTGCGAATAAATTCGCACCTACCTTTCGGCTTTGAGGTGTAGGTTCGGATTTATCCTAACACCTCCGAATCATCCACACCGAGCCATGCATTTCTTAGCCTAAAGCGAACTAAGTAGTTCTCCTTATATCGTTTCCCTGCATTTCGCGGGAACTCGTTTTCAATGCGCAATATCGATGCCACAACACAGTTCGTTACAAGTTCAATCTCGCCGAAAACTTTTGAAAAACTTTTCACCCGCATCCAAACCATTGGCCGCAGCCTTGCGTCAATTAAACGCGTAGCCCTACCTATTATCTTGCCCGCGCCTCAAGCTGTGCGACATCCACGCTTTAGCTAACCATTGAACAGGACGCTGCAATGAAACTGACCTCGACGGCATTGAATAATCCAGCTGGCCTCGCTGTCATCGTCGCGTTGCTGGCGGTGTTTGGCTTGTACGCGATAGTACGACTGCCGGTACAACTGTTTCCGAATATCGAACGGCCGGTGATTGCGGTGCAAACGGCTTGGCGTGCAGCATCGCCACGCGAAATCGAATCGGAAATCATCGAACCGCAGGAAGATATTCTGCAAGGCTTGCCCGGTTTGGAGTCGATGTCGGCCAATGCCAATCAGGGTTTCGCCTGGATCAATCTGGAATTCGCGCTGGATACCGACATGCAGCAGACGCTGATCGAAGTGATCAGCCGAATGACGCGTTTACCGCCGCTACCGCGCGATGCGACACCGCCGCAAATCATGCTCGGTGGTTGGGGCGGTGGCGGTGAGGCGCTAACCTATTTCTTCCTGCAAACTTTACCCGGCAGCACACAATCACTGAACGACAACGTCGATTTTGTCACCGATGTCATTCGTCCGCGCATCGAAGCCATTCCTGGTGTTGCCAGCGTCACGGTTGAAAGTGGCGCCGAGCGTGAGGAACTGCAAATCCGTTTTGACGCCAACAAGCTGGCCGACTACCAACTGACTCTACCGGATGTCGTCGGGCGGGTCAGCGGCAGCAATGATATCTCTGGTGGTTTTCTCGATGTGGGTCGGCGCCAGTACACGCTGCGTTTCACCGGCAAATATGAGCCGGAAGAAATGCGCGATCTGATTCTGGAATGGCGCAACGGCGTTGCCGTGCGCTTAGGCGATGTCGCCACTGTCGATATCCGCCCGGCCGATCGGGCCAACCTCGCCGTGCAAAACGGCAATCCGGCGTTTTCGATTCGCGTCAACCGGCAAAGCGGCGCCAATGTGCTTGATACCTTGAATAGCGTCAAGGCCGAAGTGGACAAGATCAACACCGATCTGCTGGCCGAAAAAGAACTGCGCATGGTGCAGTCATTTGATGCCTCGGTGTTTATTTATCGCGCGATCAATCTGGTCACCAGCAACCTGGTTTTCGGTGTCGCTTTATCGGTAGGCATTCTCTGGGTATTTGTCCGGCGGATGCGGGCAACGTTGATGATTGCGCTGGCGATCCCGACCAGTTTGCTGGCGACGTTCATCATGCTGCAAATCACCGGTCGTTCGCTGAACGTCATTTCGCTGGCCGGTCTGGCGTTTGCTGTGGGCATGGTGCTCGATGCGGCCATTGTCGTCATGGAAAACATTATTCGTTTGCGTGATGAAGGCGTGCCCGGTGAGCAGGCGGCAGACAAGGGCGCTACGCAAGTCTGGGGCGCATTACTGGCATCGACGACCACCACGGTCGCGATTTTCCTGCCGGTATTTTTCCTTAAAGATATAGAAGGCCAGTTGTTTGGTGATTTGGCGTTGACCATCGCGATAGCGGTCAGTATGTCGTTGCTGGTCGCCGTAACCGTGTTGCCGGTGATGGCACGCATCGGCTTGAAAGGCGTGCAAGTGCCGGACCGGTTTGGCAAGCAATGGGACCGCATCACGGCATTTGTCATGAATCTGACCAGCACCGGTAAAAAGCGAGCCATCGTATTCGCGACCCTGATGATTGTACCGGTGACGATCACGTGGCTGGCGATGCCCAAGCTCGATTATCTGCCGCCGGTAAAGCGCGATGCCGTCGACGCCTTCTTCCAGTTTCCTCCAGGCGTCAATATCGACACCGTTGAAGAGGAGGTCGTCAAACCGATCATCGCGCGATTACAACCTTATATGGACGGCGAAAAGCAACCGGCGTTGAAAAACTACTACATCATTATCGGTGGTTGGGGCGGTACCATCGGTGTGCGCGCGCTCGATCAATCGCGGGTCGACGAACTGCTGAACGTCGTGCGTAATGAGGTGCTGGTCGACTTGCCCGATACCCGTGCGTTTGCCAATCAAGGCAATCTGTTCGGTGGTTTTGGCGGTGGCCGCAGCGTCAACCTGCATCTGCAGTCGCGCGATACGCAAGCACTGTTGGCCGCAGCGCGGCATGGCATGGACAGGATTCAGCAAGTCATCGACGGCGCGATGGTGCAGCCACAGCCGGGTTTGGAATTGGCGGAGCCGGAATTACGGTTGTCACCGAATGATCGCCTGATCAATGAACAAGGCTGGAGCCGGCGCGATCTCGGCACCATTGTGCGTGCGTTGGGTGATGGCGTTTACGTTGGTGAATACTTTGACGGTGCTCAGCGTCAGGACATGATTCTCCGCAGCGATAAGGGTTTCGATCCGGATTCGCTAGGTGATGTGCCGCTGTACACCCCAGCCGGAAATGTGTTGCCGCTGCGCGCGCTTGTTGATATCGAACGCACCGTAGGCCCGACACGTTTGCAACGCATCGATCGCAATCGCACCATCAGTCTGTTCGTCAACCCACCGGAAGGTTGGTCACTGGAAGAAACCATTGACGCCATAAAAACCCAAGTCGAGCCGGAATTGCGCGCGATGTTACCGGCTGACGGCAATATTCTTTACGGTGGCAGTGCCGATCAGTTGAGCAAAGCGATCAGCACGATGGGCCAGAATTTCCTGATGGCACTGCTGGTGTTGTTCTTGTTGCTCAGCGCTTTGTTTCGATCAGTCAAGGACAGCACGTTGGTGTTACTCAGTTTGCCGCTGGCGACCGTTGGCGGTGTGCTCGCGATGCGTCTGTTGAATCTGGTGACGTTCCAGCCGCTCGATCTGCTGACGATGATCGGTTTCATTATTTTGCTTGGGCTGGTGATCAACAATGCCATTTTGCTGGTGCATCAAACCCGCAGCGCTGAACGTGAAGGGCTAAGTCGTCACCATGCGGTTGAACAGGCTTTGCGCACACGCCTGCGGCCAATTTTCATGAGCACGCTAACGAGCTTGTTCGGCATGTTGCCCTTGGTGCTGATGCCTGGAGCTGGCAGTGTTATCTATCGCGGATTGGCGACCGTTATCGTCGGCGGTCTGACGGTCAGCACGGTATTCACGATCATTTTGCTGCCGTGTCTGCTGCGCCTCGGTGAAACCCGTCTGTCGGTATTGCAAGGCGAACGTGCCAAACGCGAACCGGCCAAACTCGAATCGGTTGCCTGAAGGAACTCGTTATGAACATGCAAAAATCTCTTCGTCATATGGCGCTGGCAACCGCGCTTTTCAGTGTGCCGCTTACGTCGCTGCACGCTGCCGAAGCGCCGCCACCAACATTGGTGACGGTGGCGACCGTCGAAGCGCGTGAAGTGGCACCGGTGATCTGGGTGCCAGCTAACGTCATTTCCCGTCAGGATTCTCAGATCGCCAGCGAGCGCGCCGGGCAGATTGTCTGGGTTGCCGAAATCGGCAGTCGGGTCAAACGCGGTGAACCGCTGGCGCGTATCGACGACGAAGCACTGAAACTGGAATTGGCCGAGCAACAGGCGGTGCTGTCCCGGTTGCAGGCATCTGAAACGTACTTCGAAAAGCAGTTGCAGCGGCTGCAAACCTTGATTGCCAATAACAGCATTTCACGTAACGAAATCGATGCAACGGAGCGTGATCTGGCCGTGACTCAAGCTAATATCGAACAACAGAAAGTGCTGATTGCGCGCAGCGAGCTGGCGATCAAAAAAGCCCGAATTACCGCACCGTTCGACGGCGTCGTCGCCCAGCGGCGGGTGCAACGGGGCGAATACGTGCAGGCCGGCCAACCGGTTGCGCAACTGGTCGATTTGATTGGACTCGATGTGCAAGCACAGGCGCCCATCAGCGTCGCCAGTTTTTTGGCCGAGGCGAAAACACTCAGTGTTGAATTCAATGGCGACATCATCGAACTACCGCTGCGTACCTGGACGCCAACGGCCAATCTCAGCTCACGCGCGTTTGAATTGCGCCTCGATGCCCGCAACCTGAAGGCAACGCCGGGCATGGCCGTTAAAGTCGCGGTGCCGCGCGCCAGCGCCGAGCAAACGCTGGTGATTCCGCGCGATGCCTTAGTCATTCGCGAACAGGCAACGTATGTGATGAAAGTGAACGGCGAAGGCGTTGCCGAGCGCACTGTGGTCACCACCGGTGCCGGCACTGATGACAAAATTGCTGTTTCGGCGGCGCTCAATATTGGTGACCAGGTGATCGTTCGCGGCGCCGAAACCACCCAGCATGGCCAGAAGGTGCGCGTCGCCGAAACCAAAAGCGGTGGCTTGGCGCTCGGTCAGCGCTAATCGGTCAGCAAACGTTATTCGGGATCAGCACGTATAACCGGAAAATTATCTGGCGTGCTGATTCCCGATGCCTCATTTCCACACATTGCGCCTGATCCTGGGTGACCAGCTCAATGCTCGACACTCTTGGCTTCGCCAGCGCGATGAAAAAGTGTTGTACCTGCTAGCTGAACTACCGCAGGAGCTCAACTACGTCAAACACCATGGTCAGAAAATCGCTGCATTTTTCCTGGCTATGCAAGGTTTTGCCGAAGCGCTGGCAAAGGCCGGGCATCAGGTTTTGCATCTGACGCTGGACGACTCGTGCAGGTATTCCGATCTTCCTGCGTTGTTGCAGGCGCTATGCAAACAGCACGCGATTGAAACATTCGAATATCAGCGGCCCGACGAATATCGCTTGCTGCAGCAACTGCGACACCTGAAGCTTGGGAAGTCAATCGCCGTCCATGAGGTCGATAGCGAGCACTTTCTGTTGCCATTTGAGGAAATCAATAAAGAATTTGAAGCGGGCAAGCATCGAACGATGGAACATTTCTATCGGATGATGCGTCAGCGCTTTCGCGTTCTGATGGATGATGACAAACCGGCCGGTGGACGCTGGAACTTTGATCAGGAGAATCGTTCGGCTCTCGACGAAGATGGGCGTCAACAAATCCCGAAACCGCTCGTCTTCGACAACGACGCCAGCGCCGTTATCGACAGGCTAAAAAAGCACAAGGTCAATTACTTCGGCTCGTTGGAAGACCGTTTGCTGTGGCCGGTCAGCCGGCAGCAATCACTAAAGCTGTTGAAGCATTTCTGTCAGCAGGCGTTGCCCTGGTTTGGTCGTTACCAGGATGCCATGAGCGACCAGCATATTCACGCCTGGAGCTTGTTCCACTCTCGTCTGTCGTTTGCGTTGAACAGCAAGATGCTGTCAGTCAACGAAGTCATTGACGCCGCGCTCAGTGCCCATCAACAAAGCCCGAAGCGGATCACGCTGCCGCAGATCGAGGGCTTTGTTCGCCAGATCATTGGCTGGCGTGAATACATGCGCGGCGTTTACTGGGCCAATATGCCGGATTATCGGCAGAAGAATCGATTGCAGGCGAAACGATCGCTGCCAGGCTATTTCTGGACTGCCGACACGAAAATGAATTGCCTGAAGCAGGCGATTGGGCAATCGCTCGATTACGCTTATGCCCATCACATTCAGCGTCTGATGATCACCGGCAATTTCTGTCTGTTAACCGGCATCAAGCCTGATGAAGTCGATGACTGGTATCTTGGCATTTATATCGACGCCATCGAATGGGTTGAGCTGCCGAACACTCGTGGCATGAGCCAGTTCGCCGATGGCGGATTGATTGCGACCAAACCGTATGCATCGAGCGGTAGCTACATCAACAAAATGAGTGACTACTGTAAAAGCTGCCACTATGCGGTCAGCAAGAAAACCGGTGAGCGAGCCTGCCCGTTCAATAGCCTGTATTGGCATTTTATGAATCGACATCGCCAGCGTTTTCGCGATAACCCGCGCATTGGCATGATCTACGGCAGCTGGGACAAAATGAACGAAGACAAGCGCGAAGCGATTTTGCAGCAAGCCGAACAGTATCTGGCCAATATCGAATCGCTGTAGGTCCGGATCTATCCGGGCAAAGGGCTTCAATAAACGTGTCTGAACCGACGCAAACGATGTCCGAATGAATTTGATGGTATTGACTCCTCCCATCCACGGCGTCGAAGTGCCAGACTGAGATTGACGAGTCATGTCAGTCACAGAAGGAAGGAGTCCGTTATGAATATTAAGCGCATCGGAATCGACCTGGCAAAGCAGGTTTTCCAACTTCATGCGGTCAATGACCACGACAAACCAGTGATGAACAAACGCCTCAGCCGTCAACAGATGCTGCCGTTCTTCGCCAAGCTGGCCCCGACGCTGATTGGTATGGAAGCCTGTGCGGGTGCGCATTACTGGGCACGCCGGCTGACGAGCCTGGGCCATGTGGTCAAGCTGATGCCGCCGCAGTTCGTCAAACCCTATGTCAAATCCAATAAGAACGATGCCAATGACGCCGAAGCGATTTGTGAAGCGCTGTCACGACCGACGATGCGCTTTGTCACGGTCAAGCCACCGGAGCAACTGGCACTGCAAGCCTTACATCGGGTGCGTCAACGAGTAACCCGTGCCCGCACCGCCTCATCAATGAAACCAAAGGGTTATTGGCTGAGCACGGCATTGTCATCTCGACGCATGGCGCCACGGCATTGTGTCGTCAGTTGCCGGCGATTATCGACGAACCGCGCAATGAGCTGTGTCCGTTGATGCGGCAACTGTTGCGTCAGCTTTATGACGAGCTGACGTTCATGAGTGCACAACTCGATGCCCTGACCAAGCAGGTGCTGGCTTGCGTGAAAAACGATGAACGGATTCAGCGACTGCTGGCCATCGAAGGCATTGGCCCATCAATGCTTCGCATTAGTTGCGCAAGTGGGTGATGCCAAACAATTTCGCAGCGGGCGACAATTTGCCGCGTATTTGGGCTTGGTGCCAACGCAACATTCGAGCGGAGGCAAAGAGCGTCTGGGACGTATCAGCAAGCGCGGAAATCCATTACTGCGAACCTTGCTGATTCACGGCGCCCGAGCGGCGGTAAATGCCAGCCGAAAAAAACACGATGCACGCAGCCTGAACATCCAGGCATTGGAGGCAAGACGCGATACCAATGTCACCACCGTCGCCGTGGCCAACAAAAACGCGCGCATCATTTGGGCGTTGTTGAGCAAAGGCCAGTGTTATCGGAAGAGCAATTAAGCGATAGGAGTTAACCCACCAGAGATTGCCAAGTCATCGAGAATGGCACAACGGTAAGACCGGCACACCATGATGCCGCTAGGTGCGACGGCCTCCTGAACAGGAAAGGCCGCCAATTCGATAGGCACGGTGTGAGCGAAAACCATTATGGCCAGAGCGATTGATACGCTCATCAACAGGTCGGATATACGTTTGCAGTCTCATTCCTTTGTCGCTTTCGACGATGGCTTGCAATAGGGGAGGAGTCCATATACGGACCTACATTTCTCTTTGCGGAGCCATCATTCTTTCTTCTCGACATCCATCGATTTCAGCATTGCCTGAATCAAATCCATCGGTAACGGGAACACAATCGTCGTGGTTTTGTCGCCTGCAATTGCGGTCAAGGTTTGCAGGTAGCGCAATTGCATGGCCTGTGGTGATTGCGACAGCACCTGCGATGCTTGCAGCAGTTTCTCGGAGGCCTGCATTTCCCCTTCGGCGTGAATGACCTTGGCACGCCGCTCTCGCTCGGCCTCGGCCTGACGGGCGATGGCGCGCACCATCGATTCGTCAATATCGACATGTTTGATCTCGACGTTGGAAACCTTGATGCCCCAGTTATCGGTTTGTGCGTCGAGAATTTTCTGAATATCGGCATTCAATTGTTCGCGTTCGGCCAGCATATCATCGAGCTCATGTTTACCTAGCACTGAACGCAAGGTTGTTTGTGCCAGCTGCGACGTGGCGTCGAGAAAATGCTCGACATTGATAATGGCTTTCTGGGCATCGACAACGCGGAAGTACAGCACGGCATTGACCTTGACCGAGACATTGTCGCGGGAAATGACATCCTGGGTCGGTACGTCCATGACCACCGTGCGCAAATCAACGCGAACGACCTGTTGCACAAAGGGAATGACAATGATCAGGCCCGGACCTTTGACCTTCCAGAACCGGCCGAGCAAAAAAATGACGCCGCGTTCGTATTCGCGCAGAATCTTGATGGCGCTGGCCAGCACCATGATCACAATCAACAGCACAAACGACCAGCCGAAAGGCATCGGAATCATCAGTTTTCTCCTTCTGGTTCGATTATCAGGGTCAATCCTTCGCGAGCGATAACGCGCGCGGCCTGACCTTGTTGCAAGGGTTTGCCACTGCGCGCTTGCCAGACTTCACCAAAACCCTGGACGCGGCCTTCGACATCAAAATTTTCCAATGCCAATACCCGCTCGCCAATCATCGCCTCGCCACCGAACACCGGTTTGCGTTTGCGTACCTTCATCGCCAACATGCCGATCATCGCGATGGCCACGGCGCTGGTCAGTGCCAGAGGCACCACCATTTGCCAGGAAATGCCGATACCGGGAATGTCGGCATCGATCAGCATCAGCGCGCCGATGATGAACGCAACAATACCGCCGACCCCGAGTACGCCAAAACTCGGCGCCATCGCTTCCGCAACCATCAACCCTAGGCCGAGCACGATCAGCGCGATACCAACGATATTCAGCGGCAACATCGCCAAACCATAAGCGCCTAGCAGCAGACAAATGGCACCGATGACGCCGGGACCAATTGAGCCTGGCGTGTAGAATTCAAACAACAAACCGTAGACGCCAATCATCATCAGCAACAACGCGATATTCGGATTGGCCATCATCGCCAACGCCTGTTCCTGCCAATTCGGTTGCAGTGTGGTGATTGCGGCGCTTTTTGTGTTGAGGGTGACGTTGACATCGGCAACGCTCACTTGCCGGCCGTCGACCTGTTGCAGCAAGTCGTCGATATCCTTGGCAATCAGATCGATGACATTCAGCTCCAACGCTTCATTTGCCGACAGACTTTTCGCCTCAAACACCGCTTGCTCGGCCCACTCAACATTGCGGTTACGCAGCTGCGCCAGCGAGCGGATGTAGGCTGCTGCATCCTGTACCGCTTTCGTGGTTTTCGGATCCGGTTTGGCTTTTTCCTTGTCATCTTCGCCTCCTGCCGCAGCGATCTGCACTGGTGTCGCGGCACCGAGATTGGTACCGGGCGCCATCGCTGCAACATGACTGGCATAAAGCATGTACGTGCCAGCGCTGGCTGCGCGTGAGCCACTCGGCGCAACATAAATTGCTACCGGTACGTTCGACACCAGCATTGCCTGAATCATTTCCCGCATCGAGGTATCGAGCCCGCCCGGCGTATTGAGGCGCACAATCATCAGCTCGGCACCAGACTGTTCGGCATGGTGCAAACCACGCAAAAAATAGCTGGAGCTGGCGGGGGTGATGGCGTCGTGAATTTCGATCAGCACCACCGACTGGGCCGACGCCATGCAGGTGCTGAGCAGTAAAAAAAACATCGCGATACTTTGCCAGCAACGTCGCCGCATGTACGAGACCTCGTTTTAGAGATAACCAGTATTGCTACTAAGGTTAGACGATTGCGTTGTTTGTCGTTGACGAACCATTGCCGTAGCAATCGCTACGGATCAAGGAATGAGTTGATGGCATCAAAACAAGCTGTTTAAACAATCTCAGGTTATAAAAAATCGCGACGTTCTATGATGAGGGAGAGAGCAGGTCAAAGTCGAAACGAAAGAGGAGGACAATATGGCGAGCGGAAAAGTATTAATGGTACTGACAAGTCAGGATCAACTGGGTGACACCGGCAAACCAACCGGTTATTGGTTGGGTGAGCTAACCCATCCATACTTCGCGATGCGCGAAGCCGGCCTTCAGGTTGAAATCGCCAGTATCAAAGGCGGTAAAGCGCCCATTGATCCGGGCAGTCTGGAGAACCGTGACGAACTCGATCAGCGCTTTTTACATGACGATGCGATGAAGAAAGAAATCGATCGAACGCTGAAGTTGGATGAGGTCAATGCCAAAGATTATCAAGCGGTGTTTTTCACCGGTGGTCACGGCGCCATGTGGGACTTTCCGGACAGTCCGGCCGTTGATCGGGTGACGCGTGAAGTGTATGAGCAGGGCGGTGTGGTCGCCGCGGTTTGTCATGGGCCTGCTGCGCTGGTCAACGTCAAACTGAGCAACGGTGAGCACTTGGTGCAAGGCCGTCGAATTACTGGCTTCAGCAATGAAGAAGAGAAGGCCGTCGGCAAAACGGAAGCCGTGCCGTTCTTGCTGGAAGATAAAATGAAAAAGCGCGGCGCGATTTTCCGTGCTGCTGATGCCTGGAAGGAACATGTCATGGTCGATCAACGCATCGTTACCGGACAGAATCCTCAATCAGCGAAAGCGACCGGTGAAGCGGTGGCAACATTGTTGAAATAACGATTCACATTAAAAAGAGGCCGCCATGTTTGCAGCCTCTTTTTACTTGATGTTCAGCAGCCCAAAGCCGCGCGCAGGCCACCTGTGCGGCCCTCGACGGCGCTTTCTTTGTAGGCCGGTAGCATTGGCATGATGTTGATGCCAGCGCGTTGCTCAACCTGATCGATGGTGACTTCGCGGCCGCAGAAATTGGCGTTTTTGCCCAGGTTCTGTTCCATGATGAAAGCGGAGGCGTCGATCCAGCCGTTGCTGTTGGTGATCAGCACTTTGAAATAGCCGGAAGGAATGACATGGCTTTCATTGGCGCCGGGCAGTTCGCCGACATACCACTCATACAATGGCCCGGTCACGATAAACACGTTCTTACCGCTACGCGCCAGTGCGCGTTCGGCCTCTTCCAGGCGTGCCCATGGTCCCTGATTCAGATCGGCTTTTTGCGGCGTGATATTCGACAGGTAATTGGTGTCAGCCCAGTAAGCCGTGTTGGAGAATGAGGCCAGCGGCACTTGATGTCCGCGATCGGTACCGAGCACCGCATTGGCGTTGGTGTAGTCAGCGGGCTCCAAGGTATGGGCGGCGTTAATCGCCGGATCTGACTTCCAGGTGCGTGAACGACTTGGGCCGTCAATTGTGTTTGGAGTGACTTGATAGGCGGTCCAGTCGGCGAACTTGGTTAGCGCATTGTTTTGCAGCGTATAAATCTGGCGGGTGACAATCTGCCCATTTTTACCAGTAGGACAACCGTGAAGGCAATTTTCAGCAAGCGCAATACTGGAAAAACTTAACAGCAACAGCGTGAGGCGATGAATCGTTGTCATCATGAACTGATGCTCCAAGTGTAGGTGGAGCAATCAGCCTAGAAATGCCGGATGACGCTTTGATGATGAAATGCTTACCGATTTTTGCCTTTTGTATGACAGCCAATGTTAGGTGATTAACTGCCTACAGGATTCCGAGGCAGCGCCAAGGAAATCACGGTCGTCAACAGCAACATGCTCGCCGCGGCCAACAAACACGCCATCAATCCGTATTGCTGATACAGATAGCCGGATAACACTGTGCCAGCCAATCGGCCCATGGCATTGGCCATGTAGTAAAAGCCGACATCGAGCGAGACGCCATCTTCGCGGGCGTAGGCGACAATCAGATAGCTATGCAACGCTGAATTGATGGCAAACACGACCCCAAAAACCAGCAAACCAGCGACGAGCACCTGCTCGACCGATATGCCGCCAAATGATGAGGGCAGCAACCAGCTAAGCAACAACATGATCAGCGCCAGTATCAGCGCGCCAAGGATGGCGGCATGGCGTCCTGGCGGATGCGGGCCGCGCAAGCCGAACAGACGAGGCGCCAACGCCTGCACGGCGCCATAACCAATAATCCACAGCGCCAGCAGACTGCCAACAGCGGTGTGCGACCACTGCAATTGTTCAGCAAGAAAAACCGGCAGCGCGATAACAAACCAGACATCACGGGCAGCAAACAAGAATAGTCGCGCCGCCGACAGAATATTCACAGCCCGGCTGCTGGACATCAGCGCCGAGAATTTCGGTTTGTTTTTCGCTTTGCCGAGTTCCTGTTTCAAGGTCAGCAGGCTGAACACGCCAACCAGCGCCAGGATAATGGCCATCGCTGCGATAGCGCCTTGAAACCCAAGCACGCTGAGTAGCAAACCACCGAGAAAAAAGCCGATGCCTTTCAGTGCGTTCTTCGAACCGGTCAGCACCGCCACCCAATGAAACAATCGTGTTTGGGCTTCATTGGTCAGCAGCGTCTTGATCGCGCTCTTGGCGCTCATCTTGTTCAGATCCTTGGCGATGCCAGAAAGTGCCTGCGCCGCCATGACCCACGGCACCGTCAACCAGGCGCTTGGTACCAACAGCATTGACAAGGCCACCACCTGTAACAGCAAACCGATATGCATCGTTCTATTCAAACCGATACGAGCACCAAGCCAACCACCAAGCAGATTGGTCACGACACCAAAGAACTCATAAAACAAAAACAGCAAGGCGATTTGCAGCGGCGCATAGCCAAGCTGATGGAAATACAACACGACCAGCATGCGGAGTGCGCCGTCAGTCAATGTGAAGGCCCAGTAATTACCGGTAATCAGCAGATATTGTTTTTGTGCGGCATTCATTTTCACAATTTCACTAGCAGCAGTACTCAATTAGGGGAAGTTAATCTGATATTTCATCTTTGCAGTTTTTAAAGCAGATCAAACTCCCACGGAATAGAAAAAACGGGGCCCCCGTATGCGCCAGCCGGCAGCGACAGGATGGAAGCCGGGTACAACCGCAAGGACAGCGGTTGTAGCGCTGTTGAGGCATGGATGCCGACTCAGCGCGGCCCGAGCTGGAGGCCTGTCGATGCCGGAACGGCCTAGACGAAGTAAAGCAACTCTCCTGGCGCTTCAGGGCGTGGTGGATTCGTGCCATCCAGGCACTCACCCTACGGGCGCCTCCCGCGTCCAAATTTGTTCCTGACAAATTTGTCTTTTGCCTACTTTTCTTGCACGAGCAAGATAAAGTAGGGCGACCGCCGGGGCGCATCCCGGCAATCGCGAAAGTCGAAGCGCCTTTGAAGTGTCGAGACCACTTTGAACGTCAAGTGCGGCTTTATTCCCCCAGATTGTTTTGGCATACAAGAGCGATGATCGATCTTTGAAGATTATTCCTTCGTTCCGACCATCGCCACCAACTCCACCACCCGATTGGCATACGCCCACTCATTGTCATACCAGGCATAAATCTTCACCTGGGTTTCATTGACGACCATCGTCGACAGCGCATCAATGATCGACGAACGCGGATCGGTTTTGTAATCAATCGATACCAGCGGCTTTTCTTCATAGCCGAGAATGCCTCGCAGCGAGGTTTCCGCTGCCTGTTTCAATGCGGCATTGACTTCCTCAACGGTCGTTGCGCGTTCCACCTCGAATACGCAATCGGTCAGTGAGGCGTTCGCCAGTGGCACGCGCACGGCGTGGCCATTCAGTCGGCCTTTCAGTTCCGGGAAAATCTCGGTGATGGCAGTTGCGGAACCGGTGGTCGTTGGAATCAGGCTGATGCCGCAAGCGCGCGCCCGACGCAGATCTTTATGGGCAGTGTCGAGAATGCTTTGGGTATTGGTCAGATCATGAATGGTGGTGATCGAGCCATGACGAATACCAAAACGTTCATGGATGACTTTCACCACCGGAGCGAGGCAATTTGTTGTGCAAGAGGCTGCAGTAACGATGCGGTGCTGGCTTGGATCGTATTGATCATCGTTGACGCCAACGACGATATTCAGCACGCTTTTTTCTTTCACCGGTGCGGAAACGACCACGCGTTTGACACCTTGATCTAGATAAGCTTGCAGCAGCGTTGTCGATTTCATTTTGCCAGTCGCTTCGATCACGACATCGCAGTCGGACCATGTACTATCGGCGATGGCTTTGTTCTGCGTGAAGCGAATGCGCTGATGGTTAATCGTGAGCGATTCCTTGTCGGCGGCGATCGCTTGCGGCCAGCGCCCATGCACCGAGTCAAACTCCAGCAAATGGGCAAACGTGGCCGCATCGGCGGCCGGGTCATTGATCGCGACTACCCTCAGAGATGGATGAGTAAACGCTGCCCGCAGCGCCAAGCGGCCGATACGACCAAAACCATTGATTCCGACTTTGATGCTCATGGACGAATTCCTTGCTTCGATTATTACTTAACAGCAACGTTCAGGCCGATTGCACATCGTGGCCAATCGTTGCTGATTTTTTTTGACGTAGGGTTGGTTGCCGTTGGCGGCCTGTTGCAGCACCGTGCTTGCCCACGCTGGCAATTGCGGATGCAGGCGGTAATAGATCCATTTGCCCTGGCGTTTGCTCTGCAACACACCAGCGGTTTTCAGCTGCGCCAAATGTCGCGAGATTTTTGGTTGGCTGTCCTGCAGCGCGGCGCCGAGTTCGCAGACGCAAAGCTCACCTTGGGTGGTCAGCAACATCAGCATCCGCAGCCGGGTTTCATCGGCCAGACTTTTAAAGAAACTAACGGGATTCAGGGCCATCAGCAATTCCGTAGGGAAGAGACGGAGTAAATGTATATGGAAAATCACATATATGGAAGATCGAATATATGACGCTTTGATGACGGCTATGGCCATTGATCGAAACTATGGTGCTGATTGCCGTGGCGTGTTGGTCAGCGTGGTGTATTTGCGCAACACTTCGGGGAGTCAGCGCCATGGCAAAGCCGCTAGCGCTTGCAGAATCCGGGAATGCTGACAACGTATAAATGCAGCCCTCATTGGGTACTGACTTCGAACGCTGGACCAAGGGCACCATGGAACACACCGAACCTGCGCCGTTTTCACTACGCCAAGCCTGGATCGAGGAGGCACGAAAACATCCGTGGACGCTCGCCAGCCTCGGCATCTCCACGCTGGCCGTGTTGGCGCTGTTTGTCGTCGGCCTGTTCCGGGCCTTGGCCGCGTATCCAGACAATCATCTTGCCGATGCTCTTTACGGTGGCTTGGCTGCGTTCGCGGCCACCGCGTTCGGTGCGTTTCTGGCACTGGGTCTGCGCCGCCTTTCGCAAAAGCTGGCTGACGGCATGCTGGGTTTTGCCGCCGGCATGATGCTGGCCGCCAGTGCGTTTTCATTGATCCTGCCCGGCATTGCTGCTGCGGAAGACATCACCGGCAGCCGCCTTGGCGCCGCGTTAACGGTCGTTGTCGGATTGACGCTTGGTGTCATGCTGATGCTCGGGCTGGACCGCTTCACGCCGCACGAACATGAATACGTTGGCAAATGCGGGCCCGGTTGCGAGCGCATCAGCCGCGTTTGGTTGTTTGTTTTTGCCATTACGCTGCACAATCTGCCGGAGGGTATGGCCATCGGCGTCAGTTTCGCCGGCGGTGATTTCAGCGTCGGTGCCACCGTCGCGACGGCGATTTCGATTCAGGATATTCCGGAAGGCTTGGCGGTGGCGATGGCGTTGCGCACCGCTGATCTGTCGGCCTGGCAGGCAACGTTGATTGGTGCCGCCACCGGTTTGATGGAGCCACTCGGCGCTCTGCTCGGCATCGGTCTTGCTGGTGGTTTGCCGCTTGCCTATCCGATTGGCATGGGGCTTTCGGCCGGTGCGATGATTTTCATTGTTTCACACGAAGTGATTCCGGAAACCCATCGTCACGGTCATCAAACAATGGCGACGATGGGTGTGATGATCGGTTTCGCGGTGATGATGGTGCTCGATACGGCGCTGGGCTAATGGCGCAGAACCGTTTGGACATTCCGCTGCCGTGGTGAAATGCACTGTCCAATTGAATCGGCCTACTGCACTGTTGCGAACGCTGTTTTCTGTTCGCAACAGTGCAGATAAGCACTAAACCTTAACAATACCGTCGCTAACTTAGCGAGTTCGCGTTATCAATAGAACCGACCAGTAGCGTTGCCGTTAGCGTCAATCTGACATCGACGCAGCGTCACACCATTAAGCTTGATTTGGCGATTGTTGAGAATCTGAATCGTGGCATCGCCATCGGTACCGGAAAGCGAATAGGTCCATGTTTTGGTATCCACTTCGTCTGGCGAAGAGTAGAAACGTCCATGTGATTCCATACCCATGGCGTTCTTGCCTCGATTGTCATCCTGCGTGCCGGTGAACGTATGAAGAAACGCATTGTCGGTTCCGCCGAAGTACAGCGACGCCGAGCGCTGCACGAGACCCTCCCGGCATGCTTGCTCGGCGAAAGGCGTGGATTCAGTGTCGCTGAAGTATTCACGCACATGGGCGTTGAACAAACTTTGTGCTCGATAAGATTCGAAGCCATCCGAACCACCGCGACTTGAGCCAAATCCTGTGGCGATTGCCGCATCAAAGTCTGCCATGGCGGCGCTGCGACCCCGTGTGGCCGCCCGATAAGCGCCGCGTAAGGCCAGTAGTCTTGCCTTGATCTTCGCGCTATCTTTCAGATCAGGGCTGTTGGCTTCTTTCATCGCTTCGGCAAATATCGCCTCAGCGTCAGTGTTGCTGAGGTGTTCGCGATACTTGACCACATTGTCCACTGAACTCAGGTGCAACGGTTGACCAGCTTCAACCAGACGACGTCGCAAGGCATCGTGGTAACGCTTGGCGTTTTCGTAGGCCATGACATAAAAATTAAAATTATCTTTGTTTTCTTGTGGATTCACGAAGCCTTGGGTTTCCGGCAGCATTTCCAGATCGGCGACAATCTCCCCCCCATTTTCAATGCGCATGTCTTTATTCCACTTGATCCGGAAACGACGGATATCGACATTCGCCGGGTCCATTCGCACGGCTCGATCAAGGGTGTTTTTCGCGTTAGGCAAGCCATTTTGATGCTCGGCAATGGCCAGGTGAACGTACAACGACGCTTCATTCGGTTGGATCGAAATCGCTTTTTCCATATCCTGAATGGCGGTTTTCGGGCGCATTTTTGCCCGCGTAATATAAAACCCGACTTCTTTTGGCCAGCGCTGCAATCCGGCCTCGATGATCGCATCCGCTTCTTGTGGTTTGCGCTTTCGCTCCAGCAGGTTGGCGATCTCGGCAACATAATTCGTCAACGGCGCTTCGCCTTTGTACAGGCTGAGAATTTTTTTGATGACTTCTGTGGTCATGCTGGAGCCGTCATTTGCCAATGCCCGTCCGTACTCGGCGAGCACGTCCAGGTTGTCTGGCCATTTATGCGCGGCGGCGGTCAGCAACTCCAGCTTTTTGCTGTCCGGACTTGCCACACTGGCTCGACGTAACACCAGATTGACGTCTTCCGGAAAGCGCGTGATAGCCTCTTCAATCATGCGGGCGGCTTCAGAGCGGTTGACACTGGCGAGTGCATCAAAACGCAAGGCAAGCAGACGTGGCTGCCACTCTACGGGCGCGTTGGTCATCGCTTTCTCGAAACTTTTCGCGGCTGCTGAGCCGAAGTTCAAACCGTCACCAGGCGACATTTGCAACATGCCCAACAGGTACCAGGCCTCACTGTGCTCCGGGGCAAGTGTCGTGGCTTTTTTCAGATCATCGATCGCTCGCATCCGATCGGTATTACCGAGAATGGAAGCACGCGCGATATAAACCGGCGCCGAGTTCGGATAGCGAGCAATCAACGCATTGGCACGTTCAATCAAACCGGGCGTTGCAGCGCCGGCGCGCAAGTCGGCCATCAGCGACTGTACGGCTGTCTCTTCTTCGGTGGGGGGCGTCTGGCTGGTTGCGTAATTGGCGGTGCTGAATGTCAGTAGCATCACGACGGCCAGCATCGACGTCATACCAAAGTGGGAGCTGCCTTGGCGTGTCTTTACGCCGATCAATCGGAAAAGCGGAGAACCCATGGATACCTCATCAATACCCAGCTAAATTCACATGGTCCGAGCATCATATGGACGCGCACCACAAGCGGCAATAAAAATTGCCACGGATTTGCCGGCTTGTTGCGCCACAATGCAATTAGCTTGAAGATAAAGACCATCGATCTCATTGGGAATCCGCACATGGACCATCCATCTCGATCACTAGAACACGATTCGTTGGCGCACAAAGCCCAAGCGGAAACGCATGAAGTATTCAATCAGCCGACACCGCTGGAGCACTACAATGCCTACACCAGCGACAATGCGCTGCAGTTTTGGATCACAAAATTTGGTGGCGATTGGGCCAGCAGCAATTTGCGAGCGTATGGCGATCGCTGTGGCAATGAACTGCAGCGCGCTGGTTTTCTGGCCAATGAAAACAAACCGCAATTCGATACGCATGACCGCTTTGGTCATCGTGTCGATTTGGTGCGCTTTCACCCGGCTTACCATGAATTGATGCATGCCGCCGTGCGGGCCGGCATACACGCTAGCCCTTGGCGTCATCCGATCGCCGGTGCCCATGTCGCCCGCGCCGGTTTGATGTACCTGCATACCCAAGCCGAAGCCGGCACCTGTTGCCCGATCACGATGACCTTTGCCGCGGTGCCGGCACTGAAGTCCACGCCATCGGTCGCGGCAGAATGGCTGCCGAAAATCTTGAGCGATGAGTACGACGAACGCAACGTGCCTTATACGCAGAAAAACGGTGTGACGATTGGCATGGCGATGACCGAGAAGCAAGGCGGCTCTGATGTCCGTGCCAATACCACGCGCGCTTATCCGTTAGGCGAAGCGGGGCCCGGCGAGGCTTACGAAATTGTCGGTCATAAATGGTTTTGTTCGGCGCCGATGAGTGATGCGTTTTTGGTGTTGGCGCAAACCGAAAGCGGTTTGTCCTGTTTTCTGTTGCCGCGCTGGCGACCAGATGGCAACAAAAACGCCATGCACATACAGCGCCTGAAAAACAAACTCGGCAATTGTTCGAACGCCTCATCGGAAGTCGAATACCGTGGCGCATTTGCCTGGATGCTCGGTGAAGAAGGTCGCGGTGTACGCACCATTATTGATATGGTCGCGATGACGCGTTTTGATTGCATGATCGGTTCCTCGGGTTTGATGCGCGCGGCTGTTGCGCAAGCCACGCATCACACTTCTGGCCGTTCCGTGTTTGGCAAAAATCTGCACAAGCAACCGCTGATGCAAAACGTGCTCGCCGATCTGGCGCTGGAATCAGAAGCGGCATTGGCGTTGACGATGCGGCTTGCCCACAGCCTCGATCAGCAGCAAGACGAAGCCCATCAATTGTTCGCGCGGCTGGTTACCGCCATCGGTAAATACTGGATCTGCAAACGCGCTCCGCACCTGACCTATGAGGCGATGGAGTGCATCGGCGGTGTTGGTTATGTCGAAGAGAATCTACTACCGCGTCTGTACCGGGAAGCGCCAGTCAATGCGATTTGGGAGGGCTCGGGTAATGTGCAGTGTTTGGACGTATTACGCGCCACGGATAAATCGCCAGCCGCGGTCGAGGTGTTGTTCAACGAACTTAATCTGGTGCGTGGCCAATCGGTTGCCTTCGATCAACAATTCCTGCAACTGCAAAAGCTGCTGAAAGACCCCACCAGCATCGAAGCCAACTCACGCTTTGTTGTCGATAAACTGGCCGTGCTGCTGCAAGCAGCGACGCTGATGCAATCCGGTGAGTCGTTGATCAGCGATGCCTTCGTCGCCGCACGAGTTGAAGGGCAGTCCGCTTTTAACTACGGTTCCTTGCTGAATCAATCTCAGAGCCAGGCCATCATGCAACGGGCACAACCGCATCTTTGAACGGCAAACCACTGAGCGGTTAACGACGGTAAAGATGTTTTTGAGCTAAGCAATACTCTAAATATCGCCATTCGTTTCTATATAACGTACCGGTTAGCATTTCTCCGCTAACCGGCTTTCTCGCGCAATACCACGAAATTTGCAGGCTTTTCTCGCAAACGCTGCTGCGTGATGGATGACCATGCTTGTGCTGCCGTGCCAGCGTGGCAACCGTAGTTTGACATTCGCATGGGCTCAGCGCCGCTTTGGCAAAAGCGGCAATACCCTCCATACTTCCTTTGTGCTCCTCCGCTTGTTGTACGGCACGAAGGATGATGTGTTATGGCGCAGCCACGAATGAAGTTAACCGCCCTGATCCTGGGCGTCCTGTTGTCACCGACCAGCTTTGCCGTCGGACTTGGCGACCTCGAATTACAATCCCATTTGAACGAAACCTTGCAGGCGGAAATTCCGCTGCTCGGTGTTGGCAACGCTGAGTTGCATGAACTGCGAGCCAGCCTCGGTCAGCACGGCGATTTTGCAGCGCTTGGGCTGGATCGCGTGCCCGCGCTGAATGACATTCGCGTGCAAATCTTGCCGCGTGGCGATGGCGCGGTGTTGCAGTTGAGCAGTCGGGTGCCGATCCGCGAACCATTGTTGCAATTGGTGTTGGTCGCCGAGCAGGGCAGCACGCGCTATGTTCGCGAATACGCCTTGTTGCTGGATCTTCCGGGCACACCGCTGCGCACCAGTGCCGCTGTTTCAACAACCTCAGCAACCGACACCGCGATACGCATCGCACCAAGTGCGCCGGCTCCAGCTTATACCAATTCCTCCAACGGTTTGACCGCACGCGGCGATAGTTTATCGGTTATCGCACAACGTCTGGCTAAAGGTTCTGATTCACACTGGCAACAATGGGCCGTTGCCTTGTTTCGGCAGAACCCGGATGCTTTTATCGGCAATGATCCGAATCGGCTGAAAATGGCCATCGCATTGCAACTCCCGACTGCAGAGCAGGTGCGTCAAATCGCCAGAAACGAATGGCAGACTTTGCTTCAGCGGCCGCGCGGTGCGATGGTCGCGGCATTACAAACACCAGCGCCGACGCCTGCGCTCGTCGAAGAACCGCCAGTCGATCACGCCAAACTGGAACAGATACGGGCACAAAACGCCGAACTGAAAAATCAGCTGCAAGCAAACGCCGAGCGACTGCAAGCATTGGAAGCGAAATTACAGGCAATGGATGCGCGTCAAACCGCCTTACTCAGCCCTCAACGCGTGCCTGAATTCAATGTCTCGCGCCCGGAAAACCCTCTGCCCACTCCGGTGCGCGTGGTCATCAACGATACGCTTGCCAAAGCTTCGCCAACCAACACGGTCACCCCGTCTGTTGCCAACGTTGATGAGCGATCCTGGCGCGATGTCATCTGGACCTTGACCGCCATTGCCGCGCTGGGTGGTTTGAGTGCCTTGTTCTGGACCTGGTCTGAGCGGCGAGCTGAACGGCGACGTTTCGCCACGGCCCGCGTTCAGCACCAACACGTATTGAGCGAATCGCTGCCATTACCTGAAACCATAGAACCGAAGCCGGTAGACGTGACGGCCACAACCGCGGCGGAACGACGCCTGCTGCAGTTAAAGCAAATTCAGGCGGCAATCGATACCTACACCACTTATCAATACTTCGATCGCGCAACCGAGTTGCTGCAGCAAGAAATGCAGAAAGCCGGAGATGATCTGACTTTGCGCCGCAAGTTACAGCAACTGATCAAGTCCGTTCGTAAACAGCAGCACGAAGCGGAGAAAGTATCGGCAAAGGCACTGAGCGATGCGTTCGACAGTGCCACGGCAACCATCAGCGATAAATCGAGTGTGGACAGCAACAACAAGCAGCACTCTGGTTGAGACCAGTTCCTCTCCCAATGTCCAGTCAAGCTAGGCTAAGGTATCGACTGCCCTGAAATCAGCTAAAGACAATTAGCTCTGAAAGCCGACTACCCAACCTATAGCTTTCAGATTTCGATTGACCTAACCAACGCATTTCGTAAACTCGCCAAGCGGTATCTCACACTATCTCCCAGTGTGGTAGGTTGGCCAGCGCCCCGCGGAGCCCAACAAGCAATGAGCTCGGCGGTCCGCATCGGAAAAAGCGCTTTTTCTAGAACCCCCAGTTAAACTCGACGGCCAAAGCCGTACTATCCGGAATATCAATTTCATTGATGCGGTTATCCATCAACCGATAACGCCAGCGCTGTTCCATGTGGCGGATAATATGTCCGCCAATCTCGATGTTTTCCCACTGCCATGTCAAACCCAGTTCGAGGCGCCAACGGCGCTGTTCCAAGTCGCTGGTTATCGTCAGCTGTTCATCGCGCACACGCCATTGTCCGCCATCAGGGAACAATCGCAGATGCCATTGCCAGAACTCGTTTAGCGACCAACGAACGGCGTTTTCCGGAAAGCCAAGCGTTACTGACCAATCGTTATGGTGTAGGTGCCATTGCCAAACGGGGTGGGGGCGGTAACGGCCAAACTGACTGCCAGCGGCTATGCCGAACTTCATGTGTTTATACGGATAAAGCAATGCGAAGTTGGCTTGCCAGTCATCGAGTTCTACTTCTTTGAGATGACGCAGGGCGTTCGATGAGGTGGCGAGAGTAGGTGTCAGTGTGACTTGCCAGTTTTCCAGTGCAAAATGCCATTGCCAACTGAGCGCATGCAGATGACCGTTACTGGCGGCGACGACGCCATCGACGGATGGTAGTTCAAAAATCCGATAATCGTGTTGGAATTGCCATCGCGGTGTTTGTTGTTCGCCGGCACCAATGCGCCAGCGGGTTTCACGGTAGCTTTCGTTCTGGTTTCCGATGTCGAGTTCGCTGGCGAGTTGATGGACGCTGAGAAAGTAGGAATGGGAGGTTTCAGGAAAGCCGCACTGACTAAATAGCAGAGATAGGGCAAGCGGTACGATGCGATTAGGTGAAAGGGCGGTAGCAGTCATAAACACAGCATAGCAATTGAAGCCGTGAAAGATGGGCTAGGCGCCGACTTGTAACTCCACTGGTCTATGCATGACCAGTTTGATACGCCCGCGCCCCGCCTTTTCGATAAACAGGTAATCGCTGCGTTCTTTCAAGCGGCGCGACAAGAGCAGCAAACGTGCATCGAGATTGTCGCTGACATCCGGTAACGGGATGGCGTTGTCGAGGCGCAGTTCGCGCGTGGTAAATTCGATACGACCCTCGTGTTTGAACTGATTCAGTAAGCGCCAAAGAATGGCGCCGGCCACGCCTTTGATCAGGTATTCTTCGTCAAGAAATACGCTGTGATCGGTCAGGAAGTACTTGACCCGAATAGCCGTGCCTTGTGGAGTTGGACAGAGGCCTGGTGAATGGCAAACTTCAGCTGGTGGTTGCGATTGCAGGCTTTGCATGGCCTCACCCACCTGCGCGCAAATCGCGACCAGCGCATCCTCGTCGTCGTAATTGAAACGACAGGCCTGATCACTTTCCACATACAGCACGGCCTGCAGGTGCCCATTGGCAAGGATGGGAACGGCGAGCTGGCTGCCCGGTTCCGAAAGTCCAGGCAACGGTATGCGATCTTCAAGTTTGTCGGCGCGGCCATCGTCGATCAGCTGTTCACGAACGGCTTTTGTATAGGCGTATTCTGCCGCGAAATACATGATCCGTATCGGCACGCGTTCTTTCGCGGCAACCCCGATAACGCCAACCCCGAACGGAATTTCCGAGCCAATGCCTGAACGGTCGTAACCGCGGCTAGCCAGTGTGTACAACTTCTGTGCCGTTGGATCGGCCATCAGCAGCATGGAATTGCGGATATTGAAGTGTCGGTCGAGCGAGTCGAGCATGGTGTCGACCAGATTTTCCAGTGAGTGATAACGGCCGAGACTATCAACGGTACGACGCAATGCCGGCAGAAGCGCCGGATTGTTGGGCATCGCCATCAATTCGCGACCAGGCAGGTGCTCAATCGACAGTACCCGGTAAATGTCGGCGCCGCGCAGTTTGAACACGCCTACCATCCCTTCATAAGAAGCGATACCAGCCAGTTTCGCGCGCATTTTTTCGAATTGTGGGCCGGAGGTTTCGGTGCGTAAATATTGCAGCACCAACCGGTAGCGTGCTGCAGTGACCGGGTCCATGGTCAGCAGGGTGGCAATCGGGTTGGCCAGAATGTTCTCGCGCGTTTTGTTGAAAAACTGGAAGGTCAAGGCGATGTGCTGGCAATCGACATACATTGCCTGTGACACGTAGGTGACATTTGGCATACCCTGATGATCGCTGGTCGCCAGTGCCGAGGGGATGATGCCCTCGAGACAAAGTCGAATCGACTCCAGCGTTGGTGTGTAGATCATGGTAATGGCGCTCCGAGCTTCATCTTGTCACCTGCGTGTTGTCCTGGTGTTTGTCGGAACGCCGAGTCCGGTGTAAACGTTATCGTGACCAGCTCATTGGGATCGCAACCGTAAAGCGTGTGAGTGTAAACCTCGGACACTGCGTAGTACGCAAGTCGTTCGCTGAGTTTTTTCAGGTATGGACCGAGCATGTTGCGGTCGGCATCGGTGGCTTCGCCAATGACCGCATCCGTGCCTTTCAGTTGAATGGTGCGATGGGTCTCCGGTTGGCAAAATACGACGGCCACCTTGCCGGTAGTTTCGACGGCGCGTAACAGTGCCTCGCTCTGGTAACGCGGAACCAGAACCGTGATTTGGGTGCGCGCCGCATTGATCCGGCAGCCCGGCGCTTTGACCAGCGTCGAATGCCGCTGAGGAGTGCAGGCTGCCACATGTATGGCGAGATGACTTGTCAAAAAGTCGACCAGCTCCTGCTCCATCAGAGCGCCAGAATCAGACGAACTCATAATGAATCCGATTAGGTGAGTCTGACGCTATTATCGTCCAGATTTTTAACAAGCGGAATCCAGTGCGCGGTAACAAAATGCGTGTGAAAGAGTTTCTTTGTCCTTTCAGTCCGTTTGTGATGCCAATCCTGATGCAGCGCATCAAGCGGTGGCAGGGGCAGGTTCCGGTGCCGGAGTATTGGTCAGTGCCTGACGGAGTTTGCTGAAATACAGTGGCGGCAGCTTGCCGGCCAGTTTACCGATCACGCCTTCGAAAACCGGATCTGGCATGTGCTGTTGCATTTCCCGCAACAACATCAAGCGCTCGGAATGCATCAATGTGGTGAGCATGTCCACGGTGATTTGCATGCGCTCCGCTGGCGACAAGGCGGCGATGATGTTCTCGTGGATATGATGAATCTCCGATTCCGTGAACAGATCGGCCAGCACTTGCGCGTTGTGGGTTTCCTCGGTGTGCATATGGTCGAGATTTTCCGCGACGAATAGCGCCAGATCGGTGTACAGCTGGTGCAATAACTGGCTGCGTCTAGCCCCTGCAGACTGGTGCACGCGTTGCGTGTCTTGCAGCAATTTCTGAATTTGTACTTCGTGTTCCTTGTGATCGGCTTCGGTGGTCAGGTACAGGTGCGGATTACGCGTCATGATCGCGCCATGAACAAAGCGGTTCTCATGCTCCAGATGTACTTGACAGAACTTCAGCAATGAAGCGAGATCATTGAGTTGGGCGTTTACCTGCTGTTCATCGCTGTCATCAATTGTGCCAATCGCCAGCAGCGAGCGGCATAATTGCTGACGCAGGTATTTGTGGATGAACGTGTAAATGTTATAGCTCGGGGTGGTCATCACGCTGCTCCAGGGAAAAGCTTATTACTCGGACTCATTGCTCTGTGCTTGCATTTGTTTTTGCAGTTCCAGTGCTTGCGCTTGCAACGCCTTGACCGTCTCCGGATTCATGTATTGCTGTTGCAATTGCTGCATCTGCTCGGCACTTGGCATCGTTGCCGCGGATTGCATTTGCTGCTCGGCCAGTTGCTGGGCAATGTCCGCTTGCGTTTCATTTTGCGCAACACGATACAGCTCGGCAGCCAGGCGATAGTGTTGGGCGTTTTGCTCGCTGGCCGCTTGCTGGTTGGCTTGGGCTTGCACGTTTTCGGCGCTGGCTTCGTCGCCGGCCATTCGGTAAAAATCGATCGCGGCTTGCTGCAGTTTCGGTGAACGCGGCTCGGTTTTTTGCAGGCGTGCAGCCAGTGCTTTCAGGCTGGCGTTGCGTTGTGTCTCCAGCGCGTTGCGCTGGGATTCATCATAAATTTGCTGTAACCAGCTATGGGCTTCGCTAAAGCTGCGTTCAGCGTTTCTCAAGCCATCATTGGGCCAGCGCTGTTGAAACGTCAGCATCTCCTGCTGCAGGGCCATTGCTGCACTGATATCGCCGGCGCGCAGCAAAAATGGTTTCAGTTCCATGTCGGCACTGGCGCGCAAATACGAGGCATTGACGGCGCTATCGGCGGCCGCCAGCAGGCGCTGGAATTGCTCAGACTGATTGCTGTGGACAAACGGCAGATGCTTTGCGTCGAGCCGATAGGCGCCGGTCACGCTCAGCCGTTCGGCTTCATTACTGTGAAATGACGGCAGCGCGCGATGGGAAAAATGGGTTTGTGCCAATTCGGACAAGGCCCGGTCGTTTGGCGTTTTGTTCAGCGCTTCAATCAGCACCTGATCGGCCAGGGCAAACTGACCACCCATTTCATACCAATGAAACGCGCTTTGTTGCGGCATTACCGTATCGTAAAACTGTTTCTGCTGGGCGAAACGCCGGCCGTATTGCTCGCCGAGTGAGGCGGCCCGACGCGCGATTTGCATCAAGGTTTCGGTGTTGCGATCACAGGCTTCGGCCAGTGCTTGATCGAAGGTTTTCAGCGCCTGCCAGTCCTGGGCATTGCGCAAATAATTGAGGCCTTGCTGATGACGTTTTTCGACCGCTGAGGCCGATAGGCCGGCGCAATCGGCCAGGACGGTATTAATCGGTAGCATCAAAGAGCCGAGGATCGCGAGCGTCAATACACGCTTGAACATGTGCTTCTCCATGCAGAAAAAAAGCGGGCTGTTGGGGACGCAGCCCGGTGCGTAGCCGGTCGGGAAATGCCGGTTGCTTCACGGTGCCCATGGTAGCGATGGCGATCACTGGCGATTGCTAATTTCCCGCTGCAGGAAACTTAAAAGTTTATTAAGTACAAAAAAGCAGATGAAAAAAGCCCGCCGGTTTCGCGGCGGGCAAAGGCTTCAACGATGGTTGTTGTTATTTTGCGGTTTGTTCGCGGGCGATCACATTGGCCAGTGCTGGCTTGCCGACAGGTTGGGTTTCGCCGCTGGTCAGATCCAGCGTTTCTTCGGCGGTTTCGTCGCGGTAGAACAAGCCTTTGACGACTTGCCAAGCCACCGCACAGGCACCGACGATGAACACCACATCACCAATCGTGCGCACCCAACGCAAGGTTGGCAGCAGGCCGGATTGCATGAACGCTTCGCTGCGCGCATACCACAGGCCTTCGGAGGCGCTGGCGGCAAACTGCAGGAAACCAATCGGCAGCAGGCTGGTGAACAACATCAATACCAGACCGCCGTTCAACCACCAGAACGCGGTTTTCATCAGCTTCTCATCGAAAGCCATGCGCGGACGGATGTAGCGCAGAATCAGCAGGCAGAAGCCGAGCGCCAGGAAGCCGTAGACACCGAACAGCGCCGCGTGACCATGGGTGGGTGTCGTGTTCAAACCTTGCACGTAATACAGCGATACCGGTGGGTTGATCATGAAGCCGAGCACACCCGCACCGAGCATGTTCCAGAATGCGACAGCGATGAAGAAATACAGCGGCCATTTGACGTTCTGCATCCACGGTGCGCGCTGCTTCAGGCGCCAGTGTTCCCAGGCCTCATAACCGAGCACGACCAGCGGGACCACTTCCAGTGCGCTGAATGTGGCACCAACGGCCATCACCGGCGTGGTGGTGCCGGAGAAATACAGGTGGTGGAACGTGCCGGGCACACCGCCTAGCATGAACAGCGAAGCGGAACCAAGCGCAGCGACGGTCGCCATTTTCTTCGATACCAGACCCATGCTGCAGAAAATGAACGCCAGCGCGGCAGTCGCGAATACTTCAAAGAATCCTTCGACCCAGAGGTGGACAATCCACCAGCGCCAATACTCCATGATTGAAATGTGAGTGCGTTCGCCGTAGGCAAAACCAGCGCCGTAGAACAGGCCAATCGCAATCACGGAGGCACTGAGCAGGGCCAGCAGATTTTTGTCACCCGGTTGTTTGAACGCCGGCACAATCGCGCGCAGCATCAGCACCAACCAGAACACGATGCCGGTGAATTTGCCGATCTGCCAGAGCCGGCCCAGGTCGACGTATTCATAACCTTGATGACCCAACCAGAAATTCCATTCGGCCGGCATGATTTGGGCAATCGCCAGATAGTTGCCGACGAATGAACCGACGACGACAGCAATCAGGGCCCAGAACAAAATGTCGACACCAAGCTTTTGGTATTTCGGATCTTTGCCGCCGTTGATGATCGGCGCCAGAAACAATCCTGCCGCCAAAAAGCCGGTGGCAATCCAGAACAAGGCCGATTGAATATGCCAGGTACGCGTCAGCGAATACGGCAACCATTTCGAGGTTTCGATGCCGTAAAAACCTTGGCCTTCTACGGTGTAGTGCGCGGTGAAGCCGCCGAGCAAAACCTGAAAGACAAACAGCGCGACGACAACGAACAAATATTTGCCGAGCGCTTTTTGCGAAGCGGTCAAGGCGAACGTCGTGATCGGGTCGGCTTTCGGTGCTTGCGGTTCTTCTTCGTCATGCTTTTGCATGAACGCCCAGGTCCAGATCAGGCCGCCAACACCGGCAATCAGCAGAATGACGCTGACCACTGACCAAATGACATTCTCGGCAGTTGGCACGTTGCCAATCAGCGGCTCGTGTGGCCAGTTATTGGTGTAGGTGGCGCCATCGGGCGTGCGTTCGGTGGAGGCGACCCAGGATGTCCAGAAGAAAAAGTGCGTCAGCTTTTCACGTCGCTCGGCACTCGGTAGTGTCGCTTCTTTCATCGCGTAGGCTTGCCGGGTTTTTTGCAGTTCCGGGGCATCGGAAAACAGCCGGTGATAATAGTCGGCGGTCAGTTCGAAGGCGCGGGCTCGGCGCTCGCTGATGGTCAGAATTTTTCGATCAGCGAGATAGGTGTTTTCGCGATACGCTTTTTTCAAACGAATTTTCAGCAACGCTTGCTGTTCATCGTTCAGCGCCTCGAACGATTGCTGGAATTCGTCCTCGGCGGCGAGCTCCAGCCAGTTCAGCAATTCGCGATGCAACCAGTCGGCGCTCCAGTCCGGCGCCTGATAAGCACCATGACCCCAGATCGAGCCGAGCTGCATGCCGCCGACCGATTGCCAGGCGGTTTGGCCATCGAGAATCGAGGCATCGGTCATCAGTTCGCGGCCGTTTTCGGTGACGACGCGATCCGGAATCGGCGGTGCCGCACGATACACTTCCCGCCCGAAATAACCGAGCATGCCAAAGGTGATCGCCAGCACGGCGATCAAGCTAAACCAGAGTTTTTTGTATTGGCCCATGATGCACCTCGCTTCAGGCCGCGTATTCAACGCGATGGAACAAAATGTTGTTTTCCAGGTGGATGTGATCCATCAAATCGGTGACCAGCGTTTGCAAGCCAAGGTAGAGCGCGCGCCAGGTGTTGCAGGCGTCGTCCGGCAGCACAAAGCCGTGCGCCAATTGCTCCATTTGCGCCAGCGCCAGGCCGTGGTCGTCATGCTCGTGGCGCATGACCATGATTGGCCCATGCACCATCTGGTAGGCACCGCGCATCAGCATCGGAAACAGGATGTCTTCTTCCTTGGCCATGTGTTCGGCCAGTTCCTGTTCCATCTGCTCCAGATGGGCGGCAAGACCGGTCGGGCATTGCGGATGATCGCGATGGACTTTTTCCACCCGGCTGGAAAGCCGAATCAGCTCCGGCAATTGCAGGCGGTGCAGTTCGTGATAGCGACTCAGGATGTGTTCGATCAGCTCGCGGTCGTTCTTCGTGCTCCAGTCGGTGTCATGGCTTGCCGGGTTCAGCGCCCGCAGCTCGCCAGCCAGCGCCTCGGCTGACAGGCCACGACCTTCGGCGGCCTCAAGCAGGCTTTGCTGGCCACCGCAGCAGAAATCCAGCTTGTGACGATGGAACAGGGCGGTAGCCCCGGGGATTTGGCGGGCGATTTCGCCCAGGCTCATCTGTTGCAGGTTCATGGTTTTGCCCTCGTCTGACGTTGAAATGGCGGCAAGCGCGCGCTGGCGTCTTGATTGATGCATCGTAAATGCATCAATAAATGAGGGTTTGATCGATATCAATAAAAATGCATCAATAATGCATCTATTATCCGTTTGACGTCCGGAGCCATCGGCCGGGCCAGCGACTCGCTGAAAGTGCCGCCAAGGGCGACGCAGTACACTAGAAATGAGGGCAGGCCATGCATATCACCCGCTTCACCGATTACGCCTTGCGCGTGTTGATGCTGGTGGCACTGAAGGGCGAGCAGCTGACCACCATTCAGGACATTGCCGATCACTATCAGATCTCGAAAAACCACCTGATGAAGGTGGTGCAGCAACTGAGTCAGAAAGGCTATTTGATTGCTGTGCGCGGCAGCGGCGGTGGCGTCAAGCTGAGCCGGCCGCCGGCAGAAATCAATATCGGCAAATTATTTCGCGATATCGAAACCGACCTTGCGCTGGTTGATTGTTTTGCCGACGCGAAAAGCTGTTGCATCACGCCAGCCTGCACCCTGAAGCGGGTATTTGGTCGTGCCTTACGAGCGTTTGTCAGCACGCTTGATGAATACACACTGGAGGATTTGCTCGCCGGGCAACAGCAACCATTGGAGGAGCTGCTGAGCTTAGCGCGGTAATTCGATGATAAAGCGGGCGCCTTGGCCCGGTGTGGAACGCAGCCGGATGCTGCCGTGATGTTGCTCGACAATTTCCTTGCACATCGCCAAGCCCAGACCGCTGCCACCCTGATTGGCGCCGACCTGAAAAAACGGTTCGAAAACGCGCTGCTGCACGTGCAAAGGAATACCATCACCGGTGTCGCTGACGCTGATTTGCAATTGATCGTGTCGTGTGCGCAAGTCCAAGCGAATTTCGCCGCCGGCGGGCGTGTGTCGTAAGGCATTGCTGATCAGATTATCGAGCATGCGCTCAAAGCGGACACGATCCAGTTTATGTGTCACGGGGGCGGCTTCGATGTCGCAATGCAGTTGCACGTTCTGTGCTTCGGCGTTGGCCGCGAAACGCTGGCAGGCCGAGCTCAGCAGGTCACCGAGTTCAACCGGCGCCAAATCCAGCTCCAGGCTTTTGGCGTACAGTCGTGACAAGTCAAGCAAATCGGTCACCAATTTTTGCATTCGCTGCATTTCTTCGTGCAACGTTGCCAGCAACTCTGCCGGGCGCGATGTGGGATCAAATGGCGCCTGTTTTTGCAGCAGCTCAATGGCCATGCGCATACCGGTCAGTGGTGTCCGCAGTTCATGCGAAGCGCGTAGTACAAACTCGGTACGCAGGCGCTCAAATACGCGCTGATTGGTGATGTCACGCAACACCAGCACCCAGCCCATCAGTTCACCGGCCATGACCCGACTGAGCGAATACGACAAGGTGCGGGCGCCGTCACCCTCGCCAATCGACAACTCGCCTGCCTGCGCCTCTTCTTGCGTGGGGTCGAGCACTGCCTGAATCTGTTCGGCAAGCTGGGATGCCGGCAGCAACGCAGTAATCGAACTGCCAATCGCCGCGTTCATGCTGCAACCCAGTTGCAAGGCTGCCACCGGATTCAATTGCTCAATACGGCCATTGCCGTTGCCGATAATCAAGCCTTCATCAATGCTGTTCAGCACCGCTTCATTGCGCTTTTGTTCGCGCAAAATCGATCCGATATTCAACGCGTGAAACTGTTGCAATGCCTGAGTCATCGTGTTGAATTGTTTCGCCAAGGTATTCAGCTCATCGATGTCTCCGAGTGTGACCCGGGTGTCGAATTCACCGCCAGCGACCTGGGTAGCGGCATGCGACAAATGCTCGAGTGGTTCGCTGAGTGCCAACGCCAAGCGACGGGAAACCAGCACGCCGATGATAAACGTCGCCAGCGCCGTCAACGCCATCAACCCGGCAATGATCCGAAAGCGAAACAGGGCGTTGGCGCTGGCCGTTTCAATTTCGCTCATGTTCATTTCATACAGCGTCAGCGCCTGCTCGCGCAGTCGCTCGAACGCCTTGACCTGATCGGGGCCGGCATCGCCGACGACTACGCCTTCGACATCGCCGACAATGCTGATCATCAAATCATCGTAACGGCCGCCGAGTTCATTGAGCAGCGTTGTTTCGTTTGTGGAGTTGGCCTGTTCGCGCGCCAGCTTCAGCATGTCGCGAAAATGAACGCCCAGCTCCATGAAGTCGGTGACGCGAGTGGGATCATCGTCGGCTAGTTTTTCCAGCAGAATGGTTTGTTGTTTGCCGATGATCGCACGCATGCTGGATGCAGCCTGCAGGCTCTGCAAATTGGCGCGCACGGCCCGTTCGTTGACGACCGAAATGCCGAGTACACCCGCCAGCCCGAGAATCAGGCCGAGCACAGCCACCAGCAGCACGGCGCCGTAACTGAGCAGCAGACGATCACGAACTTTCATTTCAGTTTTTCACTTGCCCGCTTTGTTCAAACTGCTTGCGCTTGCGATACAACGTAGAGGCATCAATACCAAGTTGTTTGGCGGCGGCCTCAACTGTTGCGCTGCTGTTGACCACAGCCAGAATGTGGGCTTTTTCCAGCTCAGCCAATGACACGTTGTCGCCGGCACGCGGCAGCGTGTTCTCTTGCGTCTGTTCACCGAGATGCAAATGATGCGCCGCGATTGCCGTTTGCGGACAGGTGATCGCCGCGCGCTCGATGACATTGCGCAGCTCACGAATATTGCCGGGCCAACGATAGTCCTGCAGCGCCTGCAAAGCGTCGTCGTGAAACTGTTCGGCCGGACACTGATAACGCTGATGAAACTCTCGCAGGAAGACATTGGCGAACACCGGAATATCGTCCCGACGTTCGGCCAGCGACGGCATCGTCAGCGTGATGACATTCAGCCGGTACAGCAAATCCTCGCGGAATTCTCCTAGCTTGACCATCGCCGACAAGTCGCGATTGGTGGCGGCAATGATCCGGACATCCGCGGTACGGGTAACCGGGTCACCAAGTCGTTCGTATTCCTTGTCCTGAATGAAGCGCAACAGTTTCGGTTGCATGGCGAGTGGAAACTCTCCGATCTCATCGAGAAACAGCGTGCCGCCATCCGCCTGATTGACCCGGCCAAGAGAACTTTCGTGGGCGCCGGTAAAGGCACCGCGTTTGTGGCCGAACAACTCACGTTCCAATAAATCGGCGCTCAACGAAGGGCAGTTGACGGTGGCAAAGGCGTGTTCGGCACGCGGACTCCAGTGATGAATCGCCCGCGCCAACACATTCTTGCCGGTGCCGCTGGCACCGAGAACCAATACGCTGGCATCGGTACCGGCAACGTGTTTGGCCTGCTCAATCACTCGTTGCATGGCCGGACTTTCACCAAATGATTTGACTACGTGGTCGGCGCCGATATCGCGTTCCAGTTCATCAACACGCGAACGCAGCTTGGCTGCTTCCGATTGGGTCGCTGCTGCATGCAGCAATTGCTCCGGTCCGCACGGTTTCACCAGATAATCATGGGCACCGGCGCGCATTGCTTTGACGGCGGAATCGACTGACGAGTGGGCGGTGATGATGACGGTGCGCACCCAAGGTGCGTTGGCCTGCAACAACGGCAGCAACGACAGGCCCGAATCATTGCCGAGGCGCAAATCGAGAAAGCACAGCTGAAACACCTGCTGCTCCAGCAGCACCTTTGCTTCATCAAGTGTCGCGGCGCTGAGCACTTCATAGCCGGCATCTTCCAGACAGAAACGAAAGGTTTTGCGAATCGCCGGCTCATCATCGACCAGCAATACCCGAATCGGTTTCCGCTCCGCATGTTGAGTCATGTTGCCTCCTGGCGAGCAAATCAATTCCGTTCTGAAGATTCGTGCAATTTGCAGGAAATGCAAGCAGTGGCCGTGCAAATTGCAAGGCAAATCCCGAAAAAACTGCCGATTCAGGCCGATTCGCGTGCATTGGGAGATGGCACGGTATTTGAAATATCCACTACTGAGTTCAAAGCAACGGTCCAACGGCGCCGCTGTGCGCCGACAGACATAAGGAGAGTCACATGCTCTATTACGCCATTGCCTTTTTAATCATTGCGTTGATCGCTGGCGTGCTGGGATTCGGTGGAATTGCCGGCGCTGCCGTCGGAATTGCAAAGATTTTGTTTTTCATTTTTCTCGCGCTGTTCGTACTGGCTTTGCTGTTTGGTCGCAAGCCAAGAGTGTGAACTTGAGCGAAACCCATTTTTTGGAAGCAAAGGAGAAATCGTATGAATATGCAACGTATGACAATCGTTACAGCAGTCGCTGCCGCGTTGGCGCTGATGCCACCTGCCATGGCTGGTAAGAAGTCGATGGAGCAGGAACTTTCAGAAGCGCGTATTGAAGGTCAAATTGTCGCCACCTACGCCTTGAACCGTCATTTGAATCCGTTCGAGTTTGATGTCGAAGTAGACGGTAACACCGTGATGTTGTCCGGTGAGGTGGAAGAGTCCATTGATAAGGACTTGGCTGAACAAGTTGCGCTCGGTGTTGAAGGCGTCAAGTCGGTGAAGAACAACATTAAAGTCAATGAAGACTATAAACCGAAAACGAAAAAAGCGAGCAAGGAGCGCGACTTTGGTGATGCCATCAGCGATGCCACCACTACCGCGAGCGTTAAGTCAATGCTGCTGTGGAACGGCAATACCGATGGCATGGACATCAATGTCGATACCATGAATGGTGTGGTCACCTTGAGCGGTACCGTCAACAACAGCGCCGAGAAAGAGCTGGCCGAGCGCCTTGCTGAGAATACCGATGGTGTTCGCGATGTCGAGAACAAATTGAAAGTAAAAGCGGCGAACGCCACGATGGGCGACAAAGTCGCCGAGACGGCCGATGAAGCCGGTGAAGCCGTCAGCGATGCATGGATCACCACCAAAGTGAAATCCTCGCTGATGTACACCCGTAATGTTGACGGCACCGATATCAATGTCGACACCAAGAACGGTGTGGTGACGCTGGCTGGTACCGTTGAAAGCTCTGCCGAGCGTGACTTGGCGGAAGAGATTGCCGAAGGCATTCGCGGTGTCAAGGACGTGAAAACCGAGCAACTGAAAATTGACCGCCGCGAAACCGCGAGCCGTTGATCAACCATTCAAGCGACGCTGACCGTCGTTAACCCCAACCCTCTCCACCGCCTTCCGGAGGGGGATTTTTTTATGTGTCCGGATAAATTTGATGGTATGGACTCCTCCCATCCACGGCATCGAAGTGCCAGACTGAGATTGACGAGTCATGTCAGTCACAGAAGGAAGGAGTCCGTTATGAATATTAAGCGCATCGGAATCGACCTGGCAAAGCAGGTTTTCCAACTTCATGCGGTCAATGACCACGACAAACCAGTGATGAACAAACGCCTCAGCCGTCAACAGATGCTGCCGTTCTTCGCCAAGCTGGCCCCGACGCTGATTGGTATGGAAGCCTGTGCGGGTGCGCATTACTGGGCACGCCGGCTGACGAGCCTGGGCCATGTGGTCAAGCTGATGCCGCCGCAGTTCGTCAAACCCTATGTCAAATCCAATAAGAACGATGCCAATGACGCCGAAGCGATTTGTGAAGCGCTGTCACGACCGACGATGCGCTTTGTCACGGTCAAGCCACCGGAGCAACTGGCACTGCAAGCCTTACATCGGGTGCGTCAACGAGTAACCCGTGCCCGTACCGCCTCATCAACGAAACCAAAGGGTTATTGGCTGAGCACGGCATTGTCATCTCGACGCATGGCGCCACGGCATTGTGTCGTCAGTTGCCGGCGATTATCGACGAACCGCGCAATGAGCTGTGTCCGTTGATGCGGCAACTGTTGCGTCAGCTTTATGACGAGCTGACGTTCATGAGTGCACAACTCGATGCCCTGACCAAGCAGGTGCTGGCTTGCGTGAAAAACGATGAACGGATTCAGCGACTGCTGGCCATCGAAGGCATTGGCCCCATCAATGCTTCGGCATTAGTTGCGCAAGTGGGTGATGCCAAACAATTTCGCAGCGGGCGACAATTTGCCGCGTATTTGGGCTTGGTGCCAACGCAACATTCGAGCGGAGGCAAAGAGCGTCTGGGACGTATCAGCAAGCGCGGAAATCCATTACTGCGAACCTTGCTGATTCACGGCGCCCGAGCGGCGGTAAATGCCAGCCGAAAAAAACACGATGCACGCAGCCTGAACATCCAGGCATTGGAGGCAAGACGCGATACCAATGTCACCACCGTCGCCGTGGCCAACAAAAACGCGCGCATCATCTGGGCGTTGTTAAGCAAAGGCGAATGTTACCGGAACAGCAACTAAGCAAAAGGAGTGAACCCACCAGAGATTGCCAAGTCATCGAGAATGGCACAACGGTAAGACCGGCACACCATGATGCCGCTAGGTGCGACGGCCTCCTGAACAGGAAAGGCCGCGAATTCGATAGGCACGGTGTGAGCGAAAACCATTATGGCCAGAGCGATTGATGCGCTCACCAACAGGTCGGATATACGTTTGCAGTCTCATTCCTTTGTCGCTTTCGACGATGGCTTGCAATAGGGGAGGAGTCCATATACGCACCTACAGTAGGCTCGAATTCATTCGGACAGAAAGCAGTAGGCCCGAATTTATTCGGACAAAAAGCCGACGCAGCCCGAATGCCAGACAGAAACTAAATATGCTGCACCAACCACCGAAAAATCGACAGCTGCGACGGTAAATACAATAAATACTCCGGATGCCACTGCACACCAAACATCAAACGCTGATCGTCGGCCTCAAAGGCCTGCACAATCTCATCGAGATCGCGGCCGACGATATGAATGCCGCGCCCGGCATCCTTGATGGCCTGATGGTGCAGGCTGTTGACCCGCACGCTAGGCGTACCGCAGATGTCGGCCAGCTTGCTGGTTTTCTCCAGTTTAACTTGCTTGGTCGGCAATAAACCTGGACGGTTATAGGTAAACTTCCGGATTTCGCGAATATCCTGGTGCAAGCTGCCGCCGAGCACAACATTGATCAGCTGCGCGCCACGGCAAATGCCAAGCAAGGGTTTGTTTTCATCGAGTGCTTTTTTAATCCACTCGATTTCCAGGCGGTCGCGTTCCGGGTCGAGTTTAACTTTCTCGTCGATTTGCCCCTTGTAATGCTCTGGGCTGATGTCGTTGCCGCCGCCAATGATCAGCGCATCGAGCTTCTTTCCGCTCGGCGGATGCACGACGCTGATCCGCTCCGGAATGGCTCCGACCAGACGCAAAGCCAGCGCTGTACACCACCAACTGGGTGCCCAGCGCCTGCCGTTGCCGGTTACCCCCACTCTTGGTCTTTTAGCCATTGGTCCAGATATTCAGTCCAGTCATTACGGTTAACGCCGATGATTGGCAATTCACGATTCAAAAAAGCGTCGCCGAGTTGATTGAGCTTTTTCTCGTCCTGCGCGAGTTTTTCCACCAGCCACCAGGTGTTCCAGCCTTCACAGTACGACCAGTCCGAGCGCTCGATATGACAGTCGGGCAACCGGTAGTGAAAAGCCGGCCTGGCTTTAATTTTGGGATCATCGATGGCTTTTCTGACCCGATCTTCATCGAGCTCGGCCAACAATGGCAGCAGATCGAGCGCACGATTCCGGCTGGCGTTGTAAGTCAGGTAGTCATCAAAAATATCATCGATATCAACCTCATCCTGATTCAGCAGGCGCACCAGATAATCCTCCGGATACAGGTCGATATACGGGGATATTTTTCGTGAAATATTGATCTGATGGGCATCAACGAGCCACCACTGCAACAGGCCGAACGCCCGCAGGTAGCGGTGCAGCACCTCGGCAGCGAGTGAGGGCGCTTCGGTGTTGATGTGCAGGCCGTAAGCGGCGATCAGTGAATCTTCGGTGCCAACCGCTCCGGCTTTACGGAGTGCTTCAATCATCGGGGCCAATGACTCAATGCGGTCGTTCGGAATCGGCGGGCATACCACTTCAATCGGCACCAGCAAACGGGCCGCTTCACCAAGATGTTTCAACCATTCGCCGGGGTCATCTTCATCCGCTGATTTTTTTGCTTGCCGCTTCAGAAAGTCCCAGTCGAGTTCGATGTTGAAATCACCCAATTGCTCGTTACGGACACGACGCTCGGCGACGGTTGTTTCTTGTGCTTCACCACCGAGCGCCGATTGCACGGCATCGGTCGTCTGCTCAAGTGTCAAACCGGAAAATTCGAGCTCGAATCCGACCCGGCGCAGTGAGTTGTCCTGAGTTTTGGTGATCTCCAGGGCTTTGCAGCTCATTCAGTCCTCCACGTTGAACTGCCTATCAGTATAGAAGCTGAACCGAAAGCATGCGATTTTCGTTCCGACCGTTTCCTCATATGCACGTGATGATGAGGAGTCTGACGCACTGATAACAGTCGGTTATCTTGCAGCCTGCGCAGGGACTGCAATACTGAATGGCACTGGAGCGCACTTTTGGCGCTCTCAACAATGGAGTGATGGCAAACACGATGAGCAATGATCAAATTTTGATTCTGGTGATTTTGCTGAGCGCCATTGTGTTGTTCCTCTGGGGCCGCTGGCGCCACGATATCGTCGCGGCGGCAACGCTGCTTGCCTGTGTGTTCACCGGGCTCGTTGCACCGGAGCTGGCGTTCTCCGGTTTTGCCCATCCGGCAGTGATTACCGTTGGTTGTGTGTTGGTGCTGAGTTTTGGTTTGCAAACCAGTGGCGCTATCGACGCCGTGGCACTGAAGCTGATGCCGAGCAGCGAGCGACCAATGCTGAACGTCGCGGCCTTGATTGCCATCGGCGCCGTGTTATCAGGCTTCATCAACAATATTGGCGCTCTGGCGCTATTGATGCCGGTGGCGTTGCAACTGGCACGCCGACAAAAACTACCACCGGGCCGGGTGCTGATGCCGTTGTCGTTCGGGACGATTCTCGGCGGCATGACGACGATGATTGGCACACCGCCGAATTTGATCGTCGCCAGTTTTCGCGAGCAAACCGGCATGGAAAGTTTCGCGATGTTTGATTTCACTCCCGTTGGGCTCGCTGTGGCGCTGTTTGGCGTGCTGTTTGTCGTGTTCATTGGCTGGCGATTGGTGCCGGATCGCCGTCAGGATGATGCCGGCAGTTTTGATACCGGCAAATACCTGACCGAAGTGCGGGTCGAGGACGACAGTGACGTCATTGGGAAAACCCTGCGCAAAGTCGAGGAGATGCTGGAGAAAGCCGATGCCCAGATTGTCGGCTTGGTGCGCAATGAGTTGCAGGTGATTGTGCCGCATCCGCGCAGTGTCGTGCGCAAGGACGACATCCTGATTATTGAGGCGGAACCGGAATCGCTGGCGGCGGTGTTGTCGTCGTTGGACCTGCATTTGGAAGAAGCCGTCGAGCGACGAGAAGAATCCACAAACGAGGAATCGGAGCAGGAAGACGAGGAAGAAAAAGACAGCAAGAAAAAATCAGCGAAAGCCAAGGCAAAGGAAAAATCGCCATCGAAGAAAACGGCGACCGCTGAGGAATCGGCTGCCGATGCCGCTCATATCGGTGAAACGATACAGGTCGAGTCGGGTGAGTATGTAATTCAGGAGCTTGGCGTAATGGCCGGTGCCAGCATCATTGGTCAGTCGGCCACCGATTTGCAGTTGCGAACATTGTATGGCCTGAACTTGTTGGCGGTGTCGCGCGAAGGTCGGCGCTCGATCAAACGTTTGCGCACGACGCCGATTCAGGCCGGTGATTTGTTGATGATGCAAGGCGCACCGGAGTCTTTGTCGGTTTTTGCTTCGGAATTTGGTTGCGTGCCGCTGGCCGCAAGGGCGATTCGCATTCCGAGCCGCCGCAAAGCGATTATCGCCAGTGTGGTGTTGCTGTTGGCCATTGCTGGCGCCGCGTTCGGCGTGCTGCCGGCCGCCATTGCTTTTGCCACCGGTGTACTGGCATTTATGGTGCTGCGCATTTTGCCGCTGCGCAAAGTGTATAACGCCGTGGACTGGCCGGTTATTGTTTTGCTGGCCGCCTTGATTCCGGTTGCCGAGGCAATGGAAATCACCGGTACCGCTGATTTGATTGCCCGAGGTCTGCTGGAAAACATCGCCCAGGGACAACCGATTGTTGCGCTGACATTGATTCTGATTGTCACGATGACCTTGTCCGATTTCATGAACAATGCTGCCACCGCGGCAGTCATGTGCCCGCTGTCGATTAGCGCCGCCCAGCAATTGGGTGTTAATCCTGACGCGTTTTTGATGGCCGTGGCGGTCGGGGCTTCGTGCGCGTTCCTGACGCCGATCGGTCATCAAAACAATACCTTGATTCTTGGCCCCGGCGGTTTTCGCTTTGGTGATTACTGGCGGCTCGGTTTACCGATGGAAATACTGGTTGTCGCCGTCGCGGTGCCGATGCTGTTATGGATTTGGCCTCTGTAAACAAACATGTACAACGGGCTTTTTGGCAACATTTGGCAACGAGCGCGCGGCATGTTAAGAAAAAATTAAGATGCTGCTAATCATCTATTAAGAGCAGAAACCTCCTATCTCAGTAGCATGAACAACAGGTAATTCGCACTCATACATGAGTTCGATTTCGACATCCCTATCCGGTACCTGTTCATGTTTGGCAAGCACGTTTTTCATTCCACCCTCAACACGGTTTGGCGTCGCGCCTTACTGTTGTGCTGGATGGGGACTGTGCTGGCGGCTACGCCGGAGCCTGCGTTGTCGCCGTTGCCGGAAACGCTCAGTGCCACGGGCTTGTTTACACCGGGCAAACCACAACAGGTTCTCGCCGGCATTTATTCATTCTCGCCGCAGTATCCATTGTGGTCGGACGGTGCGATAAAACAGCGCTGGATTTATTTGCCACCGAACAGGGTTATCGACGCCAGCAATCCCGATGCATGGCAGTTTCCGAACGGCACCAAATTATGGAAAACCTTCGGGCATCAGCAGCGAGTGGAAACACGTTTTATCGAGCGCTTGAGCGATGGTTCCTGGCGCTTTGCTGCTTACGTTTGGAATGCAGAGCAAACAGAAGCGCTTTTGGCGCCAGCAAATGGGGTGACGGTGAATGCTGAGGGTGCACCGGGTAGTCGCTACCCAATTCCGGCACGTGATGATTGTCTGGCTTGTCATGAAGGCGCAGCGGTGCCGGTGCTCGGTTTCGGTGCTTTGCAGTTGTCGCCGGATCGCGATGGCAATGCGCCACACGCCGAACCGTTTCGTGTCGATCAATTGGATCTGACGGCCTTGGTTCGCCTTGGTTTACTGCGCAACCTGCCGGAAACCTTTTTACAAAAGCCGCCGCGCATTGCCGCCAGCTCTGCAGTCGAGCGCAGCGCGCTTGGTTATCTGCATAGCAACTGTGGTCATTGTCATAACCACAACGGACCATTGGCGTTGCTGGACTTGGATTTGTCGCAATCAGTCAGCGATAGCAAGCCCGTGAGTCAGCGCGAATTATTTTTGCGTAGCCAATTTCGGTTACGCGGTCATACCGATGCAATCAAACGCATCGAGCCTGGCCAACCCGAATCCAGTGTGCTGGCGCTCCGGATGGGCACCCGCGATGCCATCAGCCAAATGCCGCCACTCGGCACTCGCGTTATCGATGACGAGGGTTTGGCGATGGTCATCCGCTGGATACAACACGACCTGCAATCCCGAGCGGAGAATCATGATGATGAAACCTTTACTGCAAATCCTTCGGCACGCCAGCCCGCTGTGGCTGGTGCCGCTAACCTGTCTCGCCATCGCGCCGAGCAACGCTGACGAAAGCAAAGTCGCCCGCGGAAAATACCTGGTCAACACTTCCGGCTGTCACGACTGCCACACGCCTTGGGTGATGGGGCCGAACGGTCCAGGACCGGATATGTCGCGAGCGCTGTCTGGTCAACCAGCCAACGAACAACCACCTGCACCGCCGGTGCTGCCGGAAGGCCCGTGGGTAACCTTGACGTCGGCCAGCAATACCGCTTTTGCCGGTCCCTGGGGCGTGAGCTTTACCGCCAATTTGACGCCGGACAAAGAGACAGGTCTTGGCAAGTGGAGCGAGCGTAACTTCATCGACACCATTCGTACCGGTCGTCACCTCGGTCGTGGTCGCGAAATTCTGCCGCCGATGCCTATTGGCGTTTACCGCCAGATGACCGACAACGATCTCGCGTCGATTTTCGCTTACCTGCAAACCTTGCCGCCGATCAGCAACAAAGTGCCGGAGCCGCTGCCACCTGCGAGCGCCGCTGCGCACTGATCGAGAAGCGCTGTGATCAGCGTGTCGCCCACTTTGTTTGCGCGACACGCTGGCAGCATAACCCAAGCTCCGTTGAGCTGCGTTAACGCGTTAGCGCAACGGCACGGGCTTGGTTCGACTGACGGATCACCTGACAGAACATTCATGAGCACGTTGGAAATTACCGATCTGGTTGTTGGCGATGGCAACGTCGCCACAGAGGGTACTTTGGTTACCGCCCATTACACCGGCTGGTTTGAGGATGGCACGCCGTTCGATTCCAGCCACTTTCGCGGCCGCCCCATTCAATGCGTATTGGGCAGCGGGCGCGTCATTCAAGGCTGGGACAAAGGCATGTTGGGCATGAAGACCGGCGGCAAACGAAAATTGTTTGTACCGGCGCACATGGCCTACGGTGAGCGAGGCATTGGCCATCGCATTCGACCTAACACCAACCTGATGTTTGAAATCGAACTATTGGACGTGGTCAAACGAGAAGCCTGATGGCGTATGGCGTTTGCTCCAATTGCAAAGTGAGGATTACCGATGTTTGAAGCGCTAACTATCGCCGGGTGGGGCGACATGGATTTCAATGCTCATATGCGCAACACAGCCTATTTGGACAAGGCGGTCGATGTGCGTATGCAGTTTTTTGCCGCCAATCAGTTTCCGATTTCCGAGTTCACCCGTCTGCGCATTGGCCCTGTGGTCATGCGGGATGACGTCGAGTACTTTCGGGAAGTGCATTTGATGGAGCCACTGCGTGTCGTATTGAAGTTGGTAGGCATGTCTGAAGATGGCAGTCGCTTTCAAGTACGTAATGAGTTCTTTCGTGGCGATTGGCAATTAGCGGCGCGAATTACCAGTACTGGTGGTTGGTTTGATTTAACGCAACGCAAGCTCATTGCTCCGCCTGACAATTTACTGCGCACATTCAGGAAACTCGGTGAAGGGTATGAGGTTCGCGTATTGCCTTCTAGCATAAAAGAGTCGGCTGTTGGCAATACCATGGACGTCACATAATTACCTCTTGTGGTGAACCGGACAGGCAGCCGTGTCGAATAACGGCTGCCTGTGATTTTCGCCGTCGCGGTTAGGGACAAGTGGCCGCGTACTCGGCCAAATCAAAATCAGCGGCGACGCTGACCAGTTTGTCTCCAATGCGGTTATCCGTTTCGAGCAGCATACCTTTCTCGGAAATGATCAGTTGATTGCTGCCAAATAGCGGTGGCCGACCAATCTGAACTGAGGAAGCGCCGGGAAAGCTCTGTGCTTTGCTTTCGTAACGTTTGTTGCCGTCGCGGTCCACGTACAACACGGTGCCTTTGATAAAGTCGGTGACGACGGCGCCATCGCAAACCGGCAGCAAATCATCGAACACCGTGGCGCGCGTAAACAGAATGCGCTGTTCAAGCACGGTGCCGTCATCGTCAAAGCGAAAGGCTTTCACGTGTCCGCCGTCGGTAAAGAACACTTGATCATCAACGACGCGCACACCGTTCGGATGCCAAACGCCATAGCGACCATCCAACCAGGTTTCGATGCTGGTCACCGTCGGTGGCGCACCATCCTCGACATGAATGCGGACAATCTTGCCGGCGCCGAAGAAGTTTTCATCGGCCATCAGCAACACACCATTGCGATCAAACGCCATGCCATTGGGGATAATCAGATCAATTTCCTTGATGATCTGAAATTGCGGCAACTCGTTGTCACGTAACTCGGCAGCAAGCAGATAACGTTTCATCGCCCAAAGCGGGCCGGTGACGCAAGTGCTGTACAGCCAGTTACCACGCTGGGCAATGCCGGCGAAACCGCAGTCACCGTCATACAACGACAAGGCCTGATAGCTGCCATCCTGCAATACGATTTCGTAAATACCTTTGCCGGAGGCAATCAGCCGGCCATCGGGGGTGAAATGTAAGTTCTCTGCTTCCGGCAAATCCAGCAGCACTTGTTTCGGCGTGCAGGCGGCCAGCGAAAACAACAGACTGAGTAAAACAAAACGACCAATCAACGACATAACGAGATTCCTTTTCTGTGAGGGCTTCTGTTATTCGTCCATGAGGTGTCGCATCGGGAACGCTTGTTTTATCACAGCATCGCGCCAGTCGGTAGCGGATTTAAGGCTTCACGTCAGTTACCAACCGGTTACTATCGATTCGAGTATGCTTCTCGATAAAGCGTTTCAGCATCGGCGCCGGCGCTGTCAAACCGCCGGAAAAGTGTTGATTGGCCGCCGCCTCAATCAAGTAAACAATGGCTTCAAAATTCAGGCGGGCATCGGGGTTGTGGCCAGTATCCGGATCGATCAATAGCGTCAGCGGCTTGTCATGGCGCTTTACTTCACCGGCGTAATGCACCACTTCCTTCAATGGCACCCGATCATCCTTGGCGCCCGCCCAAAGATACAGCGGTGCTTGTAGCGCTTTAATATGTTCCCAAGGCGATTCATCACGCATTTGCTGTTGCCAACGTTCATCGGTGAATGGCATACCGTGGTGTTGGAAAAACAGCTCAGCTGGCGGACCATCGGCCGGTATCGCACTACCACCATTTTTCGCAATCCAACCCATGCCCCAATAAAAGTCCATCGGCGCGGCGCTGGCGACGGCAAAACGGAATCGATTGGGAAAATGGCTGACAGCCAGCAAACTGGCGTAGCCACCAAAGGAGTGCCCGATCACCGCTTGTTGTTGGCGATCACCGATGCCCTGCACCAGCAAATGCTCCAGGCTGTCGATAATGTCCTGCAAGACTTTACCTTTGCCAAAATCGCCACCAGCACTCAGCAAGTAATGGAGTCCGTAGCCGGTCGACGCGCGGAAGTTTGGCGTTACAACGACATAGCCTCGATTGACCAGCAACTGCGTGATCGGCGTGTAATCGTCGCGGTCACGGTTGTAGGGGCCGCCATGCAAGTTGGCAATGATCGGGGCTTTCGTCAACGCCACGCCTTTCGGCAAAAACACATAGGCATGTAGCAACATGCCGTCGCTGGCGTGATAGCTAAATGGAATCGCGTTGACCAGCGCCGCCGTCAATTCGTTTTTCGTTTCGTTCGCAAAAAGCGGTTTCAATGTCAGCGTTTCCGGCGCAAATAAAAAGTAGCGATCGAATGGCCAGTCAGCTCGTTTGGCTTGCACCAACCAACGCTTGCCATCTTCGCTCGTCTGCAAATACAAGCTGGCATCGGGCAATTGCGCCCGCAATGCGTCGAGCTGTTTTTGCCGTTGCTCGCCATTGCCATACCATTGGCGACGATCCGGATGGTAAGCCACTGCCAGCCAGTCCCGTTCATGGGCTGACCACAACACGGCACTGACATCAGCAATGTCGTTTGGGTCTCGGTGCAAGGTTTGCCAGGCGGTAGCGGTATTCGTTTGGCTTTGCAGGTGCAGCTTGTCCTCGCTGCCGGTTTTCTCGTTGTGATAACCCAAAACAAATAAACGCTGATCATCATGACCGATCAACTGGCAACGCTGCACACCAACGCAGCGCATCAGTTCACGGCTTTTACCAGGCTGATATCGGCGAATAACTTTGTCATAGCGATCGCCTTCGTAACCGATGCTGTAAAGCAACTCACCATGGGCATTGAGTGCCACGCTATGCAGCGAAAAACGCGATTGATGCAGCACACGCGTTTGGCCCTTGCGGTCAATCAGCAGGTAGCGGTAAAGCCAGCGACCATCATCGGCTACTTTTTCGCGCATCAAGGCAAAGTTGGGCGCGGCGGAATCCACTCCCCAAAACTGCTGGCGTCGTTTCTCATCCCATTTCCAAAGGCGTTTGCCCCGCTGGCTGGCGATATCGTAAAGCGATAAGCCCTGGGCGTCGGCAAGCCACAGCGTTTGACTGTCGCCGGACCATTGCGCCCTTACCCGCTGGGCATCGGCCTGAACGCGAACGAGCGGTTCATCATCTATTGCTCGTAGCATCAAATCGCTTTGCTGTTCGTTACGTTGCCGGAAAAGCAGAAAGCGGCCATCTGGCGACATCTGTGCGTCGCTGACGGTGTCGGGTTGCAGAAAGGCTTCTCTGGCAAGCAATGGTGCTTTACCTTGCGCTTGGCTTTGTTGCTTGGCGGTTTGCAGGGCGTTGCTGTCGGCATTGGCATCGAGATTAACCAACAGCGTCAGCAGCAAAGCAAACAAGGGCCAAAGCGTTCCCTTACCGTCATGTTGTGACAGCAACATCGTTGACTCCTGAGAAAGACGCGCCCCAATGTCAGCGCGACTGAGTGAATTAAGCGCGAGCGCGGCGCGGTTCCAGGCAAATCAATGCCAGTAGCGCTGGCACGCCGAGCAAGGCGCAATTGATTAGCCAGACATAACGACGCGTGGCATTCATCGGCACGCGTCGTAACCACAATACGGCGATGATGAAGGACGCAAGCATCAAGCCAATGGCGACCGGATAAAACACTGGCACATCGGGCAATGCATCCGCCTTCAGTGGCCAGGTCAAACCTTTATCGAGGACGCTATCCGGCCATTCGGCAAGCAGATGCAGCAGTGGTGAGAACCACCAGTCAACCTGTTGCAATGGTGAATGGTCGCGATGGATCTCGCGTTCGTACACGAGACTGGCGCGGCCCTCATCATCGACGTACAACACCTGCTGAAAAGGCATTGCATAGTGGTGGAACTGATTGAAGCCGATTTGGCGATGACCTTCTCCATACATTGTTGAAACCAACCAGCCATCGAGCAGCTCCGCGATATCAACAAACTCCAATTGCGCAACACCATCTGGCAACGGCAATTGCCAATCGAGTATCGGCGGTGCATAGGCGGAAACCGCTTGGCGATCATCGCGATAAGCGAGCACGCGCTGATTGGTCAGCAGAAACATCCGATTGAATCGGCGTTCCGGGATATTCACAAACTGTTCGCCTTGCGCCAAACGCAGTAGCTCGTGCGGGCGATTGCTGTCTTCGTCTATGGCATAAAGCGCCGAGCGGGTCATCAGGTAGCCTTCGTGAAGGGCGAACGGTACTTCACTGAACGGTGTCAGATCGCCTGTGCCGTTGACGCCCCACCAGCCGTGGTCGCTGCCATTTTGCGGATTGCGACCATGGAATAGCATCCGGTCATGACTGAACGTCCAAAAGATGTTGCGCGTTTCGTCATACCACTGGGTCGGTACATTCAAATTGCTCAGTTGATGGCGTAGCGGAAAGCGATGCACGCTCGGATAAAGTCGAAGTGGCTCCATCAGCGGCAGTTGTTGCCGCCAGGATTCGGCGCGTTCATCTTCGCTGCCTTCGAGTGCCAACACCATGGCCTTATTCGGTTCGGCACGCAGGCTTTCAATCACGCCACCTTTCGGCGGGTATTCGGTGTTCAGCGGATCCGTGCCGGCCATGATGCTACCGGTCACGAACAGAAACGAACCGAGTTCAAACACCAGCAGAAAAAATCCAAACTGCAGCGGCAGCGCCGTCAACAACAGCGTGATATTGCCTTGCACTGGTGCATCGCGATTGGCGCGAAAACTTTTTAACGTAATCCAACCAAGCCAGAGCAGCGCCAACGAAACCGGCAGCAACAGCCACCAAACCGAAATCAAATGCATGCTGAGTAAAATCGGTGCCGCCAACACCGCAATCGCGGCTTTATGATGGCTGACGCAGGCATGCGCGCCAGCAAGCCAGGCCATCATCGCAAACGCCAGCAAATGCACCGCCGTCATATAGTGACGGGCATCAACGACTTTGCTCGTGAATAAATCGGTACCGAGCACCAGCACCAACATCGGCAGCAGCATGACAATGACCAGCAGCGTCAGTGCCGACAAGGCCAGCGCGCCGAAAATTTTGCTGGTCGATAACGGCCGGTGCATCAGCCATAGCCACTGGCTTGGCTTACGATAGCTGCCGACTTGCACCAGCGCCAACGCCAGGCCAAGCACCAGATAAAACGCAAAGAACGGCACGCTTTCGAAATAAGCCTGCTGCAGCAAATCGGTCATCCGATTCAGAAACAACAGGATTAGCAGATGCGCAAGCATCGCGATCAACGCGACCAACCGAAAGCGGCGCAACTCGGAGAAAAACAAATCTTTCATGTGAAGCGCTCCTTACAGCGGTGCCGCGTGATGGCGGGCAAGAAAAGCATTGACGGCACGATCGAGGCTAACTACGCCACGGTAATGGCGGCGGGCACCCAGCGCTTCCAGTTGGGGGCCAAATGAGTCATCCTGATCAAGCACCAGATAATGAAACAGGCCATCGATGCGCTGCACCTGCAACACGCCCGGCAGCTTGTCATTTTCCGGCGCAACGAAATTGAACTCAGCGACCCAGAGTGACACCCGCTCGCAGAATTCATCCGGCGGTGACATATGCTTCAACTCGCCGCGCTCCAGAATGATCAGGTTGTCGGCCAGCCGTTCGATTTCTTCCATTTGATGCGAGCAGTAAATGATCGTGCAGTCAGTTTGATCAACGGCGTACAACACCGCCTCAAGAAACGCGCGTTTGGCGACGACATCAAGGCCCAGGGTTGGCTCATCAAGAATCAATAACTCCGGTTGTTGCGCCAGCGCCATCGCCAGATTTACACCGGCACGTTCACCTCGCGACAGCTCCTTGACGCGCTGCTCAGGCAACACATGAAAATGGCCGACAATATGCTGATAGCGCGTTTCATCCCAACGCGGATACAAACGCCGTTGCATCGCCACCACTTCATCAACGCGCAGCCAGCTTGGCAGGCTGTGCTCTTCATTGACAAAGCCGATACGGCCGCGATCCATTTGCGTAAGCTGGTTGCAATCGCGACCAAGAATCCGTGCGCTGCCGGAAGTGGCCGATTGAAAGCCAAGCAGAATCCGGAACAGTGAGGATTTACCGGCGCCATTGGCGCCGACAATCGCATGAATGCGACCGCGCGGAATGCGCAAATTCAAACCATTGAGCGCCTTGCGCTTGCCATAACAAAGCGTCAGGTTTTCTGTTTCAATGACGCAATCCGTGGGCGCCGGTTCCGGTGCCGTCATCGGTGCAATCACTTGCAAAGAGGGAGCAGACATAAGCATTCCTTCGTAAAAAACTCTGTCGTTCCCCCTCCTGCCAAGGAGAGGGTCAGGGGGGGGGGGGGGTTCATGTCTTTCGCGATGAAAGATGAAAGCCAACCACCCCCAACCCCTCCTTGGCAGGAGGGGGATTAAAGGCTTCCCTCCTTGGCAGGAGGGGGATCAAAAACCTCAAGCACGGCGTTTCAAACACGGCGCCAGTGTTGATTCCAAGCGCGCCAGCACCGTTTCCAGCGGATAACCAAGCCCCACTACTTCGGCGGTAAAGCTGTCGACGGCGAGGCTCAGTCGGCGCTCGCGTTCAGAGTCCGACAGCAATTGCCGCGGTTCGGCAACAAACAATCCCAGACCTTGGCGGGCATCCAGCCAGCCTTCATTGGTCAGCTCGGTATAAGCCTTGGCGACTGTGTTCGGGTTAATCGTCAATTGCTGGGCCAGGCCGCGTACGCTCGGCAACTGGCTGCCGACCGGCAGCTCGCCGCTGGCGATCTGCAGGCGAATGCCGTCGGTAATCTGTTTGCCGAGCGGCCGCGGGTCGGCGGCACTGAGCTGCAACATCAATGGAACGGTTCGGGACATCGCGGTGTTTCCCTGTATCTACTGTATTATTTGTAATGGTACAGTGCCAGCTAGGCAGAGGACATGTCAAGCGCAAGGTTCAGCGGTACGATGTCCGGATTGTTAACAATCATTTCCCGGAGTGGGCATTCCATGACTGAACTACAAATCACCGACCTGGTCGTCGGCGAAGGCAAAGCCGCCGTCAAAGGCGCGCTGATCACTACCCATTACACCGGTTGGCTGGAGGATGGAACGAAATTCGATTCCTCGCATGATCGCGGCCAGCCATTCCAATGCGTCATCGGCACCGGCCGGGTCATCAAAGGCTGGGATCAAGGCATTGTCGGCATGCAAGTCGGCGGCAAGCGCAAATTGTTTGTGCCTTCGCACCTGGCCTATGGCGAGCGCGGCGCCGGTGCCTTGATTCAACCGAATGCGAATCTGATTTTTGAAGTGGAATTGCTGGAAGTGCTGACCCGCGACTGAGCATAAAAAAGGAGAACACCATGTTCGAAACAACATCGCTCGCCGGCTGGGGCGATATGGATTTCAATTCCCATATGCGCAACACCGCGTACCTGGATAAATCCGGCGATGCACGCATGCAGTTTTTCGCCGCACACGATTTTCCGGTGCCGGAATTTGCCCGCTTGCGCATCGGCCCGGTGGTCATGAAAGACGAAGTCGAATACTTCCGCGAAATCCATTTGCTGGAGCAAATCAAGGTCACGCTGGCACTGGTCGCGATGGCCGAAGACGGCAGCCGCTTTCAACTGCGCAACGAATTCTTTCGCGCCGACGGCCAACTCGCGGCGCGCGTTACCTCTACCGGCGGCTGGTTGGATTTAGGCCGGCGCAAACTGATTGCCCCGCCAGAAGGCTTGCTCGCCGCCATGCGCATCATGGGGCAGGGCAGCGAGGTGAAAATTCTGCCGTCGAGTTTGAGCGCCAAAGCGCCATGACAACGCTTGGTTTCTGCTGCACCGCGATTTGCCAAGGCAAGCAGAATCCGTAACTATTCAATGCTTCAGCTCTGGGCTGGTTTTTCTCCCTCCCCCCTGGTGGGGGAGGGACGGGGAGAGGGGGTCCCTTCTTCCAACAATAGACAACGGAGAGAACCCAATCATGAAAACCATGCTGCTCAATATCGCCGCTGTCGTTGTCGGTCTTGTCGTCGGCAGCATCGTCAACATGGGGCTGATCATGATCAGCGGTCATATTATCCCGCCGCCAGAAGGCGCCGAAGTCACGACGATGGAAGGTTTGAAAGCGACCATGCATTTATTCGAGCCAAAGAATTTCCTGTTCCCGTTTTTGGCGCATGCGCTGGGCACCTTGGTTGGAGCCTTTGTCGCGGCTTCGATTGCCGCCAGTCACCGGATGAAATTCGCCATCGCCATTGGCTGTCTGTTTATGCTCGGTGGCATCACCAATGTGTTTCTGTTGCCGTCACCCCTATGGTTCTCGGTCGTAGATGTCGGCTTGGCCTATATTCCCATGGCTTGGCTCGGTGGCAGCTTGGCCGCTAAGCTCAGGGTGTCGGCCAACCAGTAATCCCCAATCTTTCAAACGGAACTACTCATCACAGCAAGGAGCAACACGTGAAATACCTGATTCTGACGCTGAGCCTTTTGGTTTCATTCCATTCCTTCGCTGCCGATATTCCGGGCAGCAAAGATCACCCGATGATCTCGCGCTACCCGGAATCGGAAATCATCAAGTACGAGCAACGCGAATTTGACCAAGTCAAACTCGTCAAAGCGCCCATTCAAGTGCGTGGTGATTTGAGCAAGAACGATGATGCCGTGCTGAAGCTCGAAGGCAAATACACCCGCATTTCCTATCGCGCACCAGCCAATCGCAGTGTGTTCGAAGTCTACAAAAACTACGAGCAAGCACTGACTGGCGCCGGTTTTGACGTGCTCTATCAATGCCACGACGCCGAATGCGATCTGAAATTCAAAGGCCGCGCCTTCAACGAAGCCGTCACGCCAAAAGACATGTCTGTCTACATGGGCTTTCACGAAAAAGACCAGCGCTACCTGCTGGCCAAACTGAAACGCAATGATTCCGTCACCCATGTCGCGGTGTATGTGATCAAAGCCTACGGCGTCGGCGGCCCAAATAAAGATCGCATCTTTACCAACCTGCAAATCGTCGAATCCGCCGACATGCAAACCGGCCTCGTCACTGTCGATGCCGCCGCCATGGCCAAGGGCCTGGAAACCGAAGGCCATATCGCACTCTATGGCATTTACTTCGATACCGATAAATCCGATGTAAAGCCAGAGTCCGATGCCGCGCTAAAAGAAATTGCTACGCTGCTGCAACAACAACCGAAACTGAACCTGCTGGTTGTCGGCCATACCGACAACGTCGGTGAGCTGCGCTACAACCAGCAATTGTCCGAGCGTCGGGCGGCGGCGGTCGTCGAGGCGTTGAACAAACGCTTTGGTGTGGCGAAAGCCCGATTAACGCCGGTAGGTGTCGGTATGGCAGCGCCGGTTGCCAGCAATGAGGGTGAGGCGGGCAGGGCAAAGAATCGGCGGGTGGAGTTGGTAAAACGCTGAACGGTTTTTGGAAAAAACTTAAGAGATATGGCCCGGTAAAATCCATTCGTGCATTAGGTTTTTTCGGGCATTTAAAATGCTAGACCACAGTGATTTTCCGCTTTGCTGATGGAGGATATATGGGGTTTCGATTCAGAAAATCAGTCAAATTAGGAAAATTTGCCAGAGTTAATTTTAGTGGCAGTGGAGCAAGTTTATCCTTAGGGCCTCGAGGAGCATCGCTTAATGTGTCTTCACGTGGAACTTACGTAAATATGGGGATACCTGGTTCGGGAATCTCGTATAGAGCAAAGATTACTGAGGGGAACGGGAAAGGTAATAGTGGACTAGATACTTCAGCTTCAAATAAGTATGACGTCAGAATAGACGAGCAGGGTGAGCTTGTTTTTTCAATGAATGGAGGTGAAGTCGTTCCTCCAGAGCTTGAATATACGGCGAGACGTGAGATGTATAGTGAGTCTTTAAGGCTTCTAGAGTTTTACATCAAACACAATTGCTCAGATGGAGAATTACTTGCAAATTTTTATCAGAGTACTCCATGTGTAAGTGTGCCTCAATATACCACTCTACCATTTGATGACAAGCCAAGTCCTCCCAACCTTAAAAGACATGGGGTTCTCTCTTTGCTTCTGCCGTTCTTTCGAAGAAAGGTCGATGAAATGAACTATGTAGCGTTAGCGGAGTATCAGCAGCAGCTGAATGATTGGAGCTCTGCGAGAATGGTTCATGAGGAGAAAGAGTCGAGCAGGAAGTACCTGATAGAGCGAGGAATTTACGAGTCTGAAGAGTGCATGGAGGAGTATTTTGAAAGTGTACTCGATAGTATTAACTGGCCTAGGGAAACACTTGTCTCATTTCAGGTGTTCTGTGGTGGAACAAAGTTGGCAATTGACGTTGACCTTCCCGAACTTGAAGACATGCCTACAGAGGTGGCTAGAGTGGTCAAAGAAAAGCCATACGTGTTCTTAAGGAGGGAACCCATCTCTCCGAGTAAGCAAATGAAAGTCTATATGCATCATGTTCATGGAGTAGCACTTAGACTGTTGGGCGAGGCGTTTTCCGCATTGCCACTTCTCGAAAGGGTTGTGATTAGCGGCTACACACAAAGGTGGTCCTCAGACACTCTCCAAATAGAAGATGAGTATATATATTCATGCGCAGTAGAAAGAGGCGAGTGGATGTCTCTTTACGATATTCTAAGCGCTGGGGAGGAACCACAAAAGCTGTTTGCAAATATCAGCCGGTTGAGAAGAAAAATGACCCAAAAAGGAAAGTTTACGACTATTGAACCTTTTGAACCAACATTTGAGTTCTAATAGGCTGCAACCTATCGCTCAGTTCATAAAACTTGCAGAACTCAAAAAGACTTCGCTCACAATAGGGACTATTCACCCCCCGCTTGCCCTGCCCCAATCCCTCTGATTATCATCCCCCATCATTTATCTGGAGCATCAATATGAAATCGACTGTGGTTATGTCGGCGCTGCTGTGGGGCGCGACGGCGTTGCCGCTGGCGGCGGCCAGCACGGAAGGCGAGCGTTTTAATGAATGGCTGGCCACACAATGGCAGGCGGAGCTGAAGCGTTCGCCGATTCAAGCGACCAGCATTGGCGATGAGCGCTATAACGACAAGTTCGTCAACTTTATGACCGCCGAGTTTCGCGAAGAAAGCAAGCGCCTGGTGCGGACGCAATTGAGCGAATTAAAGAAGTTCGACCGCAACAAGCTCGACGGGCAAGACCGCTTGAGTTTTGATATCTACCAGATGAATCTGGAATCGGCGGTCGAAGGCGAACGCTTTCCGGATTGGATGCAGCCGTTAAATCAGTTCGGCTCGGCGCCGGCATTTCTGGCACAGATGGGCTCGGGTAAATCCATTCAACCTTTCCGCAACACCAAAGACTATGACAACTGGCTGAAGCGTCTTGATAGCGCTATCGCGGCTATCGACACGATGATTGGCAATATGCAGCAAGGCGTCAAGAATGGCGTGGTGCAACCGAAACCGATCATGGAAAAGGTGTTGCCACAGCTTCAGGCGCTGATTGTTGAGGATGTAGAGAAGTCGGTGTTCTGGGGTTGCATGCAAAACTTCCCGGAAAGCGTCAGTGCCGAAGATCAAAAGCGCTTGAAGAAACAATACAAAGCCTTACTGAACGACAAAGTGATGCCGGCTTATCGTCGCCTGCTCGATTACGTGAAAAACGATTACCTGCCGCATACCCGCACCAGCACCGCCTGGTCGGCCCTGCCGGATGGCAAAGCCTGGTATGCCTACCGGGTAAAAGAAATGACCACGACCGAATTGAATCCGGATGTCATTCATGACATCGGCTTGAAAGAAGTGGCGCGTATCCGTGGCGAAATGGATCAAGTGCGCAAGCAGGTGAAGTTCAAAGGCGATTTGCATGCGTTTTTCAAGCATCTGCAAACCGCGCCGGAGTTTTTCTTTGAAAAGCCGGAAGACGTGCTGGCTCGCTATCGCGAACTGCAAACGGACATCAATGCCCGCTTGCCGAAGTTGTTCGATGTATTCCCGAAAGCCGATTACGAAATTCGTGAAGTGGAAGCCTTTCGTGCGCAAAGCGCGGCCGGTGCTTCGTATCAGGAACCATCTGCCGATGGCAGCCGCCCTGGCGTGTTTTACGTCAACACTTACAACCTGAAAGCGCAACCGAAGTGGGGCACCGAAACGCTGTCGTTGCACGAAGCCTCACCCGGCCATCATTTTCAAAGCGCGTTATCGCAAGAAGTGGAATCACTGCCGTCATTCCGCCGCTTTGGCACTTACTACGTTGCCTACGGTGAAGGCTGGGCGCTGTATGCCGAAAGTATTGGCAAGGAGCTCGGTTTATTCACCGATCCATATCAGTGGTTCGGTCGCTTGAACGACGAACAACTGCGTGCGATGCGCTTGGTCGTTGACACCGGTTTGCATCACAAAGGCTGGAGCCGCGAACAAGCGATTCAATACATGGCCGATAACTCGGCACTGGCGGATACCGACATTGTTGCTGAAGTGGAGCGCTACATCGCCATTCCCGGCCAGGCGCTCGGCTACAAAATCGGCCAACTGGAAATGACCCGCCTGCGCGCTGAAGCGGAGGCAACGCTGGGTGATAAGTTTGACGTGAAAGCTTTCCATCGAGTGATGTTGCTTGATGGTCCATTGCCGATGAAAGTACTGCGCACGAAAACGGAAGAATGGATCGCGGCGGAGAAAGCGAAGAACTGAGCTGTGTTGGATTGGGGGAAAAGGCGCATAGATTTGCGCCTTTTTCTTGGTGTGAAATTTGTTAGTGGTTTGGCTGGATGTTTCCTTTTGGGGCTTTACCACCCCCTAGCCCCCTCCTTGGCAGGAGGGGGAACAAACCCGCGTTTCTGTGATCTTTCAAACCTTAATGCTCTTCCAGATTTCCAAGTGGTTATTTCCTTTTCTTTTCCCAGAATGACTCGGGTCATCCTCGTCCGAGTCAGACCCGAAAGCCGAGATCGTTCCCCCTCCTTATCAAGCTGTCTCTTCTACACATTTTTTGTTGGAAGAACAGAACTTTAGAGAAAATAGACGATCCGATCTCCATCACTTAGGCGATGGAGATCGACAATGCCGAATGAAATGGATGCAGCACAGTGGGCCGAACAGCAATTCGGTCATTGTCAGCTGGGTGACAAACGGCGCAGCCGGCGCTTGGTGCAAGTGGCGACGGCGCTGGCCCAGAACGGTGGTGGCAACTTGTGCGCAGCGACACGCGGATTTGAAGCCGCCAAGGAAGCTGCGTATCGTCTGATCCGCAATCCCTCCGTCAATGCAGAAGCGATCATGGAAGCCGGATTTGAAGTAACCGCGCAGCGGGTAGCCAGTTGCCAATGCCTGTTGGCCATCGATGACACCACGAGTCTGTCCTACACCCATAGCGTTCGTGAATCGCTTGGTGATATCGGCCCGCGTCCCGATGTCAGCACGCGCGGCTATCTGGTGCATAGCACCTTGTTGGTCGATGCCGAGCGTGGCACGACTGAAGGCTTGATCGCGCAAACCTTTTGGTGCCGGGATGAAGCCGAACGCGGCCAAAGACATCAGCGCAAGCAGCGCTGTTATGCCGAAAAAGAAAGCTACAAATGGCAACACCATGCCGAGCTGATGCGGCAACGGTTGGCGGATAAAATGGTCGATGTTATTGCCGTCAGCGATCGGGAAAGTGACATCTATGAATACTTGCTCGACAAGGTGCAACACGGCGAGCGCTTCATCGTACGCGCCGCCCAGGACCGGCGACTATCGGAGTCGGATGAACGCCTGTCCGAAGCGTTAAGCGACGCCCCCAAATATGGCGAAAGTCGAGTCGAGGTGTCGCAACGCGGTGGCCGACCGGCGTGTCAAGCGACGCTGAGTTTACGCGCCGTTCAAGTCGAATTGGCGCCACCGAAAACCGATACCGACCACCGTGAATCATTGCGTGTCAACGTCGTCTGGGCCTGCGAGGAAAGCGCATCAAAAGATGCTTTGAACTGGGTACTGCTGACCAGTGAGTCGATAGCGGATGAACAAAAGATACAGGAGATCTTGCACCATTATCGTCGACGCTGGCGCATCGAGGACTTCCATAAAGCCTGGAAAAGCGGTTGTGGCGTTGAGCAGCAACGCCAGCAAAGCGCCGACAACCTGCAACGCATGGCGGTCATCTTGGGCTTCGTTGCCGTCCGGCTGTTGCAATTGCGTGAGGTGTTGGACAACACGACCATTGCTGAGTTGCCCTGCACCCAGGTATTGAGCGAAGTCGAATGGAAAGTGTTATGGGCAACCAGCCATCCGCCAAACCATTGCCGAGACAAACACCCACACTGCATTGGGCTTACCAGTACATCGCTAAACTCGGCGGTTTTTATGACAGCAAACGCACCGGTCGCGCCAGTTGGGCGACGATACACCTTGGCCTGACTCGACTCGATGAGCGTGTTCAGGGATTTAACTTACTCCGCTCGCTCGATATCGCAGCTGTCTCTGGACCGAAGATGTGAGCAAGAGACAGCCTTGGCGAGGAGGGGGAACAAACCCGCGTTTCTGTGATCTTTCAAACCTTAATGCTCTTCCAGATTTCCAAGTGGTTATTTCCTTTTCTTTTCCCAGAATGACTCGGGTCATCCTCGTCCGAGTCAGACCCGAAAGCCGAGATCGTTCCCCCTCCTGGCAAGGAGGGGGCTAGGGGGTGGTAACTATGGCTTTAGCAGCCACGCCCCAGCGGTTGGCTGAATACGATGGTCGTAACCGCCGACAATCAGCACGGCGCCATTGGGCAACAGCGAGCTGGTCGAGAACGCGTACTCGGCATCGATGACGCCTGAAGCTTCCTGAAAAACACTAGCCCCCGGCGTCCATTTCTCAACGTGTTTTGATCCGCCAGCAATTACCACCTCGCCGCTTGGCAGTGCTACCGCCGCATTGGTAATTTTGAAGTGCACGTGTTGCATGCTTGGGCCGGCAGTGAACGCGCCGGTTTTCGGCTCGAAGATTTCTGTGCTGTGCAAGCGGTTTTGATAATCGCCGCCTGATGAACCACCAAGCACCATGACCCGACCATCTTGCAGCGTCACTGCTGCATGTTTGTAACGAGTGCTCAGCATGGGTTTTGTTAACGTGAAGCGACCAGTAACCGGGTCAAAGATCTCCGCGCTATTCAATGGTTGATTGCGACCGCGCTGGCCACCGGTGATCAGCACGCGACCATCGGCCAGCATCGCAGCGGCGTGGCTGCTGCGCGCGACATTCATGTCACTGACGACCGTGAATTGTTGTTGTGCCGGGTCGTATATTTCTGCGCTGGTGAGCGGTGAACCGGTTGCTCGCTCACCACCGGCGATCAACACCTTGCCATTCAGTAACTTGACTGCCGCAGGACTCATACGTGGTGAGTGCATGTTGGCAATGGCGGTGAAACGTTTGTCGCGATGGTTGTAGCGTTCGGCGCTGGCCGTAGCGGCCGTGCCCGTCCAACCGCCAACGAGCAACACATCACCATCGTCGAGCCGGATAGCGCGATGACTGGAGCGCGGTTCGTTCATTGGTATATGGTTGATGAACTTCGCCGCAGAGTGTTGATATAGCTCCGTACTGTTACTGACGGTATCGCAGCCTGCATCAATACAACCGCCGGTAATCAACCACTCGTTGTCGGAAACTTGCGTGGTCTGATGGACCGCACGTGTGCTGTTCATGTCTGGTAGGCGGGTGAGGGAAGGCTCATTGGCATAACTTGCATGAACAATACCTAACGCCAGTATCGTGTAATAAATGCGACGCACGCTGACTCCTTGTCGAACTGGAAGTGCTTGATGAAGTGTACTGAAGGTGTTTCGACGCGGATATTGCATTCATCGCAGTGAAGCGTCGGTTTGCCGTAAAGAGAAGCCGTCTCAATGAGAGAGACGGCTTTCGACGTAAGCGCCTGTCGGTTACGAGGCGCTTTGGAGTCAGGGTGATTGCGCTGGAAACGGACAATCGGTGTGCACGCCGGAGACATGTGACGATATGGCTCGCCATTGATTGCCGGACTTCACCAGCACATTACTGCTCTGATAACGCAGGCAGTAAGGTCCGTTTTTACCGGTTCCGGTGGCGCGCCCTTCGCCGGCAATAATGGCGGTATCGTCCGCAAAAATCTCCAGGCGCTTGATGTCATAGTGGAATCGCTCGTGTGGCCAGCGATAGCTTGGTAATTGCTGCAGTTCTTCTTGCTTGCTGGACCATTGCCCTTCGGCATCAATCATTTGGAAGCGCGGGTCGAGTATTTGATCCAGCAAGTGAACATCTTGTTCGCGATAGGCTTTCGGCCACATTACTTCTTTGAGCTCGCGCAATTGTTTCATGTCAGTGGATTCGGGCTGCTGCGCGTAAAGCGGGATGGCGATCAGGACAAAGGATAAACAGAAAAGTAGGCACTTCATTGGTGGTCTCCAGCGGATGAAAACCAACGCAGCGTAGAAGCGAGAATCAGGAGCGGACAGCGCTCTGGGACGGATTTTCTGTAGCCGGGACGAAATGACAGGTGGCCAACACCCGATCCGCGTAAGCGGCGGAAACCGGCACGATGCTGCCATTGCTGAGCGTCAGTTGGTAAGCGCCGCGTTGTATCGGTTGAATGCGAGTGACTTGCTTGGGGTTGATCAGATGGGAGCGATGGCATTGCAGCAAGGCCGTCGGGTAGCTTTGTAAAAACTCTTTGATCGTGCTGCGGACGATACCAGAGCCAGGCTTGCCGATGATCTCGATTTCCACATAGTTGCGTGCACCATGCACGGCAATGAGCTGCTCAATGGCAACCAGTTGGCGATGTTGGCCGAAATCGATATTCAGGGCTTGCCAAGGTTTCAGTGGGGCCAGCAACGGCGTCAACAGCGCGGCAATCAATGCCCAGACGCCTATTGAAACGTAATCGTGCAGAAACGGTTCGAAATGTTGTGTGGCGCGCAAAATGGCGAAACTGAGGGCAGATGCGGCAAGCGCGGCGACGAATTGTTGAGTGAAGCGAATCGCCGGCTGAGGTTTCGGAAATATCGTGGTGATGGCCAGCAAACTGATGAGGCCAATAGCGTGCGCAACACTCCATTGCAGGCTCATTAACCAGTCGCTCGGTTGCGCACTGAACGCGCCGTGGCCCAAACAATAAATCAACAGCAGCAGGGTTGCGCCGGCGCCGATCAGCAGCAGCCAGCGAACACGTTGTGAGCGCGAGGCATGCAGCCAGGCAAGGCGAAATTGCTCAACGACACTGGGCGGTGTCATCGGCATTCGCCTTGCTGGTCAACATATTTAAACGTTAAAGCGGAAGTGCATGACATCGCCATCCTTGACGATGTAGTCCTTGCCTTCCAGGCGCCATTTGCCGGCTTCTTTGGCGCCGGCTTCGCCGTTGTATTTGATGAAGTCGTCGTAGGAAATGACTTCGGCGCGGATAAAGCCTTTTTCGAAATCGGTGTGGATGACGGCGGCGGCTTTTGGCGCCGTGGCGCCGACGGAAACGGTCCAGGCGCGCACTTCTTTGACGCCGGCGGTGAAGTAGGTTTGCAGGTTCAGCAATTGATAACCGGCGCGGATCACGCGGTTCAAACCCGGCTCTTCCAAACCAAGTTCGCCGAGGAATTCTTTCTGCTCTTCTTCACTCAGCGCAGCCAGTTCACTTTCAATCGCGGCGCAGACCGGCACGACGACGGCGTTTTCCGCTTTGGCGATTTCATTGACTTGATCGAGGAACGGATTGTTCTGGAAACCGTCTTCCTGAACGTTGGCGATGTACATCGTCGGCTTGACAGTCAGCAAGCCCAATTGACGCAGGATCTTGCGCTCGCTTTCGTCCATGTCCAGACGACGAACCGGCAGGCCTTCATCAAGCAATGTCTTGGCGCGGGTCAGAATATCGAATTCGGCTTTGGCTTCTTTGTCACCATGCTTGGCGAGTTTTTCAGTGCGTTTGATCGCGCGATCAACGGTGTCCAAATCGGCCAATGCCAATTCCATGTTGATCACTTCAATGTCGCGGCCCGGATTGACGCTGCCGGAGACGTGAATGATGTCGTCGTTCTCAAAGCAACGGACGACATGGGCAATCGCATCGGTTTCGCGGATATTGGCCAGAAATTTGTTGCCCAAGCCTTCGCCTTTCGAGGCACCCGCGACGAGACCGGCGATATCGACGAACTCCATGCTGGTCGGCACCACTTTCTGCGGGTTGACGATTTTCGCCAGCTCATTGAGGCGAGCATCAGGCATCGGCACAACACCGGTGTTCGGATCGATCGTGCAGAACGGAAAGTTCGCCGCGGCGATGCCGGCATTGGTCAACGCGTTGAACAACGTAGATTTGCCGACGTTAGGCAGGCCGACGATACCGCAGTTAAAACCCATAATGTACTCCAGATAAAACGCTAAGCCTTTCGCCTTCGCGTTGTTTAAATCTTGACGTTATGCAGCGCTTGCTGCGCTTTGACCAAATCCATTCGCACCAGCTCATCGACATGCTTCAGCGCTTCGCGCACGGCCGCCTCGATTTTCTGTTGCTCTTCACTCGGTGCTTTGCCAAGCACCCAGCCGGTAACCATGTCTTTCGCGCCCGGATGACCGATGCCAATGCGCAACCGATAAAAATCGGGGTTATTGCCCAGCGCCGAGGTGATGTCTTTCAGGCCGTTGTGGCCGCCATGACCGCCGCCGATTTTCAGTTTCAGCGTACCGGGCGCAATATCCAATTCATCGTGCGCAACCAGAATTTCCGCTGGCGCGATTTTGTAAAAATGCGCCAATGGCGCTACGGCCTGACCGCTACGGTTCATATAGGTGGTCGGCACCAGCAACTGCACTTTTTCGCCGGCAATGATCGCGCTGGCCACTTCACCGTGATAACGATTGTCATGGCTAAGGCGCACGCCGCATTGGGCTGCCAGATCGCGCACGAACCATTCGCCGGCATTATGCCGGGTCTGGGCGTACTGCGGGCCGGGGTTGCCGAGACCGACAATCAGTCTGATGCTCATGGGCGACAAAGTGCTGCGAAAAACGGGCCGGTATTCTACCGAAACTTGAGTGCCTGGCGAAAAAAGATTCAATTGTAACCGGCAATAAAAAAGGACTGCCGTAGCAGTCCTTTTTCTCGAATCGAGGATTCGATTACTCGGCTTTCTCACCTTCGCCTTCAGCGGCAGCCGGAGCGGCTTCCGACTTGATCGGCGGGTTGATCGAGACCAGCGACAGGTCGTCACCACGCTGCAGAGCGGCGGATTTGACACCGGCCGGCAGTTTGATTTGCGACAGGTGAACGCTGTCACCGACTTTCAGGCCAGCCAGATCGACTTCGATGAATTCCGGCAGATCTTTCGGCAGAACGTAGATTTCCAGTTCATTGACGTCGTGGTGAACCACGCCACCGGCTTTGACGCCTGGGCAGGTCGCTTCGTTGATGAAGTGAACCGGCACTTTGGTATGCAGTTCTTCACCAGCTTTGACGCGCAGAAAATCCATGTGAGCGATTTTCGGCTTGAACGGGTGACGCTGCAGATCTTTCAGAATGACTTGCTGCGGCTTGCCGTCAACATTGATGGTCAGAATGTGGGAGTAAAACGCTTCGTTTTCCAGCGCTTGGATCACTTTGTTGTGCTCCAGCGTGATGGACGCAGCGGCTTCGCCACCACCGTAAATGACGGCCGGTACTTTGTCTTCGCGACGCAGGCGGCGGCTCGCACCTTTCCCCATGTCATCGCGCTTGACGGCGTCGAGGGTAAATGAAATTGCCATAATTGCACCTTAGTAAAAATGCCAACAGCGGCACCATTGCCGCTGCGGTTGACCGTTCCCGCGACCAGGTTCGGTCAGATGATGAAAACCCAAGAGGTATTCATCAAATTCTTGTCATTTCCGTTTTCTCCGTACTGGATTCCCGCCTACGCGGGAATGACAGAAAAGTAGCGTAACGGAAGGAATTAAATAAACATCTCCGACAGCGACTCTTCTTCGCTGACCCGGCGAATCGCCTCGGCCAGCAATGGCGCCAAGCTGACGGTTTCAATCTTTTCGCAGGTCTTGGCTTCGGCGCGCAGCGGAATGGTGTCGGTAACGACCAGCTTGTCGAGGCCGGATTTGACCACGTTCTGCACCGCGCGGCCAGACAACACGGCGTGGGTACAGTAAGCGTTGACGCTGCGGGCGCCGTGCGCTTTCAGCGCGTTGGCGGCCAGACTCAGGGTGCCGGCGGTATCGACGATGTCATCGATGATGATGCAGTCACGGCCTTCGACTTCACCGATGATGTGCATCACTTCGGCAACGTTCGGTGCCGGACGGCGCTTGTCGATAATGGCGAGATCTACATCGCCGAGACGCTTGGCGACCGCACGGGCACGGACCACACCGCCGACGTCTGGCGATACGATAAGTTTGTTCGGGAAATGCTGGCCATTGATATGGTCAATCATGACTGGCGTGCCGTAGACGTTGTCCACCGGCACATCAAAGAAGCCCTGCACCTGGTCGGCGTGCAAATCGACGGTCAATACCCGATTGACGCCAACAATCGACAGCATATCGGCGACGACTTTCGCGGAAATGGGCACGCGCGCTGAACGTACGCGACGGTCCTGACGGGCATAGCCGAAATACGGAATCACGGCAGAGATGCGACCGGCAGAAGCACGACGCAGGGCGTCGGCCATGATCACCAGTTCCATCAGGTTGTCGTTGGTCGGGTTGCAGGTCGACTGGATGATGAAGACATCGCGGCCACGAACGTGCTCGCGAATTTCAATATTGATTTCGCCGTCAGAGAATTTTCCGACAGTGGCTTGCGAAACATGGGTATTCAGGCGGGCGGCAATGGCGTGCGCCAATTCGGGACAGGCGTTGCCGGCGAAGAGCATCAGTTCTGACATGGTTACACCACCTTGGCTGAGTGCCGGCGCGGCTGCGCCTGACGACTTGGACTCGCTAGAGTCTTTTTAAGAATTTGGCAGGGGTAGAAGGATTCGAATCTCCGCCAATCTGGCCTGTAGGATCAAAACCCGCTACTTGCAATCTGCACTTTAAATTTGGCAGGGGTAGAAGGATTCGAACCTCCGAATGGCGGGATCAAAACCCGCTGCCTTACCGCTTGGCGATACCCCTAAAAACCTTTACGACGATACAACCGGCAGGTGGTTGATACCGCGAGCAACAAAACCTTGTGCGATGTCGGCACAGTCGCGAACGATTCGTTCGGCTTCGGCTTTACTGCTGACCATCGCGAACACGGAACTCCCCGTTCCTGTCATCCGCGTTGGTGCGAAATTCTGCATGCGTTCAATTAACGCGTTCACTGCCGGATACGCCTGGCGTACCACCGGTTCACAATCGTTGCGCGTTTGTGCAAACCAGCCCCGGTCAGCGAGGGCGCGTATTGTGCAAGGGTGAGTGTCACGTGTCAACGTGAGATCCGAGAAAATTTTCGCGGTTGGCACGGCAATTGGCGGCGTCAGCACGGCGAACCATTGTCTCGGCATTTCAATGGCTTGCAGAATCTCGCCGACGCCGGTGGCATAAGCGGTTCGACCGCGCACGAACACCGGCACATCGGCACCGAGATTCAGGCCCAGAGCGGCGAGTTCGTCTTCGCTGCACTGCAAATTCCAGAGCTGGTTCAATGCTCGCAAGCTGATCGCCGCGTTTGATGAGCCGCCACCCAAACCGCCCCCCATTGGCAGCCGCTTCAGCAGCGTGATGTTCGCGCCCATTTCCGGCTGGCCATAGGCTTCGCGCAGGCGATAAGCGGCACGCCAGATCAGGTTGTCTTGTTCAGCGACGCCGGGAATGGCCGGGCTTAACGAGATGACACCGTCATCGCGGCGCTGAAAGCGCAGCTCATCGCCGTAATCGAGCAACTGAAATACCGTTTCCAGCAGGTGGTAGCCATCCGGCCGGCGGCCGGTGATGTGCAGGAACAGGTTCAGTTTGGCCGGGGAGAGCAGGGTCAGGGTGTCGGTCACAGCGGGTGCTTCATCAGAAATGCCAGTCATGCAGCGACAGCTTCAACTGCAGTTGTTCGTTACGTGCTTCCAGCCGTTTCGGCAGCGTCAAGCCGTTGGCCTGCTGCCATTCCAGGTAACGTACCTGCCAACCGCGGCTTTCAAAGGTCTGCAAACGGCCTTCCGGGTCAAACTGCACTTGTTCGCTGTTGGCATCGGGCAGGCCTCGTACCCAAAACTTCAACGACTCAACCGGCACCGCCCAGCCGAAATGGTCGGCCAAAAGCAGCTCGGTATTCGGGCTGCTCAGCACCGGTTCGTTTGGCAGTTCCAGCGTCGCCAGGCCTGGTGTCGCGTTCAGGCGGGCCCGGGTTTCGCCGAGCGGGCCGGTCAGCTCGAACAAGTATGATTCCGGGGTTTCCACCCAGTTCAGGCCAGCGGTGAAACCTTCTTTGCCGTTTTTCAGCGCGATGCGGCCATCCAGCTCCCAGCGCTTCAGTTCCATGACCTCGGTGGGTAACGGGTAGCGTGTGCGGTCTATGCTGCGGGTGGCGCAACCGGCCAGCAGCAACAGGGCAAGAATGGTGAGTAAGTGCTTGCTCATTTGACCAGCCTTTGCATCGTGGCCTTCAGCGCTGCGTGGTCAGGCTGCTGGCGCTTGGCCCGCTGCCAGACCTTTTTCGCCTCGTCGCGTTGGCCCTGTTTCCACAACACTTCACCGTAATGGGCGGCGATTTCGGCGTCGTCATCCAGCGCCCAGGCGCGGCTCAGGTAGTCGCGGGCCTGCTCCAGCTTGCCGAGTCGGTAATGCAGCCAGCCCATCGAATCGAGAATCGCGGCGCTGGTCGGCTTCGCCCGGTAGGCGCGTTCAATCAGCATCTGGGCTTCATCGAGGTTGCGGCCGAGGTCAGCCAGCGTGTAGCCGAGCGCGTTCAGGGCGTCGACATGGTTCGGGTCGATGGTCAGCAGCCGGCGTAAATCAGCTTCGGTGCGCTCCGGCTGGCCAAGCTGGGCGGCCAGCAGCGAGCGGCTGTACAGCGCTTCGATATCGTCCGGGTTGCTCTGCAGGTATTCATCAATCAACGCATAGGCTTCATCGGTATAGTGCTGCTCGGCAAGGCGGCCAGCGAAAGTGAGTATCCACTCTTTGTTGGGTTCCGGCAGGGCCTCCAGGCGGCTGCGCATCAGTGTCAGCAGCGAGGCACCGTTATCCGGACTCATGATGGTCAACGCCAATGCTTCGATCGGAGCCTGGCCACGGATTTCGCTCGGCAACTGCTCCAATTGTGATTGCGCTTCGCCAAGGCGTTCAAGTCGCATCAGCGTTTCCAGTTTGATGACCCAAAGCGTGCCGAGCTGTTTGTCGTCGGCTCTGGTCAGTTCTTGTTCCAGCATGCTCAGGGCTTTTTCCGGCTGGTTCTGCTGCAACAACAGATTGGCCCTGGCCTGCACGGCGGCCGCAAATTGGGCGTGGCTTGGGCCAACGTCCTGGTAGCAAGCCAGCGCTTCTTTCGGCCGATCCATGCGCTGAAAACCCTGGCCGCAGAGCCAAGCAGCGGCGCCGGCCTGAAAATCCGCTTTGATCGCCTGCTTTAACAGCGGCACGGCTTCCGACCAGCGCCCGGACAGATGCAGGCTGACGGCCAACAGGTAACGCGCTTCCATATCCTGGCCGCCACTTTCGCCGGCCGGGATACTCAGAATCTCGACTGCCTCGGCAAAGCGCCCGAGCTGGTAATAGGCCCGGCCCAGCGCCAATTGCACTTGCCGGTCATCCGGGTGGGCTTTGTAGGTGTCTTTCAGCAAGGCCAGCGCCGCTTCGCCATCCCATTCCATCTGGATTTCGGCTTTGACCAGCGGTGCCCGCAGGTAATCGGGGGCGGTATCCATGGCTTTGTTTAAAAGGCCGAGCGCGAATTGTTGGTCGCCAAAATGGCGTGAGGACATCGCCAGCGCCAGATAGGTCCACTCCGGATGCGGGTGCTCGCTGGCAATACCGGCAATGAAATCGACCGAGCCGGGACCGGCGGCGCGGGTGAATTGCTGGACCAGCGCCAGCCGGTCGCGCTCGTTGTCGCCGGTCAGCGCCAGCACTTTGCCGAGGCTTAGCAGCGCGTCCTGCTGGTCGCGCAATTGCAGTTCGGCCATCGCCCGCCAAGCATAGGCATCGGCGCTGTCCGGTTGGCTTTCAATCCAGGTGTTGGCGGCGCGCAGCCCAATATCCGGTCGCTGAATTTGCTGAGCCAGTTGCAGCACCTGACGGAACAGACGGGTATCGCCGCTGTTCTGGGCGGCGGCCAACAGGTTATTGACGGCGACTTCGTAATCGCCGCGCTGCTGGGCGATTTGGCCGAGCAGCACCTGATAGTAGGTGCGGGATTCCTGCCACGGGTCGGCTTCGGGTGCGTCGGTCGCTTTGGCGGGGTCCGGCTTTTCATTCTGTTCGATTGGTGTCAGCACCGGTTCCGGTGCTGGGTTAGCCGGCACCGGCGCTTTACTCGCACAACCGGCCAGCACAGAAGAAACAAGCAGGGAAACAGCCAATAAACGCATGGTGGAACAATCCTTTTTGCGCGCCGGGCGCAGCGCCCGGGCACTATAAACGAAGCGTAAGGGCGAACCCAAACGCCGGTCACAACGCGACCATCAAGAAGCCATCTCAAAAATGCCTGGAGCTCGACGAGCTGCGCGAATGCGGTGCTCGGAAAAATCCGCCGGGAGCGGATTTTCGTGGAACCCACAGGGTGAACCACATGGATGTGGTGAACAATTCTCATTTACTACCTGTAAACTCCGGTTCCTGCGCTCCTATCCGCGCACCTCACCATCGCCCAGTCTATTTTTGAGATGGCTTCTGACTTCTAGAAATCATAGGGCTTTGACCACCAATCGCGAAAACTGCTGCCTTTGTTGTCAAACCGTCATTTCGCCGCAGTGTTTTGCCGCTGATACCGGTAATGACCATCATTGATAGCTCCATGACCATTGGCAGGCGCGTCTATGCGGTGCCGAGTGTTACAATTCGCTCCGTTTTTTCACCGCCAAGGCTCGTTTGCGAACTTCATGACCGTCTCGGTATTCGGCATCAACCATGTCAGCGCACCGGTCGCCGTCCGAGAACGACTGGCGTTTGGCCCTGATATCGTGGTTCCCGCATTGCAGGACCTGACTCGCGATCTGGCGATGCCAGAGGCGGTGATTCTGTCTACCTGCAATCGCGTTGAGCTGTACCTGGCCGGTGATCACCCGCAGCAGGCCGTTGCCGCCTGGCTGCAAAAAAATCGCCATGTCAGCGCCGACGATTTGCAGCGTTGTCTGTATGTGTATCAGGAAAACGATGCGATACGGCATCTGATGCGCGTCGCCTGCGGGCTGGACTCGATGGTGCTCGGCGAGCCGCAAATTCTCGGCCAGCTGAAAGATGCGTTTGCCACCGCGCAGAACGCCGGCACGGTTGGTTTTGAGTTATCGAAACTGTTCCAGCAATCGTTCACCGTCGCCAAACAAGTGCGCACCGATACGGCCATTGGTCAAAGCGCGGTCAGTGTCGCGTTCGCTGCCGTGCAACTAGCCAAGCGCATTTTTACCGACTTGGCGGACACCACGTCGCTATTTATCGGTGCTGGTGAAACGATACAACTGGCTGCACAGCATCTGACCCAGCAGGGCGCGCGCGACATTATCGTGGCCAATCGCACCGTGGCGCGCGCTGAAGAACTGGCTTGTTTGTATCAAGGCGAAGCGATTTCGCTGTCGGAAATTCCGGATGTGTTGCACCGGGCCGATATCGTCATCAGTTCGACCGCGAGCCCGCTGCCGATCATCGGCAAAGGTGTCGTGGAGCGGGCGATTAAAGCCCGTCGGCACAAGCCGATGTTCATGGTCGATTTGGCTGTACCGCGGGATATCGAAGCGGAAGTGGCGCAGCTCGACGATATCTTTTTATATAGCGTCGATGATCTGAACGGTGTCGTGCAAGAAAACCTGAAATCGCGTCAGGAAGCGGCGCGCGAAGCCGAACGCATCATTGCCGATCAAGTCGAACAGTTTCTCGCCTGGCAGCGCGAACGCCGCGCCGCCAGCACCATCAAGGATTTGCGCGAACAATGGCGCGCGCTGCAGGACGCCGAATTGCAATGGGCGCTGCAAAAACTCGCGGCTGGCGAATCGGCCGAAGACGTGCTGCGCCAGTTCTCCCATCGTTTGGGCAATAAATTTTTGCATGCACCGACCGAACGCTTGCGCTCGGCCGCCTCGAATGGCGAGCAGCACACCTTGGAGTCGGTACGCAGCGTATTTGATTTGGATCGATCCACAGAATCATGAAACCCTCTATACAACGTAAGCTGGAAGCGCTGGTTGAGCGCCACCAGGAAGTCGCGGCGCTGATGTCTGACAGCGCTGTGATCAGCGACAACAACCGATTCCGCGAACTGTCGCGTGAGTACGCGCAGCTGGAACCGCTTGTCGCGCAGTTCAATGCTTACCAGCAAACCTTGGAAGCGTTGGAAGAAACCGCGCTGATGCTGGAAGACAGCGACGCGTCGTTACGCGAATTGGCGCGCGAAGAACTGCCGGCGCTGAAAGAAAAGCGCGACGAGCTGGAGCTGGAAATCCAGAAACTGATGTTGCCGCAAGATCCGAACGATGAGCGCAACGTTTTTCTGGAAATTCGCGCCGGTACCGGTGGCGACGAAGCGGCGATTTTTGCCGGTGACTTGTTCCGCATGTATAGTCGTTATGCCGACATCAAAGGCTGGCAACTGGAAATTTTGAGTGAGTCGGAAGGCGAACACGGCGGTTACAAAGAAGTCATCGCCCGTATTCAAGGTAACGGCGCGTACTCACGATTGAAGTTTGAATCGGGCGCGCACCGGGTGCAGCGGGTGCCGGCCACCGAATCGCAAGGTCGCGTTCATACGTCGGCGGCAACGGTGGCGATTCTGCCGGAAGTCGATGAGGTGGGGGCGATTGAAATCAATCCGGCCGATTTGCGCATTGATACCTTTCGTTCATCCGGTGCCGGTGGTCAGCACGTCAACAAAACCGATTCGGCGATTCGCATCACGCATATCCCGACCGGTGTGGTCGTGGAATGTCAGGATGAACGCTCGCAGCACAAAAACCGGGCCCGGGCGATGTCGTTGTTGATCGCGCGTTTGCAAGCCGCTGAGCAAGAAAAAGCGCAAGCGGCCGAAAGTGAATCGCGTCGCTTGCAGGTGGGCACTGGCGACCGCTCGGAACGAATTCGTACTTACAATTTTCCGCAGGGCCGTTTGACCGACCATCGCGTCAACCTGACCTTGTATTCATTGACCGACATTGTCGAAGGGGATTTGGATCAAGTGATCGATCCCTTGGTTCAGGAGTATCAAGCGGACCAATTGGCCGCTTTATCCGGAGGGAGTTAAGCATGAACATTTCGGCGGCATTGCATCAGGCGTCTGTGATGATCCAGTTGTCCAGTGACAGTGCCCGTCGGGATGCTGATGTCTTGCTCTGTCATGTGCTGCAGCAACCCTTGAGTTATCTGCGTACCCATCCGGAACGCGAGCTCGATGCCGAGCACGTCGATCAATTCATGACGCTGGTCGCGCGCCGAGTCAAAGGCGAACCGGTCGCGTATCTGATCGGTGAGCGCGAATTCTGGTCTTTGCCATTAGAGGTCAACAGCAGCACGCTGATTCCACGCCCGGAAACCGAAGTGCTGGTGGAAGAGCTGCTTGAACGTTTACCGGAAAACGAAAGTTTAAGCATTGTTGATCTTGGCACCGGTAGCGGCGCCATTGCGCTCGCGATTGCCAAGGAGCGTCCGCATTGGCAGATCACCGCCACTGACGCCAGCATGGCAGCGCTGCGCACCGCCGAAAAAAATGCCCGCCGACTGGAACTGAAAAACGTCACGTTTGAATTTGGTTCCTGGTTTGCGCCGCTGTCTGAAAAAGTTTTCCACGCCATTGTTTCCAATCCGCCGTATATCGCTGCGAGCGATCCGCATCTGACTCAGGGCGATGTCCGTTTCGAACCCGCCTCGGCGTTGGTGGCTGGTGACGATGGCTTGAGCGATATCCGCATCATCATTGATGAGTCGCGCGCGCATTTGCACAAGAATGGCTGGTTATTGCTCGAGCATGGTTACGACCAAGCACAAGTCGTCCGTGAGCTGATGATTCACGCCGGTTTTGCCCGGGTAAAAACCATTCATGATCTGGCCGGTCAGGAACGCGTGACCGTTGGCTGTTGGCATCCGGATGTCATTGAGGATTGAGCATGAGTGATCTGTTCAGCGATCAGGAATTGCTGCGCTACAGCCGGCATCTGCTGTTGCCGCAGGTGGAAGTTGCTGGCCAGCTGAAACTGCGTGCCGCGCGGGTGTTGATTGTCGGAGCCGGCGGCCTCGGTTGCCCGGTCGGTTTGTATCTCGCTTCGGCTGGCATCGGTCATATCGAAGTGGTTGATGCCGACAACGTTGAACTGTCCAATCTACAACGACAAATTGCCCACGCCACCAACTCGATTGGTCTCAACAAAGGCGAAAGTCTGAAGCAAGCGATGCAAGCCTTGAATCCGTTGGTTCAAGTCACGGTGCATGACGGGTGGTTGCGCGAAGAAAATGCTGATCAATTGATTGCGGCCTGCGATCTGGTGCTCGATTGTTGCGATAACTTCGCCACCCGTTATCTGGTTAATCAGGTCAGCATCAAATACGGTAAACCCTTGGTATCCGGCGCCGCGATACGCGGCGAAGGGCAGGTGGCGGTATTCAATGCCAGCGCCGATGCTCCCTGTTATGCCTGCCTGTATCCGGATGGCGTCGAAGAAGGCGAAACCTGCGCTCAGGCCGGCGTGCTGTCGCCACTGGTGGGCGTTATCGGCAGTTTGCAAGCGGTAGAAGCGATCAAAGTATTGCTGGGCAACGTATCAAGCCAGAGTAGGCTGACGTTGTACGATGCGTTTGCCGGGCAGTTTCGCCAATTGCAGTTAAGTAAAGACCCGCACTGCGTGGTTTGTGGTAAAGCGAGCTGAAGTCCTATTCGACGCGAAGTGCTTCAGTTTTACGTCATATTCTGTCATTCCCGCGTAGGCGGGAATCCAGAACTTCAGCATAAACTGGATACCCGCCTGCGCGGGTACGACAAGAAAATTGGATTCGGTTTTGTTCTCATGCTTACCAATTGGATGTTTTGAGCCTGACAATCACTGACAAGGAGCCAACAAAAATGGCATCGGATTTAAGCCAACTAAAAATCGAACGCAGTGAACTGACCAAGAAAAAATCCCTTTTAAAAAAATACTGGTGGTTGTTGGCGCTGTTGCTGATGGCGGCCATATTCGCCTTGATGCAAACCCAGGCAGCCGTACCGGTGAAGGCGGCAACCGTCGTCAATCTCTGGCCATCGCAAGTTATCGCGGAATTGAATGCTACAGGTTACGTCGTGGCGCAGCGCAAAGCGGCCGTAGCCTCGAAAGCATCGGGCCGACTGGAATGGCTCGGCGTACGCGAAGGCTCGGTGGTCAAGCGCGGTGAGAAAATCGCTGAACTGGAAAACTCTGATTTGGTGGCGCAAGTCGATCAGGCCAAGGCCAATGTGCTGGTCAGTCGCTCACAACTACGTGAAGCCGAAGCGGCGCTGCACAACGCCAAACTGAGTTTCGAACGTGCCAAGGATTTGATCAAAGACAAACTGATTTCACGCGCCGATTACGATTTGAGTGAAGCCAATTTTGCCCAGGCAAAAGCGGCCGTTGGCGCCCGCGAGGCGGCGCTGGTGGCAGCCCAAGCCGCGGTGCGCGGTGCTGAAGTGGCGCTGAACAACACCCGTATCCTGGCGCCGTTCGACGGTGTTGTCGTCAGCAAGAATGCCAATGTCGGCGATGTCGTCAGCCCGTTCAATACCGGTCTTGACTCCAAGGGCGCGGTCGTCGACATGGCCGATATGGATACGCTGGAAGTCGAGGCCGATGTCTCGGAATCGTCGCTGGCGAAAGTAAAGGTTGGGCAACCCTGCGAAATCGTGCTTGATGCACTGCCCGATGTACGACTGCTCGGTGAAGTTGCCAGCATGGTGCCGTCGGTGGACCGCAGTAAAGCCACCGTCATGTTCAAAATCAAGTTCATCGAAACCGATCCACGCGTACTGCCGGACATGAGCGCGAAAGTCGCGTTTTTGTCGCGGCCCTTGCAACAGGATGAACGCTCACCGCGCAAAGCGGTGACCGCCGAAGCGGCGCACGATGGCAAGCTGTTCAAAATTGTCGACGGCAAACTGCAGGCGGTATCGGTTGCCAATGCTGAAAAGCTCGGTGACTTTATCGTCGTGCCGGACAGCTTTGCCATTGGCGACAGTGTGGCGCTCAGCAGTGAAGAAAAGCTGGAAGATGGCATCGACGTCAGCATCGCGGAGTAGATCATGGCTGTTGCGATCAAACTGAAAGACGTCAGCAAAAGTTATCAACGCGGCGACCAGATTCTGCCGGTATTGACCCATATCGATATCGAAGTCGAGCAGGGCGATTTTCTGGCATTGATGGGTCCCAGCGGCTCTGGCAAATCGACGCTGCTGAACCTGATAGCCGGTATCGACCGGCCAAGCGGTGGTCATGTTCTGGTGCAGGGCGTTGATATCAGCACCCTTGGTGAAGGCGATTTGGCACGCTGGCGTGCAGCCAATGTCGGTTTTATTTTTCAGTTCTATAACCTGATGCCAGTGCTGACCGCGCTCGAAAACGTCGAGCTGCCGTTGATGCTGACCAACTTGAGTCGCAGCCAGCGTCGCGCTCATGCCGAAGCGGCGCTGAAAATGGTCAATCTGTCTGATCGCGTTGAACATTATCCAAATGAATTATCCGGCGGCCAGCAACAACGTGTAGCGATTGCAAGAGCGTTGGTTTCCGACCCGACGATTATCGTTGCCGACGAACCGACCGGCGATTTGGATCGGCAATCGGCTGAAGATGTGCTGGAGTTATTGCAGCAACTGAACGAACAACTGGGCAAGACCATCATCATGGTCACCCACGATCAGCGTGCCGCTGATGCGGCCCGTGCGATCATGCATCTTGATAAAGGCGAGTTATCGAAACTGGACCGACAAAAACCGGTGCCGAAAAAAGAAAACGCGGAGTCGGCATGATCGGCTTTGTCGCCAAAACGGCACTGCGCAACGCCACGCGCCATCGCTTGCGTTCGGCGCTGACGGTGCTGGGTTTGGTCGTGGCGTTTCTGGCCTTTGGTTTACTGCGCACTGTCGTCAACGCCTGGTATGCCGGTGCCGATGCTGCCTCCGATGCCAGACTCGTTACCCGCAACGCCGTGTCGCTGGTGTTCCCGCTGCCACTTTCTTATCGCGACCGCATTCGCAGTGTCGATGGCGTTGAATCGGTCGCCTGGGGTAACTGGTTTGGTGGCGTCTATATCGAGGAAAGCAATTTCTTTCCGCAGTTCGCGATCGGCGGTCCGTATCTCGACATGTACCCGGAGTTTCAAATTCCGGACGATCAGCGTTTGGCCTTTGAGCGTGATCAGCGTGGTGCCATCGCGGGCCGGAAGACCGCTGAGAAATACGGCTGGCAGGTCGGTGATGTCATCCCGATCAAAGGCACGATTTTTCAAGGCGATTGGCCGTTCGTGTTGCGCGGTATTTACGATGGGCGCGATCCAGGCACTGATGAGTCGCAGTTTTTCTTTCACTGGAAATACCTGAACGAAAGCATCAAGCAGCGTTCGCCAACACGCGGCGACAACGTCGGCTTTTATGTCATTGAGGTCAGCAATCCAAAACGGGTTGCCGAAATTTCCGAAACGATTGACGAGCGTTTCCAGAACTCGATTGCCGAAACGCTGACCGAAACCGAAAAAGCGTTTCAGCTTGGCTTTGTCGCGATGACTGAAGCGATTGTTATCGCTATCGAGGTCGTCGCCTATGTCGTCATACTGATTATTCTGGCGGTGCTCGCCAACACGATGGCAATGTCGGTGCGTGAACGCACCAGCGAATACGCCACACTGAAAGCACTCGGCTTTTCACCGCTGACGGTCGGTTCGCTGATCATGCTGGAATCGATCATGCTCTGCGCGATTGGGGCTGGTCTCGCGATTACGCTGACCTATCCCGCCGCCGATGGTTTTGCGCGCGCCGTACAAGACTTTCTGCCGGTATTTCAGGTCGCGGAAGAAACGCCCTATTTGCAAGCCGGATTCGCTGCCATCGTTGCTTTCATCGCGGCCATCACGCCGGCGATACGCGCCGGCAATGTCACCATAGTCGAGGGCTTGAGGAGCGTTGCCTGATGGCCCAGATCCCGTTTTCCTATGTCTGGCGCAATCTGCAAACGCGCAAAGTGACGACCTTGCTGACCGCTGGCGGCATGGCGCTGGTGGTATTCGTTTACGCCACGGTGTTGATGATGGAAGCGGGCTTGCAGCAAACGCTGGTGCAAACCGGTAGCTACGATAATGTCACGGTCATTCGCAAAGGTTCGCAAACCGAAGTGCAAAGTGGTGTTGATCGTGAGCAGGCCAATATTCTAGAAAGCCAGCCGGAAGTCGCCATTGGTCAGGATGGGCAAAAGCTGTTTGCCAAAGAATCGGTGGTGCTGATCACGATGCCGCGCCGCGATGATGGCAAACCGGCCAATGTCATCATTCGTGGCACCGACGACAAAGGCTTTACGCTGCGGCCGCAAGTGCAACTGATGCAAGGCCGAATGTTCCGGCCCGGCAGCAATGAAGTGATCGCCGGCCGCGCCATTGCTGAGCGTTTTCGCGGTGCCGGCATTGGCGAGAAAATTAAATTTGGGCAAAGGGAATGGACGGTCGTTGGTGTTTTCGATGCCGGCAAAACCGGCTTCAATTCCGAGATCTGGGCCGACCGTGACCAGGCCATGCAATCGTTCCGGCGCAGCAGCTTTTCGGCGGCCACGTTCAAACTGGCCAACAGCAGCCAATTCGATGCACTGAAAAAACGGATGGAAAATGATCAGCGCCTTACCGTCGAGTTAAAGCGCGAGACGCAGTTCTACGCCGATCAATCACGTTTCATGACCGCGTTTATCTCCTACCTTGGCTTAACGCTCAGCGTGATCTTTTCCATCGGTGCCATCATTGGCGCGATGATCACGATGTATGCGGCGGTGGCCAATCGGGTGGGCGAAATTGGCACCTTGCGTGCACTTGGTTTTCAGCGCAAGGGGATTTTGTGGGCGTTTCTGACCGAGAGTTTGTTGCTGTCGCTGCTCGGCGGTGTCGTTGGCGTCATTTTCGCTTCGAGTTTGCAATGGCTGACTATCTCGACGATGAATTGGCAAACCTTTTCCGAGCTGGCGTTCAGCTTCACATTGACTGGAGCTATCGTCGTCAAGTCGTTGATTTTCTCGCTGATTATGGGGGTGGTCGGCGGTTTTCTACCGGCCATTCGCGCCTCACGGATGAAAATCGTCGATGCACTGCGCGCTGGTTAATGGCGCACCGATGACCCGCGACAGCAATTCCCCTATAATGCCGGTGTGCCTACGTGTGTAGGTGTCCTTTGCGCCGTGCGCGCACAATCTAATGTCTACCGACCTTTGGGCCTTACTTTTTGCCATTTTCCTGGTTTTTCTTAACGGTTTTTTTGTCGCAGCCGAATTCAGTCTGGTCAAATTGCGCGAAACCCGCGTCAAGGCCATTGTGCGCCATCATGGTTGGCGCGGGCGCATGTTGGCGCGAGTTCATAGTCAGCTAGATGCTTACCTTTCTGCCTGCCAGCTCGGCATCACGCTCGCCTCACTCGGCCTTGGCTGGATCGGTGAACCGGCGTTCGCGCATTTGTTGGAGCCGGTATTCGAATGGTTCAATATTGGCGATGAAAAAATCGTTACCGGTGTTTCGTTCGCGTTCGCGTTTCTGACCATTTCCTATCTGCATATTGTCGTCGGTGAGCTGGCACCAAAATCAATGGCCATTCGCACCGCCGAAACCGTTGGTTTGTGGACGGCGCCGCCACTTTGGGCGTTTTACTGGTTGATGTTCCCGCTGATTTACGTGCTGAATGCCAGCGCCAACGCCATCTTGCGTCGCTTTGGTTTGACCGATGCCGCACATCTGGAAGGGCATTTCACCGGCGAGGAATTGCGCCTGGTGTTGCGCAGTTCACCGAGTGACGATCAATTCAATGAAGACGAATGGAAAATCCTGTCGAAGGCGCTCGATTTTCGCAAACTGACCGTGCGCGATTTGATGCGACCATTCAACGAAGCGGTGGTGTTGCATCAGGAAGACAGCTTCGAGAAAAGCCTGCAAACGATTGTGACCTATCGCTACAGCCGTTATCCGCTGCTGGATCAGGATGGCAAGCTGGCCGGCGTCGTTTACCTGAAAGACGTGCTGGTTGCGTTGCAACGTGGGCAAACCGTTACCGATTTAAAACGTCTCGCCCGTCCAGCCATTACCGCAACACCGGAAATGCTCGCCAATGAGTTGTTCCGCAAGTTTCAGGCTGGCGCGCCACACTTTGCTGTCGTCTCTTACTTAGATGGTGAGCCGCAAGGCTTTATCACCGTCGACAATTTATTGAACGCCATTGTTGGTGAAATTCGCGACGAGTATCAGCGCTCACCACAAGACTGGATTCATCTCGACGACGGCTCCTTGCTCGGTAAAGGATCACTGCCGCTGTACACATTAGAGCGCGAACTCGGCATTGATATTCCTTCCGAACGCGCCGAAACCATTGCAGGCCTCGTGCTCTGGAAACTCGGCGACTTTCCACAGGAAGGCGCCACGATTGAATTCGAGAAATTCGATGTACAAGTGAAAAAATTGCGCGCCGGCAAAATCGCCACCGTGCGGGTATTACCAAAAGAAGAAGTATTGGAGTAGCTTCAAAATTCCCTCCCCCCTCGCGGGGGAGGGGCAGGGGAGAGGGGGTCGTCGAACCAGAAAAAATTTTGAATTCACTTCTATCCACTTCAAAGAGTTGCTCTTACCAACCCTTTATTTCACTGATTTGTCACATTCATGACAGCCGATCCACTGTCAACAACTCGCCATAATTCGTTAACATTGCTGCTCTACCGTGTTGCGCGCAGGACTACATAAACACGGAGAGCACAACATGTCATTCTCATTACGCCCACTCAGCATCGCGATGCTGGTGCTCGGCGCCCACACAACACTTGCTTCAGACTTAATCATCAGTGAATACGTCGAAGGCAGCAGCAACAACAAAGCCATCGAGCTGTATAACCCGACGAACAACACCATTGATCTGTCTGCCTATCAGCTGAAGTATTACTTCAACGGCAACACCAATGCCGGCACCACAATCAGCCTGAGCGGCACCGTTGAAGCCGGCAAGACACACGTTATCGTGCAATCGCAAGCTGCTGCCGAGTTGATTGCGCTGGCCAATCAAACCAATGGTTCCAGCTGGTTCAACGGTGACGATGCCATCGTGCTGTTGAACAATGGCACGGTTATCGACTCGCTTGGTCAAATTGGCGTTGATCCCGGCTCATCCTGGTCAGAAAATGGCGTGTCGACCATCGACGCCACACTGCGCCGCAATGGTGTGTTAACCGATATTGATGCTTCAGATGCGTTCTCACCAGCGCAGCAATGGCTGGCTTTCCCGAACAATAGTTTCGATGATCTTGGCCGCTTCAATAGCGACGACACACCAGAGCAACCACAACTCGGTCAGTGCGGCGAAAATCATTCGTTACCACACCAGATCCAGGGCAATGGCGTGCAGTCGCCCGTGCTCGGTGAAACGGCCGTTATCGAAGCGGTAATCACCGGTGATTTCCGTGGCAGCAACAAACTCCGTGGCGTTTATGTGCAGTCACCGAATAGTGAGCACGATGCCGATGAAAGCAGCTCGGAAGCGCTGTTTGTTTACGATCCGTCCGGTTTGATTTCGGCACCGGTCGGCGCGCGCATTCGCGTGCTGGCGACCGCCGGCGAATACAGCGGTCAAACTCAGTTGACGCAAGTGCAGGGCTGGATCGATTGCGGCGTTGGCGCCAGCATCGAAGCCGTGGCGCTGACGTTGCCCTTGACCGATGGCGCAACACTGGAGCGTTATGAAGGCATGCTGGTACGCGCCAGCGAATCGATGACCGTCAGCGATACTTACAACCTCGCACGCTATGGTGAAATCGCCTTGGCGTTTGGCGGTCCGCTGTGGCAACCCACCGAAGTCGTTGCCCCCGGTATTGACGCGCAACAATTGCAACAGCAGAACAGTGCTCGCCGTTTGCTGCTCGATGATGGTAGCTCGCAGCAAAACCCGGCCGTTATCGCTTACCCGGCACCACGTCTTACCTACGACAACAGCTTGCGCGTCGGTGATGAAGTGCGTCCGTTTACGGCCGTGCTGAACGAGGCCTTCGGTGCTTACCGTTTGCAGCCAGTCGAAACGCCGGTGTTCGATAAGCTGAACCTGCGCGACGTAGCACCGATGCGTCATCTCGATACCACCGTTCGGGTCGCCAGCTTCAACGTGCTGAACTACTTCAACGGTGATGGTCTCGGCGGTGGCTTCCCGACTCCACGCGGCGCGAACACGCCAGAAGAGTTTGATCGTCAGCGCCAAAAAATTGCCAACGCGATTACCGAACTCAATGCCGACATCGTTGGCTTGATGGAAATCGAAAATGACGGTGATGACACCAACAGCGCATTGCAGGATCTGGTCAATGCCCTGAATGAGCGCGCCAACGACGGTGCTACTTGGCAGCCGGTGCAAACCGGTTTACTCGGCACTGATCAAATTCGCGTCGCGCTGATCTACCGTGCGGATCGTGTCATGCCCTACGGTGCGCCAGAACGTATCGATACCGGTGTATTTGCCACCGGCAATCGCGTGCCATTGCTGCAACGTTTTGCCCAAAGCGAATCGGCGCAAGTGGTCTCGGTTGTCGTCAATCATTTCAAATCGAAAGGCAGTTGCCCCAGCAACAGCAGCGATCTGAACGCTGATCAAGGCGATGGCCAAAGCTGCTGGAACGCGCTGCGCACCGAAGCGGCCAATGCCTTGAGTGCTTGGTTGAGCGCGCGCAGCCAGCATGAACGCATCGTATTGATTGGTGATTTCAACGCCTACAGCATGGAAGACCCAATGACCGCATTGGCTGCCAATGGCTACACCCGTCTGGGTGAAGTCAACGGCCATTCCTATGTGTTCGATGGTCAACTCGGTAGTCTTGATCATGGTGTAGCGAATGCTCGTTTGCTTCCGGAAGTGCTGGCCTCAAAACATTGGTCCATCAATGCCGATGAACCGCGCGCACTCGACTACAACATGGAGTTCAAAACCGTTGAGCAGCAGTTGGAGTGGTACGGTAACAGCGCCTATCGTTCGTCCGACCATGATCCATTGATCGTCGATATCGGTGCCCGCACGTTCTCGCAAAGCGTGAAAAAGCCGAACTGGCAAGTGCTGTTCGCGCGTGGTGAAACGGTCATCAGTTACAACGTCACCGCGGAACAATCGGTCAACGCCATGGCCTTGCAAGCGCAACTGTTGCACTCACGTCCGCAATTACTGAGCTTTGCTTTGCGCGCCCCGGATGGCAGCGAAACACCGCTGGCATTTGAATTCGAGCGCGGCAGCTTCCATCAGTTGAACTTGCAACAGCTAATCGGCGACAAAGCCGCTAAAGGCGAGTGGAAGCTGATTATTCGCTCCGCCAAACCACACTTGGGTTTGTTGCTCGCCAGCGAGCTGAAACTTGATTGATTATCGTGGCATGAGAAAACGGCTCCTTATGGAGCCGTTTTTCTTGAAGGCAATGATCGGAAGAAATTAATTGGGTAGCCGCACAACCAGCTCCATTTCCACCTGCAAGTCGGGCGCTGCTAATGCCGCTACGCCAACACCTGTGACACAAGGCTGCGCGCCATCAAATGTCGCGAGGAATTCTGGCATTAACTGCTCCAGGCGCTCAGGAGTCAGATCAACCATGTAAACACGCGCCAGCACCACATCTTCCGGCTTGGCGCCAATTGCCTCCAGCGCCGAACGCGCATTCTTGGCAACCAGCTTCATCTGTTCGGTCAAATCGCTAGGCACCGGCTCGCCATTTGCCTGCCAGGCCACGTGACCAGAGATATAAGCCATACGACCCGGCTCAACGATGGATATTTGCGAGTATCCCATTTCACGGCTATTCGGCAGCGTTGCGGGATTTACGCGAGTAATGGATTTGGACATTTCGGTTCCTGTATATCAGATAGTGTGCAATCGGATATGCGGACACGTTTGATATATTTCAATCCACGTGATTCCTCATTATCCGTAGGGCGGGTCATGACCCGCCGCCCTTTTCTGTTATCGTGAACGAAAACCCGCGTTACGGCGCGCCCTACGCCAACCTCCTTACGCGTGTTATTTCTCAGCACGTCATGCAGCGAAGTTCTCACATGCCTGATGTGAGGGCACGTTTATCTAGTTACGAATTGTCTTCTTTATACGCAGAAGTGCAACGGTCACAAGTGTCAATGATGCGATCGTATCCACCATTACGATGTTCTGAATCTTGGTTCCGAACTCGTTGCTGATAACCGCCAGTACAATGAAGCCAAGCATACTGACCAGGCCAACAATGATAGCGGTTGGTTGCAAATGGCGTCGGAACGCAGCGGTGAGAATGATGCCACCAACAATACCGAACAATAGCGCACGATGGCGCATAAGAATCAACAGATCGCCTTCAGGTGCGGCAATACCATAAGCATCAGCCAGGATACTGGCAGAAAGCACGCCGACGACCGGTAAAACATTCACCAAGCCGACCGCGATCAACAAGACGAAGATGGTGCGCTCCAGCACTAGAACTCCCTTGTTATAGCATTTTATCTACGTGGTTCCCTTATATGCGTACGCGATCTCTAACCATAGCGCCGCTTTACCGCTTCAATCGACTGAATTACCAGCTTTTCGAGCACAGAGAAATCCAAGTCAGCAAGCTGCTTAAAGTAAAGACAAGATTTGGTCATCCGATGTTTGCCGAGTGTCGAAAGCGAGGTTGTTGCTTGTTCCTCACAATCCAGATACACCACCAACTCTCGACCACGAATGGCAAAGCCGGCGAGTGGTGCTTCGCCCGTTCGGCCGCTTTCATAGGTATATCGGTATGCGCCGTAGCCAACAATACTAGGGCCCCACATTCTAGGCGGCTGCTTTGTGAGCTTCTTGAATAGCGCCATCAGCTGTCGGCAGTCCGCTGCCTGCTGCTCGTTGGCACGTGAGGCGATGTAGGCTTCCACACTTTCCTCAGTCGGTTTTGTTTTGTTCTCGGCCATAGCGAGATTCCTTAGGTTTACCTTGTCGGTCGTGCATCACTTGCTAGCCTGCTCTACGACACTGGCTTGGCGAGCCAGGAATCGCCAAGCGCCATGCTCAAAAATGAAAACGTTAGTGAACCGGCGTGCGAGCGCCCTGTTGCCAAACTTCTCTCCTAAAGCACTATTGGCGCTAGGCTGAACCATCTCGCTACCCATCACGATTCCAATGTTGCCGGTAATGGCCGTTCCCTCTATCGTTCTCTCAAAATGTTCACTGGCCATTTTCCCGGCTGCAAGCATCTCCACCAATACCGGTTTTCTTAGCACGCGATTTGAGGGGCCGTTGAGAATATAGTTGTCATGCATAAAAGTATTCTGTGCTGTCGCATCACCCTCGACGATGATACGCATTTGTTCAGCATCGGCTGCACGTAGTGATGCCTCTGAAATCTCCGAGGTGAAACATGGGAATGAACCGAACAGCATGGACAGCGAAAGCCACAACTTTATGAAACCAGACATAGAATCCTCCATCACGATGGAAGCTTCACAGAGCGTTACAGCCAGAAGGCTCGGCGGAGTTTTGAGGTAAGTGATTGGTGCGAATATGCGCGCCGAGCCAAACAAAAGCAAGCGTTTGCCGGGGATAGGATGTTGGCTATGGTTTGGGTTCGATGGTGCTCTGAATTCGGTTAAACAGCAAATAGGATATCCTTGTAGCGGCCGCAAAGCTTACAAGATAGATAAGAACAAGCGGAGCTGATAAAGCTACGTACTTTTCATGATGCTCAAGACTATCGCATTCTCCGGTTGCTTCATTCATCGAACTGCCCATATCAAAACAGGCGTCAATAATCATGAACCGATGAAGTAAGTACACTGCAAGGATTCCCAACACTAGACTTAATGTAACCGAGATGATTTTGCCGCGGATGTTTTTTCTCACACTACACCTATAAAATTTCTCGCCGGGAACTGGCGCCGGCGAGAGGGGGAGTTTGGTATATCAGCCACACACCCTCAAGATTCAGGATCGAACATAATCTCGCGAACTTCCTGTGCGCAACGACATGCCGCCGCAATCCTGGCGGCCCACATTAGTGCCTCCTGACGCGAGGCCACCTCAATGATCGAGAATCCGCCAATAACCGGTTTCGTCTCGGGTTTTGGCCCAGCCGTCGTGGTGCCGTCTGTCGAAACTATTGTCGCTTGCTGGCGTTGAACGCCGGCACCAAAAATCCAGACGCCTGCCGCTTTCGCCTCGTGAACGACTCTGTGTGATTCTTCACTCACGATTGGTAAATCTTCACCAGGAATATGGTCCATTGAGCCGTCATCAAATGAAATCAGGTAGCGAGGCATCGAATCGTTCCGTCTTGTGGTTTTATGTCAACATTTGGCCACGTCGAGAATTCTGCGCGAGTAAACTGGGCGCCGTCGGAGCGAGAGCTTTATCGAGTGGCCTTAACTTGGCTATTTGATTCGACGAGCATGACTACGCCTCGTTGTAGGCTTTCTCAAGCGCAGCCACGTCGAGCTTCACCATCTTCATCATGGCTTCCATCACTGCTTTTACCTTTTTGGGGTCTTTATCACTGATGAGCTCAGTAAATCGCCTCGGGACAATTTGCCAAGAAAGCCCAAAAGGGTCTTTGATCCAACCGCAAGCCGTAGGCGTCGCTCCTGCCTTCACGAGCTTGTCCCAATATTCATCCACTTCATCCTGATTCGCGCAGTCCACATAAAGCGAGACGCCCTCAGAAAAGCTGAAGTAGGAGCCGCCGTTGTAGCCCATGAAAGCTTGGCCGCCCACGACAAACTCGGCGGAGCTGATGGGACCGTCCGTACCCGTGCGGGCAACTTTGCGAACTTCGGAATTTGGAAACGTCTTGGTGTAAAACTCGATAGCCGCTTCGAGCTGGTCGTTGAACATCAGGAATGGAGTTACCTTGTTCATCAGATTACGTCCTTTGTGAGGGTAATGAGCTTTACCGCAAAACGCCGCGTTGAGCGGTCGATGGCCGACATCTTTACCGCCCTCTGTCTGTTGGTTGTTTTTTCAACAGAGGCGACAACTATCCTGACACAGGGGGCTTCTCTCCAGCTAAGAGCCATTATGTGGCTCCCCATTGTAAATAGGATTGCAAACGAGTGATCCGGGCTCCCTATGTTTTCGGCATCAAGGTACCAGATTAAACTGCACGATACGCCTTTAATCCTGAAAGGAAAGGTTTGATTTGAATGTTAGCGCCATTGGACTGGATTTTGCGAAAAATGTCATCAGCGTTCATAGGGTAAATGAGCAATCGAAGGTGATGTAAAAAAAGGTGAGTTGTAGTGGTCCAATGATGCCGGACAAAGATTTAATGAGATCACCACACTCCAAAGTCTTATTCAGCGCGCTTGGTAAACATCCGGTTGCCAGCATTCCATAAATGTTTCCGGCTTATTCAAGGCGGTATAGCCGAACTGGCGGTAGAGCCCGTGGGCATCGCGGGTGGCTAGCACCGAGCGGCGCAGGCCTTGTAGGTCTGGGTGTTCGGTGAGGGTTTGCATTAGCCATTTGCTTAAGCCTTTGCCTCGATAGGCATCGAGAATGAATACGTCGGCGAGGTAGGCAAAGGTGGCGCGGTCGGTGATCATTCTTGCGAAGCCGACTTGCTCGCCGCTATCGGTAAACACGCCAAAGCACAGTGAGTTTTGCAAAGCGCGTTGCAGGGTGGCGAGGGGAATGTCTTTGGCCCAGTAACTTTGACTCAAATAGCCGTGGATGACGGCCATATCCATTTCTTCTAGTTTGCTGCTGATTCGGAAACCGGGAACCACGATTCACCTACAATTGTGCGTTGAGCTGCGCGATAGTTTATCGCTTTGCCGGGCAAGGCTGGCGGTGAGACGCAGCAAACGATTGTCACGAGTTGTTTCTTAACGGCGTAGTGCCGCCTCGACGGTGTACTCGGCGTGAATCCGGGTGGTATCGAAGCTTGGAACCGGGCAGTCTTTAGCACTCAGCAACAAGCCGATCTCTGTGCAGCCAAAAATAATGCCTTCGGCGCCTTGTTCGATCAACTGGACCACGACTTGCTGAAAGCGTTGTCGCGATGCCTCGACAATTTGGCCTTTGCATAGCTCTTCGTAAATCACGCGGTGAATGTCGTTACGCGCATCGGCGTCCGGCACGATGACGTGCAAGCCATGCTGTTGCAACCGGCCGCGATAAAAGTCCTGTTCCATTGTGAAGCGAGTGCCGAGCAAGCCGATGGTTTGCAGGCCGGCAGCTTTGATGCGTTCGGCGGTGGCGTCGGCGATATGCAGTAATGGTATGGGTAAGCCTTCGGCGACTTGGTCAGCAACCTTATGCATGGTGTTGGTGCCAATGACCAATAACTCGGCGCCAGCGGCTACCAGTTTCTCGGCGATGTCCCGCAACTGCTGACCAGCGGTTTGCCAGTCGCCAGTGCGTTGCAGTTGCTCGATTTCCGCAAAGTCGACGCTGTACAGAATGATTTTCGCTGAGTGCAGGCCGCCGAGTGTTTCGCGAACCAGTTCATTCAGGTAGCGGTAATACGGTAACGTTGACTCCCAGCTCATGCCGCCAATCAGACCAATGGTTTTCACGGATGCTTCCTGTGCTCGCTTAATCTAAAGCCTGGCCCAAATTTACCCCAATCATCCCAATGATGATCAAGACGATACTGGCAATTTTTATGACATTCACTGTTTCCTGAAAATACCACATGCCGATAGTAGCGACGGCAGCCGTGCCCACCGCCGACCACACGGCATAAACGACACTGACTTCAATGCGCTTGATCGCAAATGTCAGCGCAACGAACGACGCCGAATAGAACACGAATATCAGGATGGAAGGCCACAATCGAGTGAAGCCATAAGAGAGTTTCATTGAAATGGTGCCGGCGATTTCCAGCAGGATCGCGCAACCAAGAGTGAGCCAGGCTTGCATCGGTAATCCTCCAGGTTGGTGGGAACAGCGAAGATGGCACGACAGGATAGAAGGGCCGCTTGAGTTTGCGCGTCGATTAGGTTTCGCGATGACGAAATCGCGGCTGTGGGGTAGTTACGACTTTCAGCAAGAAAAGTGGCGGCTGTGCAAGCCCTGAGCTCAAACTTTTTTCAACAGACTAATGATATACAGCAGCGCCGCGGCGCCAATCGTCGCCATGACAATCGCGCCGAGCAATCCGCCGGTGGTGATGCCCAAAAGCCCAAACAGAAAACCGCCAAGCACGGCGCCGATCACGCCAATGACGATATTGCCAATAATACCAAAGCCCCGGCCTTTTACCATCAAGCCGGCCAGCCAGCCGGCAATCGCACCAACCAACAGAAAGATCAGAAGATTGATGATGTCCATGGTAACTCCCTGAAACGTTGATCTCTGAATCAACCATAGTTCAGTACGTCAGGAAGTGGGGCGTGACAGGCTGAGATAAGAACCATCCATTGGTTAAAGACCGGTGCTTATAGCCACACGGAAAATCATCTCAGCGATTTCAATTTGTTTTGTCGGCGACAAACCAGAACTCGATCTCGTCGGTTTCCAACTCAAAGCGGGCCGCATGCTCGGCGCCGGCTGGTACGTGATACCAGTCACCAACACCGAAATGCTGGGTGTCGCCATTCATCATCAGAATCAACTCACCGCGAATAATCACACCGTAGTTGTCGGTGTCATGCCGATGCGCAGGAATGGACGTGCCGGCTGGGTAGGAAGCGAACAACACTTCAGCGCCGGAGGCTTGCAGACGGTAAGCATCGAACCGGCCATCGTAGGGTTCGAGTTGACGAATGCGATCAGGATATTTTCCTGCCATGACTATCTCCTTGAGAAATTTATTGCTGAATAAGATGTCTGTTGGTTAATGCCGCACGAAATCAAAACGCAATGCTGGTGTATAGCATCATTGCCTGAACGCTTGGAGCTTTACTCGTCGATGAGTTCGGTAAACGTCAGGCGGTTGCCGAAGGGGTCGGTCACTGTCATATCACGCGAACCCCATGGCATTTCCTGTACGCCAGGTCTGGCGTGTTTGTGTCGTTTGGCAATGAGCTCTTTTTGCAACGCGTCGATGTCTTCCGTCGCTATGCGTAAGGACGCACCTGGACTGCAATCACCGTGGTGGCCACTCAAATGCAAACGGCAGTCGTCACGCGAAACCTGCATGTACAACGGCAAGTCAGGCTCAAAACGGTGCTCCCAATCGATACGGAAGCCAAGAAAATCGACGTAAAACGATATCGCGACGGCTTCATCGAAAATTCGGAGTATTGGTGTGACGTGGTGTAAGTTCATCTTGATGGCCTTGGTTGGGTTCTATGGCTTATTTAGCGGACTGAGTTGGTGTGTTGACGCGCATAGCTTTTGGTCAGTATTTCCCAAACGTGTCCGTCTGGTTCGTTCCAATAGAGCAAACGGCCACCACCATGATGGTTTACCTGCCGATCGGTAACGCCGTGCGGCGTACTTCGGAACGCGATATTTTCAGCCTGGAGTCGTTGCAACATGGCATCGAAAGTGTCATCGGAAACGTGAAAGCGGTAGTGCATTACCGGTATCGGTTCCGGCCACTGGTCGAAGTCCAGTGTCAGGGAATCGCTGACGTACACGGCCGTAAACGGCCCGATATTCGCATCGCCCCATGGTACGCCGAGAATCGTCGCCAAGCGCTGGGCGGATACTCGGCGATCGCGAGCGGGAACGATCACATGATCCAGCGATATCAACATGGCGATTTCCGTTTTTCAAGACTCAGGCTGGTGGCAAACCGCCTCAATATTATTGCCATCCTGGTCCAACAGAAATGCGCCGAAATAATGCTCGTGATACATCGGTCGCAATCCCGGTGCGCCGTTGTCTTTGCCTCCGTTTTCCAGGCCGCGCTCGTGAAACTGCGCAACCATTGAGCGATTCGTGGCTGCGAACTCGATATGCCTTGGCGTGTAGGGCGTTTTGACCTCGATGATCCAAAACGCCGGCTTACCGGATGGGCCGAACGCGCACATGTGTTGCGTCGGGAATTCCTTATTCCATTCCGCAACAAATTCCATCTGCAAGCCATAACCCAGCACACTGAGCACTTCTGTGTAAAAGCGTTTGGTGGCGGAGTAATCAGTAACGTAAGTGCTCAGGTGATCAAACATGGTCGCTCCTTTTTTATTTCCTCTCATGCTTCCCCAAGCGGATGGTCCTTGAACCATTGCACGATGTCGGGCATGTGTTGTTCAAATCCGCCGGGCGTGGTGATGTTCAGTGCGCCGGCTCGGCGGTCGCTACGATTCTCAAAATCATGCACGACACCACCCGGCACCAAAATGAATGAGCCTTGCGGTGCGTCGAGCCATTGCTCATCCATCAAAAAGCTCATGACGCCTTCAATAACAAAAAAGATATCGTCTTCCGGATGCGAGTGAGCACCAGGGCCTTTGCTGTGCGGGTCCAGCCACCATTCGGAAATGGAATACTGCTGCGCTGTTTCGGCCAAGTCAGCTTTGAACACCGCCTGCATGCTGCCCATTGAGTAGAATCGCCCTTGGCCTGGCGCCAGAAAAATGCCCTGACGGGGCGGAGTTGGTTTGCTCATTAATGCACCTCAATCCATGTAGAAGCCATGTCAAAAATGCCTGGAGCTCGACGAGTTGCGCGAATGCGGTGCTCGGCATCCTCATTTACTATCTGTAAACTCCGGTTCCTGCGCTCCTATTCGCGTACCTCGCCATCGCCCAGACTATTTTTGAGATGGCTTCGAGTTAAGCCGGTTGCCGCAGTGCGGCGCGGTAGGCATCAATTCTCGGCCGCAGTTCTTGATAGCGCGCCAAACTCTCGGCTGGCCAATGGATTTTGCGGTCATAATATTCTTCGCAAATCGGAGCGCTAGTTTTCAATTCAATCCATGGCTGTTTAGATGCGGTGAAAATATGAATATCCGGCGGCAGCAAATCCGGATTATCGAGTGTGCCGACGCGCACAAACTTCACCAACGGCCCATTGCCGGCATAGTGGCTCCAAATGGCAATGCGACAATTGGGGCAGCGGGCGATTTGCTGGCCGAGACCGCTATTGGATGGTGTGTTGACCAGCTCCGGTTCCGCGCCGATATGGATAACACGATCCGATTCGATCATCGCGTTCAGCGCAAACGAGGCACCCGTTTCGCGCTGGCACCAGCGGCAATGACAGCAGTGGACAAACAGCGGACTCGATAGCAGCCGATAACGCAGCGTTCGACAATCACAACCGCCTTCAATCGGGTATTGCACAGCCATGGAAATCACTCCTGCGCTAAATGTTTTGATGGAAGTGGGATGGGGGCACGAAGACGACAACACTCAGCTTAATGCGTAACGCAACGCGGCTCGCGCCAGCAAGCGTGTCGAGTCCAGTGCCGGCAATGGCGAATTGCGATCGTTGATCACCAGTGGCAGCTCCGTGCAACCGAGCACGACGCTATCACAGCCTTGCTCTTTCAGCGTTCGGATAACGGTAACAAGGTATTCCGTGCTTTCGTTTTTGCAGCCACCGTACACTAGTTCATCCATGATGATGTTGCCAACGCGGTTTTGCTGCACAGGCGCTGGGCGCAGCCATTGCAAACCATTGGCGGCCAGCTTTTCCGGGTAAACGTCGCTGGCGACCAACCAATGCGTGCCCAGAATGCCCACTTTGCGATAACTGCGCACTTTCGCCTCTTGCGCGACCACCTCAGCGATATGCAGCCATGGCAGCGGCGAGCGAGGCAGCACAAATGACATTGCCTGATGAATGGTGTTGTCCGGGCAAATCAGGAATTCGGCACCGGCAGCCGCCAGTTTGCTGGCAGAACTCAGCATCAGTACGCCAACGCCTTCAATGTCGTTGCGTGTCAGGCAGTCGACATAGGCAGACAACGATGGCGTATGCATCGAAATTTCAGGGTGAGCATGATCACCGAGCTGCAAGCTACCTTCGGCACAAATGGTGCGATAGCAGAGCGCGGCGCCTTCTGCGGAGCAGGCGACAATGCCGATATGTTTGCTCATCAATGGTTCTCACTTCCCTGCGATTATTTCGGCAGGCCGTGGCCGCCAATGACTTTTGTTTCTTTGTGTTCACCAAAGCTGGCGATCATCGGCATGGCTCTTTCAATGGCTTTCTTCACCGCCGGAATCGCCAGCGAGGCTTTGTGTGCTTCAGCGCTATCCCACACTTCGGTAATCCAGATGTTGTCTTCATCATTCGGGTCTTCCGCCACGACATAGCTGCGGCAGCCGGGCATTTCGCCGACGTCGTCCAACAACAACGCAATTAGCTCGCTGCGCTTGCCTTTGGCGGCTTTGAAACTGCCAATCAATCCGTACATGGGGTTTCTCCTTTTACGATGAAGTTATTGAGTAGCTGAAGGCTTTACATGCTGCAGACCAACACACAGCAAGCAGGTGACAAGCAGCACGCTGTATTCGGCGCCATTGCGGCCAAGACCGACGACAAACCAGCCGGCTGGTGCATGCACCAACACAATGCCGGCGATATAGATCAACGAGTAAATGATTGTCAGCGGCAACACCCATCGACGAATCAGCAGTAACAGCGAACCCGCAATTTCAATGGCGGTAATCGCGACAGCAATCGGTAAGCCAAATGGTATGCCCTGGCTATCGAGCCAGCCACCAAATGGGATAACACCGCCAGCGACAAAGCGCGCCCAACCATGTGCGGCAATAAACAGCGCCAACAAGATACGTAAAATATTCCAGGCAAGTAGTGAACGGCTTTCAGCCGAGTGGAACGAGGCGGGGAGCGGCAGTTGCATTGCGGTTGCGTATCCATCTGCATGCGTTTGACATGCATCATCCTGCTAAAAAACCGGTCGCGCAAGACTTTGTCGTTATCAGTGTGTCATTCGCGCGGCATTGGAGTAGCGTGTAGCGCGTGCCCCGGTTGTTTGAGGGAGTAAGCGTTCACCAGCTAGGGAGATGAGATCATGAACGTGCCCGACATACTGAACCGATTGCTACTATCTATCGCATCAAGCGCCTTGTTGCTGACCAGTTGTGGTGAAGAAGCGAAGCAAACGCCACCACCCGAAGCAGACCCAACCGTCAGCTTCATCTGCACCGCCACCCGTAACGTCAGCTACAACTCTGCCAAATGCCAGCGCGAAACCGCCGACGGCATGGTTGACTGTGAAATCGCGCCATCGAACTGTGCGCGCGATGAAACCAAGCGGGCGATATTCTGCGACAAGCTATCCGTTTGCCGAACCTATGACGATGCCAAGTGCGAGAACGCTGAGTACGGTTTTGACAGTAGCTGTCAGGATCTCGCGACCAGTCGTGATGCTTGTCTAAACGATTGGAAAACCCAGTGCGAAGCGATTCGTTTGCCCGACGGCACACCTGCCGGCTGCATGGCCACCTGGAACGAATCACCGTGCGAAACCAAAAAAGGCCAAGGCGCAGCAGTACAGTGCAAAGAAGCCTGCGGTGACGTGTTGCCGTGAGCAAAGCTATCTGGTAAGTGCAAATTCATTCGCACAACAACCCCAAAACACGCCTCACAACCAAACACGCCAAGATCACCCCGACTCACCACATCTTCCGCCACGGGAGATGTGGTGCTCGTTACTTCCGATTCTCCTTCCGAATCACCAATTTCAATCCTGACCAGGTTTCATCAATGGCGCAAACCTTCACATCGACCAACCCCAATGGCAACGCGACACCGCGAATCCGATCCTCGGTAACATCGGTAACCACGCCGGAGGCTTTCTTCGGCCAACAAACCCATATCATGCCAGCGGGCTTGATGTATGCCGGCAACGTATCCAATGCAGCCACTAATTCGCTTAAGTGAGCAACAAAAACTTGTGCAATATCCAACTCTTTTGCCAACCGTTTTAGCGGTGTCACGTTCTCAGGGAGCGGAGCAAGCAGCAGATCATAATCAGCGGGAGCATTACGCAGGTACAGCTTGCAACCGGCTTTGATACCGAGCTTGCCCGCCAGCGGCTTTCCTGAATAACCTGCCATGTCATTACCTCAAGCGCATTTTGGTGGCATAAGCTTGAAAGCCACATGCCGTAAAGAACTGCGCCGCGGAGGTATTGAATGCCCAGACATCGAGCTCAATGTCCTGAATGCCTTGGCTTGTGCACACCGTTCGCAAGTGCTCAATGAGTTTTCTGCCGACACCCGCTTTTCGGTTCGAGGCCGCTACACCAATCTGTTGCAAATAACAATATCGTCGAGGCTTGAGGAACTTGTTGCCTTTAACATCGATGTACTCGACGATCAGATAGCCAAGCACTGCACCGGCGTCCGTCGCGACCAAAATTCGATGCCCACCGAGTTGAGCGCGCAGCGCGTCAAACGCGTCGGAAAAACTGATTACCTGATAGCGATCAGGATATGCTTTTACATGGGCTTCCTGCGTTTGCACGGCTAGTCTTGCAATGGCATAAAGCTGCTCTTCTTTGGCTTCCTGGATTTGCATTGCACCACCCCCAGATGAGTCATGCCTCGATTCGATTTCTTCTTAGCTATTTCGTTGTTGTTCAATCATCGCTTTCAATTTGTGCCAGTGGCAGTGGGTGTACCATCGCAACAACAGTGGCTTGCGCTTGCCGAAGCGGTGTTTCTTCAGCACTCTGTTCTTTAACCATTCCCGCTCAAAGCCGGTCCACTCTGGCGCCGGGAATAAAAACATATTGAATCGCACGGCTGGCAGAACCTCATTGAACAATATCGCCTCCAGCTCCGCAATGGTGTAGGACGAAGCGGCACAAATCCGCGTTATGCTCTCGTACTCAAACGTGACATCGGTATCCATAAAAAGCATCTGCAACGCATCCCATACCGGCAGCCGCTGCTCCAAATCCTGTTCCGGTTCAAGCATTTTCAGGTAATGCGCTCAAGATATCGCCCAGGCGACACACAAACCGCCAGAGGCAAACAACACAACCCAAGCCAAATGGCGTCCACGGGTAAACAGCAGAGGTAAAAAACCAGAGGCCAGTAAGGTAATGCCGAGCGTGAGCGTTAGTGCTTTGGCATCGGCCGGACCTGTCAATTGCACCAACAAGGCGGCAATACCAAATGCCAGCACCGTCGTCAGGTGCCAGGCAAAGCGCAAGGTATTGCGGGTGAACTCCACACCGCCGAACAACGGCGGCAATTCCCGGCGGAACAGCCGAATAAGAATATAGCGCTCTCCGAGAATGGAGTGAGCGAGTCCAATCAACACAACTAGAGCGGCGGCGACATACAGCATGGTGCAGGTTCTCCTGGCAAAATGAAACGTATGCTTAATCGAATTTTTCAGTCCAAGGCTCGTCACGTTCGTCACGATACCAGTGTCGCCAGCCATAGCGATAAGCATTCTGAATATAAGGCCCACGCAGGATTTGCGCATTGCTGCCGCTTGCCGCATCCGTGCCCAATAAATACACCGCACCAGCCCACGAACGCACCAGCTCCGACGGCGTTCTCGCCAACTCCTTGTCCACGAGAGCCGCTGCCTGCTCGACTGCGTCAGCACGGACCAAGAAACAGGTGTCTGGCCCACTGGAGCCGCCGGTCAGCGGATCATCAGAATCATTGCCCCAACGGATAACTTCATACAGTTGCATTTTTAACCGCCTCATTCAAACGTAAACTAAGGTTTCCGTAAAGCTGGTTACCATAGCCACTCCACTTTTAATCGTCTACGCATCGCTTTGCCTTCATCGCTGAGGGGGCGTGATAAAAAGTGAGTTCTGGAATCGATATATAAGTCAATCAAGCTTTCTTAAGCGGTGCAGTCAGGTAAGCCAAAACCAGTATTAACGTAATCGCCAGCGTACCTGAAAGCACCAGCTCATGAATTGTGACGTCCAGTGCTCTAGATATAATTCTGCCAATCGAAGATGCCAAAACACCTCCGGTTAGTATCGAAATAACCAAGTTGATTCGACTATGTTCTTCAATCCGGGAGCTGCAATGAGGGCAAACGATCTCCGGGTGCAGGGCAAACTTTAAGTGTGACCAGCTCAGTCGAAAGAAGGGCAAACTCTCAAGGCAATAAGGACAAACTTTTATTAGAGCCATTCTCATTCGTTCCTCATCGCTAGCTCTTTGGAGCGCGATTTTTTCGGAGCGTGGCACGGGCAACTTGCTTGCTTTGATTTTTCACATTTGCTCGCTTTCCAGCTACGTGAGCTGAGGCTGCCTTCAGTAGCCGCTGAAACGTAGGACACTCAAAATGGCTGGGAGCAGGGCAGGCCGCAGCGTGCAAAAGCCCATCGCGCATGGCGCTGAGTTTCCGAATCGTTCTTTCCAGTTCTTCGGCTTTATTGTTCAGCAACTTTCGGTCAATCTTCGGTCGTTTACCGGGTGCGAACATGCCGGCGATTTCTTCCAGCGTAAAACCGGCGGAGCGGGCGAGGGCAATCAAGGCCAAGCGATCCAGAATCTCCGGGTCGAAGGTGCGGCGTAAGCCGCGCCGGCCAACCGAGACAATCAATCCTTTTTCTTCATAGAACCGCAACGCGGAGGCCGACACACCCGAGCGCTGCGCCACCTCCGAGATATCCAGATCACGCATTTCGCTTGACCTCAAGTTGACTTGAAGTGGCACTCTAACGCTTACACCGGTAGCGGACAAGCATCGGAGCCACGATGGAAACCTTGATCAGCATTGTTTTAATAGGCGCAGGCGCGACGATAGTGACCGACATCTGGAGCATCATTCGCCAGCGGCTATTCTCCGTGCCGCCTCCGAACTTTGGTTTTGTCGGGCGATGGATGGCCTATTGCATTCGCGGCCATTTTCACCACGACGCTATCGCCAAAGCAGCACCGATCAAAGGCGAGCTTTTCATTGGTTGGTTCGCTCACTATGTGATTGGCATTGCTTTCGCGGCGATGTTGGTAGCGATCTGGGGTGTCGAATGGATACGACAACCGACCTTGGCTCCGGCACTGCTCGTCAGTGTCGCGACGGTGAGCGCGCCATTCCTGATTATGCAGCCGTGTATGGGGGCTGGTATTGCGGCGAGTCGTTTGCCCAATCCTGGCGTTGCTCGTTTGCATAGCCTGATTACCCATGCTGTTTTTGGTGTGGGGCTTTTTGTCGCGGCGCTTTTGGCAAAACACCTGCTGCCGGTTTGGTAGCCGGAGATGTCAGAAAATTTCTCTTTGGCAGTTACTCATCCAAATCAACCTGTAGTGCAAGTGTTGAGACCAAAGATTGAATCGCTTTCAAAGTTATTGAGGCCGAAGAATAAAAAGATAAATTCCATACAGGCCAAGTAGAAAGGCGCCTTCCACTCTGTGCAGGAAACGCCCGGTGTAGAGCAGTGGCAGCAAGAGCACCGTGAATATAATCATCATCCAATAATCCATCATGGAAATTCCCGGCGCGTAAAGGGGCGAGACGATGGAGCCCGCGCCCCAAATTCCCAGGACATTGAAAACGTTCGAGCCGACCACATTGCCTATCGCTATGTCCGACTGCTTTCGAACGGCGGCAACGACAGAGGTTGCCAACTCCGGCATACTGGTTCCGGCGGCGACGATGGTGAGGCCTGTGACGGCTTCGCTCACTCCCAATGATTTCGCGAGGATAACGGCGTGTTCAACCAGCAGATTTGAGCCAAGCACGAGCACGCCAAGCCCAACCAGAACAGGCGTTCCCAAGAAGCGCAAATAATGTAAGGCGAAACGACCAAGAGAATTTCATGGTCCTTTGGCAATTAAAACGGCTATCGATTTATTTTACTCACCGATACACTGGGCCAAGCGTGTGCCGCGAAGCTGGGGGATAAGCTCGTGTTGGGAACGCAAGATTCATTGATGTTTGTCATTGCTGGCTCGCTTCTGAACATGACGCCTGGGGCGGATACGCTGTATGTCGTTTCGCGCTCGGCCGCACAAGGCGTTCGCGCCGGTATCGTTGCGGCGCTGGGGATTGGTGCCGGTTGCCTGGTGCATATTGTCGCCGCCGCGGTCGGTGTTTCGGCAATACTGGCGGCTTCGGCGACAGCGTTTTTCATCGTCAAGTTGGTTGGGGCGGCGTACTTGCTGTACCTCGGCATTTCAATGTTATTCAGCCGGCAGCGCAGCGACGTAGAACAACCAACGCTGGCGCGGGCGTCGATGAAAAAAATCTTCCAACAAGGGTTCTTCACCAACGCTTTGAATCCCAAGGTGGCTTTGTTCTTTCTGGCCTTCTTACCCCAGTTCATTGCTCCTGGCGCCGAACAGAAATGGCTAGGCATGCTGTTTCTAGGTTTGCTATTCAATGTCAACGGTACGATATGGAACGTGTTGGTGGCTTGGTCCGCTGCTCAGGTTTCCGGGCGGATGAAGGCCTCGCCATCGGTGGGTCTGTGGCTGAACCGTTGTTGCGGAGGATTGTTTATCTATTTCGGTATTAAGCTGGTGCAAAGCGAAAACTGAGCGGCATTCAACTTGTACGATTAGCGGAGCCTACCCGTATCTAGCTGACGCTTGCGATGATCGTTCAAACATCTCGTTAAATCGATCGTCATCGAACAGTGCGTTGTACAAGAACTCAGAGTCCATTACATCGATATCCATTGCGCCATGCTGGGCGGCAAGTTCGAGCGCGGTGTAAACCTCGTCCATTTTTTGTAGACGATAAGCCATTTCCGCTTGCTGGATATAGAGATACTTCATCAGTTCCGGATCTTGTTCTGTTGCCAGCGTCAGCGCTTTTTGAATTTGCTCACTGGCGGAAGCATACTGCTCCAAGCCAATATCGGTTTTGATGAGATTCAAGCAGATGCCAAGATTGTCTGGCTCAAGTTCCTGAACCTTTCGATAATTCTCGGCGGCCTCATCGAAACGTTGAGTGGCGAACAAGGCATCGCCTTGCAACAAATAAAACTGAAAGTTTCGCTCGCAAAATTCGGGGTACGACGCTTGCAGCGTACTTAGCCCCTCCAACACGTCCAAGTATCGGTTTTCCTCCATTGCCTTCAGGATAGCGGTGCGCAGTTCATCTCGAACAATTTTTTCCATGGTCATATTTCCTTTATCGCGGTGCCTCACTCAGGCACTAATGCTTGGCGCAATGTAGTTCTGCTGTGTAGGGATGTTACTTAAGTGTGCTCGCCGAGTCGCTTGCTGATTTGGCAAATTCTGCTTGTACCTCGGTTCCTGGTGGCTCGGTCTTCGGCAACTTCCATCATGTACTTGACGCCGGGCAGAGGGATCAATGATGAGATGTATTATCGAACAACATTCGGGTGTGGTGTCGTGCCTCGCTTTGTGGGCCAAGGATAGTTGGAAACTGGCATGAAAAAATGATTGTTGTTGGCGTTGTTAGCTTACGCGGGCTACAAGTTTAGGCAGGGCTATCGGGCCAAAGCCGATTTGAAGCCTTTGATGGATGCGCCCTACGTCATTAAAGTATGCCACTTTTTTCTTTCCTTTTGCTCTTTGCCTTTGCTTTCCGATTATTTCCATTGCGATGCAGTCTTTGAGTGATGTCGGTTCGCGGTAAATGGTGCTTAGCGCCGGTGACTCAGTGCGCCGGGGTAAACTTAGCAACTCGTTACCGTAAGCGACTAAACCATCAACCTGCATGGAGATTTCTGACGTAACGCTAGTGGTGTGCCCCGTTACTTTTTCCGTTTGCGTTGCGCCTTGCGGGCTTTTTTCTGTTGTCTACGTTTGTTTTTTTTCCCGGCTTTGCGGGGCTTGCCGGTTGTATCTGGCAACGGTGCAAAATCGGGAAAACCCGATACGTATCCAAGACTGTCCAATTCCTGCTGGCAGGCGCTCAGGTCAAAGGCCTCGGGATCGAAATCTTCGCCGAACCAGTCCTGCATGTCTTGATGGAGTTCGTGTTCCGGGTCGGCCAGAATCTGGAGTTTTTCTTGGTAGCCCCAAGGCCCGCCGCAGTCTTCCGGTGGGCAGGCGCGGCCGCCATCGAGGCAAACCGGATCGAATAATGTGTCGTCCGCGTGATCGTCGACCGCTTCAAGCGTGATGGTGTGTCTCCAGTCGTCGCCGAAATCATAGTGATAATGCAGTATGTCTCCCGGTTGCTGTAACACCTCGCTCAGTGAGACCAGGCTGTCGTCTTTGCTGATCCGGCCGGCTGCCGGTCGAACGAGTTCGGGCTCGGGAACGAAGATATTGCCATGTCGGTCAGTGAATTGATAAGTGTGCGCAAACTCCCAGCCCATCACCGCCTGAATAATCGCGTGCAATTCTTCCAAGGTGGTCCAACAGGAAAGCGTTAGCTGTCGCCAAATCGGCGGCGCGATGTTATCCAGGGCAATATGTATTTGATAACGTTTGTCGTCCAGCTCGGTGGTGTCTTGCGGAGTCGGGTGCCAGTCGATGAAACGAGGTTTGGGAGTTTGGCGCTCGGCCAACAGCCCGAGCTCGATTTGCACTTCTTCCCAATCGCCGAGCAATGACCAATCGACGCGGTTGGCGTCGAAGGCCGCGGCCATTAATGACGCCTGCTCTACGGCCTTCAACCGCACCAAGCTGATAATCAACATGGCGTTGTACACCGGGTCGTTGTCGGTAAAGGCTTGTAAGGATTTGGCGATGGCTGTCACACAGGCGTCGCGGCGGTCCGGATGATTGGTGGCGATATGGGTAAGCGCCTCGGCCATCGCGGCCCGCGCGAAGATGTCGCCTTGGCCACTGCAGAGCTTGTGCTCAATTGGCAACAACGCCTCCGCGCCAAACGTGGAAAGCACGTTGGGCAGGTCACCGATCAGCCAATCACAGTCGCTGGTTTGATTGGTATCGGCCAATGCCAGTAAGGCCGGAATCGCGGCCGGTTCGCGCAATTGCGCCAATGCGCGCCAGGCATGAATGCTGGCGTAACCTTCAAACTCGTCCAACGTTTCGTCGTCATAGCTGGCTTGCAGCGCAAGCGCGGTCAGTGCCGGTACGTCGCTGGCATCGAGGCCAATGGAGCGGTAATCGAACCAGTTTGGCTGTTCCAGTGTTTTGCGGCCCAGGCGTTTCAGTTGGGCAATGGCGGAATGGGGCATGGGGGGCATCCGTTGCTTTTTCTTGGACGATAATCATCGAAGTGGTTGCAGAGCATAATGGAATCGATGCGCTGATGATATGCCGCGTCATGAATTCGCCGCACCCGTCCGCCCAAAAACCTCTACACTGAAGTGTGACGGGTTAGCTGTGGTTAACGACATGACGGACTTTTTCCGGCCTCTGTTTACGGCATTGACGCTTACATGTTGGTTGTCATGGTCGTTTGCCGCCGAGACCAATGTCGACGTGGTTACGGAGTTGTCGGCGCCATTGCAATTTGAGGAGAACGGTCGGATTGTCGGGGTGGCCACGGAAATTGTTCGCGAACTGTTCGCGCGAACCGATTGGCAGCCAGAAATCAAAATGTTGCCGTGGGCGCGGGCCTATCAAAACGCGTTGGCACGACCAAACGTGGCCATTTACTCGATTGCGCGCACGCCTGAGCGTGAAGAACATTTTGAATGGATTGGGCCGATCGTGCCGATTCAGTTCGGCATCTACCGTTTACGATCCAGAAATGATATCAGCGTGACTTCACTAGCCGATCTGCGTCGTTACACGATTGGCGTGGTGCAAGGGGATGTTCGCCATCTGTATCTGCAAAAGCAAGGTATGCAGGATTTTCCGGAAGGCAATCTCAATACTGTTTCATCACAGGAGCTGAACTACCGAAAACTGTTTGCTGGCCGCATTGATTTGATTGTCATGGGCTCGATGACTTGCGTGACCAAACGCATAGATTGCGAGCAGTTAACTTTGGTGCATACGTTGGACGAGCTATCGGAAGGACTGTATCTGGCACTGCGCAAAGGCAGCGATTCAACGCTGGTGGCGTCGCTGCAAAGCGCGTTCTCAACCATGTATAAAGACGGGAAATTGCTGGCATTGCAAAAGCCATTGGTTGATTTAACTCAACACGCCAATGTGCTGAAGTGATGAGCAATCTTTCGTAAATAAAAAAGGCCGACATTGTCGGCCTTTTTCGTTTCTGAGCAATCAGGCAGCGCGACGGCGCAGGCCCATTGCCAGCAGACCGATACCGAACAGGGCCAGCGGAGCTGGAACCGGAACGGAGTTGGCGACGATCCACTGATAGTGCCAAGCCACCGATGTATCGGCCATGCCTTCACCCCAAGAGGAGTTCAAGCCACCGCCGTAATCGAAGTAGGTTTCGCCGAAGCTGAAGCCATAGGAGGTGACCGCAGCCAGCATGCCGTTAACCAGCAGCGTGCCACCTGAGTCGCCACCGGCAGAGCCCACTTCCATTCCGGTTGCGCCATGGACATAAAAGTCTGTGCCGGCGAACAGGTTGAACAACTGACCCCACAGGTCGTTGTCGCCAATACCATCACCATCGGTGTCGTTCGGGCCGTCAAAGTCGGAGGTCAGTACGGCACCGCCGCCACAGTTCCAGCCAACCATGTAGCACAGCTCAGCGTTGCCGCCGTCGAAGAAGTTGGTGCCGAATACGCGATTCAGGTTTTCACCATCGGCCGCTACACCACCGTAAACATCACCAACATCGCCCCAGCCAAAACCGCCGTAACCAATGCGCAGGTATTCCTGACCAACGGCATCGCCGGTGTACAGCTGATAACGCTCGGCCCATTGCGGAGCTGCAGTGCTCAGCTCGACGATAGCGATGTCATCGCCGTTGCCGCTGTAGTCGAAAGTCCAGCCTGGGTGAATGGCTACGCTGCGGAAATTGATGTCTTCATGACCTTCCGGACCATCGAACTGAATGGAGAAACCATTGTAGTTCGGGAATGCGTTGCCAGCGTCATCAGTCAAGCAGTGCGCGGCGGTCAGGATGTGACGACCGGATGGCAGCAGACTGCCTGAGCAAAAACGGTTACCGCTGTATTGCAGTTGAACGGTGCCAGTGAACAGGTTGTTGCCCAGGTCGATGTAAGGAATGGCTCCAGCAATACCGCTTGAAGACGGTTCGCCAACGACCACCAGTGGGCGATGCTCAGCAACATCGGCATCAATCATCGAAGCTTGAGCGACCGCGCTCAGGCTGAACAGCGCCGCCATGGCGATTTTGGTTTTCAACATTACTACTACTCCTTGCGATGTTTTTATCGTGGGGATTTTTCCACCGGCAAGGTTTTAGCAATGTACAGGCCAGATTGCTAACTAACTGAAATGGTTATAAAAAACATGTATCAACATGTACAAGCGGTATTGTGTGTAAAAAAAATGGACGCAGCCTGCGATGACAGCGTAAAAATTCCTGAATGAGTCTGTTTATGGTTTGTACAGTCTTCGCGTTTTCCGCTGATGGCGTAAGTCGGTCATTAACCTTGTTTTCGCGTTGCTAGTCTAAGGCCAGTAATACGCTGGTTAATTGGTATTTAGCCGCCGACGCCATGCGGCACCAGAATGCCAAGCCTAATAGAAAGAACAATGACCAGAATGAGCAACGCTGCAATACCAACGCGCCAGGCCAGCGAGTTGGCCAAGCGTTTGCTGCCGGGCTTATCGTGATCCTTGGTCAGAAAAAACAGACCGCGGAACAGCGCGATCAACATGCCGATCAGCAATAGCACTAAAACGATTTTGGCAATGAGCATTGGGAAAACCTGTATGGAAGTTTCTGCTCATTGTAAGGGCTCCGAGTTCGCTGGTGCCAATTTCTCAACCCGGCTGTCGCAAACTGGCCGGAAAGATTGTTGTTTCCAGTCACTCTGCACCAAGCTGGCTACAATTTTGTCGTTGCCGAAGTTGACGATGCCGCCACTTACGTAAAGCGTCAACTTGCTTTACAACAAAAAGAAATAACTTATGCCAATCTGAGGTTTCTCGGTGAGTTTATGTATCTTTATGTAGGTTTTTATGCCTTGAAGAGAAAGTAAGTACTCGCATTGTCGGAAAGTTTTACGAAGCAGCGTGAATTTTTACCAATGCTGCGGCGTTTGAGTCAGTGCTTATAAGCCTAAGTCCCAGTGCCAGTTGATTTTATGTTCAGTGGGAATGGGTTTTGCAGACTCGCCGTTCGTGTCCGATTTCATTTTCGGACCGGTGTTCACAGTGGAGAGGTATGTGAACGCCGATAACGATAACGCCAAAGGAGTGCCACGGCATGAGGAAGAAAACCATCCTCGGACTGGCAACGTTGGCTGCGGCAGTCAGCATTTCACTGCACGCAGCTCCCGTTACTTCGTCCGTCCCCGCATCAAAAGCCGAAACGATTCCGTTTAAAGTCGGCAAAGAACGCAGCGCTGCAGAGCGCCTCCAAGATGAAGCCGCTTTAAAGGCGGCTAAAGCCAACGCCAGCATCAAGTCTCAGAAGAAAACCGAAGGGGTTGAAGTCAACAACCGCTTCCCGGAAGAGCTGTTGTTGCGCAAACCGATCAACACCAAGCGCGACGTGCTGGCTGCCAAGAATGACAAGGCCAAGTCCGGTATTTTTGCGTTGTTTGATCCAACGGTGAAAAACTCGCCAGCCGTTGAACTGTCGGTGCCGGGTTACAGCAATGATGACAACGCGGCCGTCAACGGTGTGCGCATTGCCCCGCCGGATACCAATGGTGATGTCAGCCCGGAATACTATGTCCAGTACGTCAACCTCGGTTGGGTTGTATTGAACAAAGCTGATGGTTCCGTGGCCTATGGTCCGGTTGCCGGCAACTCATTCTGGCAAGGCTTTGGCGGTGCGTGCGAAGCCGAAAACGCCGGTGACCCGATCGTGCTCTACGATCACATTGCCGATCGCTGGTTGTTCAGCCAGTTCACTTCCTCAACCGTCGATGGCCACCAGTGCGTAGCGATTTCCAAAGACAACAAACCGTTCCCGGATGCCGGTGAAACGGCTGCTGACCAGTATTACCGCTACGACTTCGTCGTTAGCCCGAATGGTCAGTTCAACGATTATCCAAAAATCACCGTATGGCCAGATGGCTACTACATGACCACAAACGAATTCACCGCCAGCTTCGTTGGCGTCAACGTCACGGTATTTGACCGGACCGCGATGCTGGCCGGCAACCCGGCCTCGTTCGTTCAGTGGAGCCTTGGCACCAACGATACATTCAGCACCCAACCTAGCCATTTGGAAGGCCCGGATCTGCCGCCAGCCGGCACCTGTAACACGCTGATTCATGTGTCCGACGCTGAAGTTTGGGGTTCACCGTTTGACAGCTATCGCAGCTGGCAGGCCTGTGTCGATTTCGACACCCCCGGAAACTCAACCCTGACCGAAAATCCGCGCTTGGCCGTGGCCGCGTTCGATGCCGAACTCTGCGGCTTCAACCGTAACTGCGTACCGCAACCGACCGGTCAAAGCCTGGATACCTTGGCGCAATTCACCATGTATCGCTTTGCCACCCGTTACTTCCCGGGTCAAGGCCTGAAAGGTGTTGTCACTCATACCGTTGATGTCGGCGGTAACCGTGGTGGCGTGCGCTGGGCCGACTTGGGCATCAGTGGTGCGGGCTTGTCGATTAACGACCAAGGCACGATTGATGCACCAGATGGCGTCTGGCGTTGGTTGCCATCCGGTGCGATGGATTCCTCCGGCAATATCGCCGTCATCTATTCGCGCGGTAATGCGGCGAACTTCGCTTCGCCTTATTACTCGGCACGTGAAGCAGGTGATCCGGCCGGTACGATGCAAACCGAAGCCGTATGTCATAACTCAACTGGCGGTCAAACTGGCACCAACCGTTGGGCCGACTATGCCTCAGTCAGCGTTGACCCGGTCGACAATTGCACGTTCTGGATGACCCACGAATACGTGGAAACTACCGGTTCGTTCAACTGGAATACCCGTGTTTGCAGCTTCCGTTTCCCGAGTTGCGGTGAACCGAGTTTCGGTCTGGCCGGCGACAACCTGGCGCAAGAGTTCTGCTCGGCTGATGGCGCAACGCTGACCCCGATCAATCTCGATGTCGCCAGCTTCCAGGGCTTCACCGATCCGGTGACCTTGAGCTACGACAACCTGCCGACCGGCTTCAGTGGCAACTTCAGCAACAACCCGGTTGTGCCACCAGGCACCAGCATTGCCCAGTTGTTTGCCGATTCGACCGTCAGTTCTGGTCTGTATAACTTCCGGATCAAAGGCATGTCGGGTTCAACCGAGCGCTTCCTGAACGTTAGCGCCCGCGCGTTCGCCTCGGCGCCATCGGCACCGACACTAATCGATCCGGCGGATGGTTCATCCGGCGTCAATACGCAACCGACGTTTACCTGGAATGCTTCCGCGATTGCGCAAAGCTACACCATCCAGATCGACGACGATGCCGACTTCAGCTCGCCGGAAATCGATGAAACCGTTAACGGCACCAGCTTCACGCCGGCTTCGGCCCTGAACACGGATACCAACTACTACTGGCGTGTAATCGCGAACAACGTTTGCGGTTCCAGCGCGGCGTCGGCGGTATCGACGTTCTCGACTGGCCTGTTGGTCTGCTTGGCGCCAAATCTGCCGATTCCGGACAACAACGTTACCGGTGTGATCAGCATCCTGAATGCGGCCGATGTCGGTGCGATCGAAGATCTGAACGTATCGATCAACGCTTCGCATACCTGGGTTGGTGATCTGAAATTCTCGCTGCGTCATGTTGCCAGCAATACGACAATCGACCTGATCGATCGCCCCGGTGTACCGGGCTCGACCTTCGGCTGCTCGTTCAACAACATTGATGCCACGCTGGACGATGCCTCGGCTCAGCCGGTTGAAACCACTTGCAACAGCTCTGGCCCTGCCTTGGCTGGTGTATTGCAACCGAACCAGCCGCTGTCGGCATTCAACGGTTTGGAATTCAGCGGTGATTGGGAACTGCGCATTTCCGACCTTGCTGGTGGCGACACCGGAACGGTTAACCAATGGTGCGTAGTGCCGGTCTTGGCCGCCATTCCTGGCGACCTGAATGACGACCGTTGCGTGGATATCGATGATATGTCGTTGTTGCTCGCGGCAATTCGCAACCGCAGCACCGATCCGCTGTACGACATCAATGGTGACGGCAAGGTCAATAACAATGACCGTCGTGCCCTGACTGATCTGTACACGAATCCGGGCGGCGCGCGTTGCGATTAATCCCGATACAGGAACAGGTGGCTGACAACCGTCAGCCACCGATAAAAATGGAGTACTTCTCATGAAGATGAAAAAAGTGTTTGGAGCCGCGGTTCTGGCCATTGCCAGCATGGTTTCCCACTCGGCATTTGCCGACCTGATTCTGCCGACGGACCCCTTGGTGAAAACCAACCATCCGTCGCTGAACACCGGCAATGTCGGCGGTGATCCGGTAAGCATCGCGGCCACCAGTGGCTGCGCCAGCAGTGATTACTGCACACTGACCGAATTGATCAATGGTGGTTCGCTGTCCGCTGGCGGTTTGACCTTCGGCAACTTCAACCTCGACTTCGATTTCGGCTACGGCGATGCGCTCGACACCGATAACGTATGGGTGCGGGTATTCGATTTCGGCGGCGCGATCATGCTCGACTATGATTTCGCTCCGCTTGGTTTCGGTGGCCCATTGCCTACGTTGCTGTCCGGCGAAGCGAGTGGCTTTATCGACTTGAGCTACTCGGTAGTCAGTGATAGCAGTGTCGATATTTTTGCTGCCTGGTTATGGGATATGATTGGTGCCGGTACGGCCGACGCTGATTACGAACTGCAATTCGACATGACGCTGTTCGATGGTGACACCGAGTTGGCTTATTTGTATCTGTACAGCCTGCTGGAAAATAATTCGGTCATCGATTCCGATGCCGATGACTTGGCCATTTTCGCCGCGTTGAACTCGCTGAACGTGTGGAATTCGATTTCGGCCATTTCGTATGAAGGCCTGAATCTGTTCTACATCGGCGATCAGATGTTCTTCACCGAAGTTACCCAAGTACCGGCACCGTTCACCGTGCTGTTGTTTGGCTTCGGCCTTGCTGCACTGGGTTTGCGCAAACGCGTACGCTAAAAGCGGCAGTGAAAAAGGGCAGAGCAATCTGCCCTTTTTTTATTTGAAGTGTTGTTTTATTGTGGCGGGCATTCGCTGTTTACATGTTTCCTTATAAGCATGTAAGTCATGTCACGAGAAGCTACTTCAACGTGCATGGAGTGAGTAGTGCGAACATGGAGTCCAAGGGCATCAAGGGCTATTGGTAGGTTTTTTGTACTCCGCGACGAACCACTCATCTTCACCCAGGCAGTGTTTGAAATCGCTTCTTCACGGATTGAAATAAAAGGCTGTTAAAACAATGCGTTGTAAAAGCACCATTTTCTGTGTGGCTATTCTTGCTTTTTCCGTCAATCACGCCGTCTCGGCAGAACATAATGCAGAAACGATTACGGTGCACGGTACCCGCGTTATCGCCTCTGGCTACGACATGGTGTCGGCCGCTGTGCAGACGGTTGAGCTCGACGATAATCCGTTTCCGGCGACAACACTGACCGATGCGCTGCTGGAATTGGATGGCATCGAAACCAGCGGCCAGGGTGGTTGGTTTCAAGTGTTTTCTGTGCGCGGCGTTTCGCGCAATCGGGTGGTGACGTTTCTTTCCGGTATTCCGATTTACACCGAGCGTCGCGCCGGCAGTTCGGTGCATTTCATTGATCCCGCCTTGCTGGAGCGTGCCACCGTGATTTCCGGGCCAGCCACCAGCATCTACGGTGTGGGCGCTATTGGCGGCGTTGTGCAGTTGGAGGCCTCCACCATTTCTGCACCGCGATTTGGCCTGCGTTACGACAGCAATGGCGATGGTTATTCCCTGTATGGCGGCACTGGCGGTGAAACGTATTCTTTGGGCGTTGCCTATCAAAAACAGGACGACAGTGAAGCGGCCAATGGTTTGTTGCTTAATGATCATGGTGAGCGCTGGTCAACGCTGTATCGGCAACAATGGCAAGCGTTTGGCGGCAAACTGGAATTGTTGGCGATGCCGGCAAAACTCGATGATGTCGGTCGCGTCAATGCCGACTTTTACGATGGCACCGTAACCGAAACGCCAGAAGAACAGCATCTGCCGCTACGTTTGAGTTACACCGACAACCGTTTTTGGCAAGCCGCCGTCTGGTTGCACGACAGCGAGATGACGACGGTGACCACCGAAATCGGCAACGAAAGCAATGCCGTTGAAAACCTCGCAACCGATTACGGCGTTAACCTCCATCGTTTGTTGCCGGGTGAACAATGGAACAGCCGCATTGGTGTGGAACACGCGGCGCGCCGATCAGTCAATGCCGATGAGTCGCTGACGGATTTGAACACGATGATCGTCACCGAGCGCGCAGCGCTTGCCGACGGCGAAGAGGCGCAGCTGGGATTATTTGCCGAAACCGAAACGGTGATTGGCGACAGCACCTTGCAGTTTGGTCTGCGTTGGACTGATATTGAGCAATCGGCCGCTGGATTCTCGTCCATTTCTGATCAGGCCGTGGCGATGCACGCCGGCTGGCGTTATCAGCAAAACGATGCCTGGATGTGGACGATCGGTATTGGTTCGGCTTATCGTTTCCCGGCGCTGACCGAACGTTTCTACAACGGTATGACGGCGCGTGGTGATTTGCTTGGCAATGCCGATCTGGAGCCAGAACAGGCTGTGGGCATTGATCTCGGTTTACACGCGCGCGTCGGTGCCGGTGTGCTGCGCACGCAGCTCTATCATCAGGAGTTCGAGGACTATATCGAGCGCATCAACCTGCCGAATCGAACCCGCACTTACGTGAACCTGGCCGAAGGTGAAATTTACGGAGCCGAACTCAGTTATCGCTGGAACTGGAACGAGCAATGGTACAGCGAACTGTCCGGACACTATGTTCACGGCGAAAGCGGCGAAGGCGAGCCGTTGTCGGAAATTCCCGCCTCAAGAGCGCAGGCCTCGGTAGGTGTGCGCGCCGACCGCTGTCAGGCGGAGCTGCGCTTGACGCATCGCCTGGAAAAAGACGATGTCGGAGGGGATGAGTTACTGCTGGACTCCAGTTCCTATGCCGATATCAGTGCCAGTTGTTTTATCGGAGACCATTGGCGCCTGTCGCTGGTTTCACGTAACCTCAATGACGAGCTATACCGCCTGAATGCCGATGAACAATCGGGATTCGCGCGGGGTCGTAATATCGAGCTGGTGATCGACTGGCGATAACCGGCTTATTCACCTACAGGGAGCACGAACCATATGGATGCCAAATCCTTCGCCCTCGCTTTCAGCCTGTTGGCCGTCAGTGGTCTGAGTCTTGCCGCCAAACCGGTCAAGCCACCGAGCGAGCAACTGCGTCATGAGCGCAACCAAATTGCCGTGGTTACCGTGCAGTCGGTCGCCAAACAAGCGGTCACCGTCGAACAGCAACAATCATTGATGGGTGATGCGTTCAACACCATCACGCTGCATTTCGACCCGGCCGCCAAGCCAGAGCTGGTGAAGGGCCAACAAGCCATTGTCGTGTTCAGCCGTTTCCAGAAAGATCCGATGTTGCGCGATGTCTGGGTTGAGCGCGAAAAGGGACCAACGATTGTCGATTTTCCGGAGGTGCCGGCTGCCTGGTTCCCGGTTTCCGACAGCTTGAAATTGCTGCTGAGTGGCCCGAACAAAGCTGTCGGCCCGGAAAAGCGGGTGGATGCTGCCTTGGATCTGGCGCAATCAAACGACACAGCCAATCAGTATTTCGGGGCGCTGGAACTGTTCCTCGATGAACAATTGCAGGCAGCACTGACACCGGAGCACAGCAAGCGCCTGGCCGCGATTGTGGCTAACCCAAAAACCAGTGAGCACCACAAAGAACTGTTGATGCGGGTTGCGGCCAGTCTGCCGGTTGATGATAGTGCCTGGCTGTTGCCGACCGCTCGTCAGCAGCTGACCGAACTGGGTGTCACTTACGATCTCGCTTCGCGCAAGCCGGCCTTGGCGCTGGTCAGTGCCCGTTTGATCAAAGAGCGCGGCAATGCCGATGATATCGAGCTGCTGGCGTCGCTATTGCACAGCAACGCGCCAGCGGTCGCTCGTGCCGCATTGGCCGGTTTGGCGCGCATTGCACCTGAGCAAGCCAAAGCCAAAGCCGAAGCGGCATTGGCCAAAGGCAATATTGCCGCTGACACGCGCCTGAGCCTGCAGCAGTACCTGAAAACCGGCAAGCTGCCGGGTTAAGTCCTTGCCTGCTCACTCTGCTGATCGCGGTTGGCAGAGTGAGTGCTCAAAAATAAAAAGGCACAAAACTCCTTCTTCAGTGACGTTGTCAAAACTTATCCTTCCCGCAGGTTGGTTTAGCAATGACAAACGACTCCAACTCTCCCTCAGCACGACTCCTCCCGAAAACCGGGCGTGGAGAGCGCGTCTGCGAATTTCGCTTCTATGAGGAGTTGAATGCGTTTTTACCGCCGGAGTGGCGCAAAAAAACGCTTCGTTACGCGTTCAACGGTACGCCTTCGGTCAAGGACGCAATTCAGGCGCTGGGGGTACCGAAAACCGAGGTCGATTTGATCCTGGTCGATGGCCAGTCGGTGAATTTTTCTTATCGCTTGCAAGGGGGCGAGCGAGTCGCGGTGTATCCAGTATTTGAATCACTGGAAATTGGCGGTTTGCAGCGCTTGCGTTTTGCGCCGCTGCGTGAGACAAAATTTGTACTCGATGTGCATCTAGGCAAGCTGGTGCGCTGGTTGCGCCTGGCCGGTTTTGATTGTCGGTATCAAAACGATTTTAGCGATCAGCAATTGATCGACATCAGCAACACCGAACATAGAATCCTGCTGACCCGCGATACCGGCATCCTGAAACGCAATGAAGTCAGCCATGGCTTGTTTGTTCACCAAACCGAACCGGAAGTGCAATGTCAGGAAATTTTGTCGCGCCTCGATTTGTATCAACGTATGCAACCGTTCAGCCGTTGCCTGCGCTGCAATGGTGAGCTGAAGCCGGTCGCCAAACAGGAAGTTGCTGAACTGTTGCCGGAGCGAGTGCGGCGCGATCAATCGTCGTTTGTGCGCTGTCAGCAATGCCGGAAAATCTATTGGCCCGGCAGTCATTATTCGCGCTTGCGGGAACGTTTCCAGCGATGGCAGCAAGATGCCCCGACCTCGACATCATGAAACGATTGCGCAGACGGCTCAGCTTGCCGCCAGTTTCTCCAGCACATCCTGCTGCAGCAGCGCTTTCACTTCATCACTGTTGGCATGCAGTCCGTAACTGCCATCGGCAATACTCTCGCTGATCTTGTACGGATTGCCATCGGGTGCGACACACACCTGCGCCAGATTCAACCGTCGCGGTGGGCACGGTTTGCCGTTGGCATCGCGCAGCACGACGACCACAGGGCGTAAGCGATACGTCGCGTTGGACTCCAATACAATGCCGCATTCATCGGTATGCAAACGCACCAGCGTGCCGACCGGAAAAACACCAAGCCACTCGATGAATTGCACGACCAGCTTGTCGTCGAACTGACTGCCGCGACCTTTCATCAACACTTTCAGCGCTTCCATCGGTGGTCGCGCCGTGTCATAAACCCGGTGACTGGTGATGGCATCGTAGACGTCGCAGATACTGACAATAAACGCACGATGTGGAATTTGTTCTTTGGTCAGGCCGCGCGGGTAACCGGTACCATCCAGCCGTTCATGATGAGCGTGGGTGACATCGACTACCGAAGTCGGTAAATCCTTGTGGCCAAGCAGCAATTCGTAGCCACGCTGAGCGTGCGATTTCATGTGCTCGAATTCTTCTACGCTCAGTTTTCCAGGCTTGTTCAGGATGCTCATGTCGACTTTCATTTTGCCGACATCGTGCAGCAGGCCAGCCAAGCCAATTACTTTCAGCTCCGGTTTGTCGTAGCCAAGAAAACGCGCGAAACCAATGCACAGCAATGACACCGATAAACAGTGTTGCGAGGTGTACTCGTCCTGCGATTTCAAGCGCATGAACCAAAGCATGGCGCTTTCGTTGCTGAGCATCTGCTCAACGGTTTCGGAAACATAGGATTTGCAGGCTTTGACGTCGAGGCCGCGACCGAGCTGAATATCGTGCAGGGCGCTTTTGATTAAATCCGAGCCGCGTTGATGCACCGCACGGGCATGCTCGATGGTTTGACTTAACGGTTTTTTGCCGGTTCTCAGCTCTCGCCGGTTTTTTTCCTCATCGTCTTGCGACTCGGCAATAACGTGGCGCTGCTGCGATTCGGTGACCGCGACAAAGCGGGTGTCATCAACGTAAACGTACTCGCACTGCTGCTGCACGGCATCGATATCGGCGTGGCTCAACAGAGGAAACCCCTGAAACAGGAATGTAGTTTCCTCCCAGGGCTTGTCGACTTCGCAAACATACATGCCCAACAGCAATTGCGAACTGGGCAGTTTGCGCTTTCGTAATTCTTTGATACGGGACAATTAACGGCTTCCCTTACGGTTCTCGGGCAACAATCGACTCAGGACAGCAGTAAATGTAGTGGGCAAAAACGGATTTGTCCTGCCGGTTGCGGCAGCCCGTGCTAATGCAGGGGGTAGGAGATATCGATTCTCAGCACCGCGATGGCCCGCTGTGCTAGGATCGCGCCCGTTTTTTGACCACCATCCGGCTTGCTCCGTGCTGACCCGTTTCCGCCCCGGCCTCTGGCCAACCCTGACTGTGCTCGCAGCGCTGGTGCTGACGGTCAATCTGGGCTTTTGGCAGTTGCGTCGGGCGGCGGAAAAGCAGGCGTTGCTCGATGGCTGGCGGCAGGCGATGCAAGGTCCGGCGCTGAGCATCGGCGAGGCGGCTGCCCAACTAGGCAGCGGCAAGCCAATTAAGGCGCAAGTGCAAGGTCGCTGGTTGCCGGAACCGTTGGTGGTCTGGGAGAACCGGCGGCTTGATGAGCGCCAGGGCATGCAGTTTCTGCAATGGCTGGAAACCGATGCCGGGCTTTTGCTGATCGATCGCGGCTGGAGCGCCGTAATGGTGGCGCCGGCGAGCGGCGAGGCGAGTGTGTCGGGTCAGTTATTGCAACCGGAATCGCCCTGGCGGCGACCGGTATTGAGCGGGCAGGGCGGCGTCATTAGAACACCGGTGCTCGATATGCCGGCGCTGGCCGAGTTGGCCCCCGCGGGTAAAACATCGCTCAGTTATCTGTTGCGGTTGCACGGTGACAGCGAAGCGGCGCTGGCACCGGTCGGCCACCAACATCCGGTGATGCCGGTGCGTCACTATGGTTATGCGGTCACCTGGTTCGGTCTGAGCCTGGCGATCCTGTTGTTATTCCTCAAATGGTCCTGGCGGAAATCCGAAGTTCATGAACGAGACTGAACAACCCACACGCTTGTCGCGGGCGGAGATCATCCGTAACCGCATCAAACTGCTGGCCATCATGGCCGTCTTTGCGCTGCCGGTATTGATTGCCTACATGGGCTTTTTCGGCGGCTGGTTTCAAGACCGCCACACGGTCAACAAAGGCGAATTGCTGAATCCGACGCTGACCTTAAGCCAGTTTGAACTGGTCGATGCCGTCGACGCCTCAGCGTTCGAAACCGGTCAACATTGGTGGCTGCTGTTGGTGCAGACTCCGGGTACTTGTGATGCCTCGTGCGAACGGCAATTGATCACACTGCGTCAGACCTGGATTGGTCTTGGCAAACATCAGGAGCGGGTGCATACCGCTGTCGTCGGTGGCGAGCCGGGTAATCAGCCGCTGGAGCAAACCCGGGTGCTGCGCGCCAAGGGTAGCGATGCGCTGCCACCGGCGTTTTACATCGTCGATCCGCTCGGCAACATCATGTTGCGTTACCAATTGCCACAGAGCGAGCAGGACGCCATCGATCGCGCCAAGGATATGCGTACCGATTTTTCCAAATTGCTTCGTTATTCGCGGATAGGTTGATATGACACGCCGTTTTACCCTGACTCGTCGTTTGGTCGGTTTCTCCATTGTGCTGGCCATGGTAGTCATCATGCTCGGCGCATGGACGCGTTTGTCGGATGCCGGTCTCGGCTGTCCGGATTGGCCCGGTTGTTACGGTCATTTGGTCGTGCCGGAAAAAGATCATCAGCTTGAGCGCGCCGCAGCGTTGTTTCCGGAACACACGGTTGAGGCACATAAGGCCTGGCCGGAAATGATTCACCGCTATTTCGCCGGCACGCTCGGCTTGTTGATTTACGCGATTGCGTTTTTCAGCTGGCGTCAGCGCAAGCAAGGACATCCGGTGATACTGCCCACGTTCTTGGCGATCTGGGTGACCTGGCAGGCTGCACTTGGCATGTGGACCGTGACTTTGAAGTTATGGCCCATCGTCGTCATGGCGCATTTGCTGGGCGGCTTCATCACGCTGGTGGCGCTGGCCATTCTGCATCTGAATATTTCCTTCCCGGAAATGCATGTCGAGGTGAAAAATCGCACACGCTTGCTGGCGAAAATTGCTGCCGCCGTGGTGTTTGTGCAAATCATGCTCGGTGGTTGGGTCAGTGCCAATTACGCGGCGCTGGCTTGTACTGAGTTTCCGATTTGTCATGTCGGCTGGACCGAACACGCCGACTTCGCCAAAGGTTTTGAGCCGCATTATCCCGGTGAGAAAAACTACGAGTTTGGTTTGCTGAGCCCGGAAGCGCGAGTCGCCGTGCACGCCACACATCGTATCGGTGCTTACACGACGTTTGCCGTCATGGCGCTGTTGGTTTTCTGGCTTTGGCGCGAAAAAGCGGCGTTCGCGAAATTATTTGCGCCAGTGCTGGCCGTTGTGCTGATCGTGCAAATGTCATTGGGTGTCGCGAACGTCGTTATGCATTTGCCGCTCAATGTCGCGGTCGCGCACAACGCCGTTGGCGCGTTGTTGCTGCTGACTATTGCGATTCTAAACGTCGTCTTGATTCGCGGCCGACAGCGAGCGCAGACATGAACGAAGCAAGCAACGTCAGTCTCGGCTGGCGCGACTATTTTGAACTGACCAAGCCGCGTGTCGTGGCTCTGCTGCTGCTGACAGCCGTGGTCGGCATGTTCCTGGCGCAAGATCCGGCGGTGTCATTGTTGCCGCCGTGGCAGGCACTAGTGTTTGGTACGCTCGGTATTGGCCTTGCCTCCGGTTCCGCTGCCGCCGTCAATCACGTACTCGATCAGCGCATCGATGCCATCATGGCGCGCACCAGCAACCGGCCGTTGCCAAAAGGCAAAATGACGACCTTACCGGCGGCGTTGTTTGCTGCGCTGCTGGCGGTACTGTCGATGGTCATGCTGTGGTTTTTGGTTAACCCAACCACGGCGGTGTTGACCTTTTTGAGCCTGGTCGGTTACGCGTTTATCTACACCGGTTACTTGAAACGGGCTACGACGCAGAACATCGTGATCGGTGGTTTATCCGGTGCGGCGCCACCGCTGCTGGGCTGGGCTTCTGTCAGTGGCGATATTCACCCGCACGCGTTGTTATTGGTGCTAATCATTTTCGTCTGGACGCCACCGCATTTCTGGGCGCTGGCGATTCATCGCAAAGACGATTACGCGAAAGCCGATATCCCGATGCTACCTGTGGTGTTTGGTGTCGAATTCACCAAAACCAGCGTGCTGGGTTACACGGTATTGCTGGTGCTGACCACGCTGCTACCTTACCTGACCAAAATGAGCGGCCTGATTTATTTAATCGGCTCGCTGATTCTCGGTTTCTGGTTCCTGTGGCACGCGTTTATGTTGAAATACCGTGACGATGGTACGCGCGCGATGGCGACGTTCCGATTTTCGATTCTGTATCTGATGGCGCTGTTTGTCGTGCTGTTGGTTGACCATTACGTCACGATTTAATGACTGAAGAGTAGCGTCATTCCCGCGTAGGCGGGAATCCAGAGCCAATCGACTTCTGGACTTCTGCCTATTTGGATCTGCCATTCTCAAGGGGGAGTAGCAAACCATGTCCATGTTTCGCCGCCAAAGCTGGATCATCGTCGCCGTCGTTGTCGTCGCCGCCATCGCCGGTGCCTGGTTTCTGCAATCCGCCAGCCAGCCGGAAACGATTGTCGAATTGAAAACTGGCCAGCGTTATCCGGAGCCGAAAAGTCTGGCGGGTTTCAAACTCGTTGACCAACACGGCCAGCCATTTACGCTGGAGCAGTTGCAAGGCAAATGGAGTTTCGTTTTCTTCGGCTACACCACCTGCCCGGATATTTGTCCGATGACACTATCGGAAATGGCTCGTCTGCAAAGCATGCTGCCGGATGCACTGAAAAACGATACCCGTTTTGTTTTTATTTCAGTCGACCCGGAGCGCGACACCGTTGAACAACTGGCGCAGTACCTGCCGTTCTTCAATGCTGACATCATCGGCGTCACCGGCGAGCTTGATGGCACTACTGCATTCGCGCGTCAGCTCGGCGTCGCGGCGGTCAAAGTACCGCAGGAAGGCGGTAGCTACTTGGTCGATCACAGCGTCCGCGTGTTTCTGCTGAACCCGAAAGGCGAGCGTTATGCGCTGTTTTCACCAACCGTTGGCGCCAGTTTCCGGGCTGATGAATTGTTGGCGGATTATTTGATGGTTCGTGGGCAGAATTGATCCGCTCTCACCAAGGCATTTCGATCTACTGTTGCGATTGGTAGGTGCGAATTCATTCGCACACTGGCTAAGGTTTAAAGCAGTCCATGCTCCATCGCTTTCAATACCGCTCGCGTCCTGTCTCGCACCCCCAGCTTCGCCAAAATCTCTGAAATATAATTTTTCACCGTGCCTTCGGCCAGTTCCAATGCGCGGGCGATTTCCTTGTTGCTGAATCCTGCCGACATCAGTTGTAGCACTTCCTGTTCACGTGCCGATAAAGGTTCCACTGACAACAGCGGATCGACATCCGTTTTGATTGGCTTGTCTGGTATCGCCACCGGCTTGATGATGCTCTTGCCCTGGTGCACGGCTTTGACGGCATCGAGCAACTCATCGAGCGCCACGTCTTTCAGCAAATAACCACGGGCACCGGCTTCGATGCTGGCGATTACGCCTTCGTCGTCATCGAAGGTGGTCAGGATAATCACCGGAATAGTGATTTTCGCTGCGCGCATTTTTTTTAAGGTTTCGACGCCGTTACAAACCGGCATGCGCAAATCGAGCAGGATGACATCGGGCTTGTGATCGGCGAGCCAGGGTAACAACTCATCGCCATGATTGAATTCGGCGACGACGGTTAAGTCCTTGCTCAGCGACAGCAGCGAGACAATACCTTGACGCACCAGCGTCTGGTCGTCGACTATCGCTACCTTAATCATGACGCAGGCAAGCTCAAGTGTACGAAAAAGCCCTGATTTTCGGCGCTGCCGTAACGTAGCGTGCCAGACAGCGCTTCGACTCGCTCACGCAGCCCTTTCAAGCCGTATCCTTCGGCAATCGGATGTTGGACTTGGCCGTTATCGATGGCATCGATGATCAGATTTTCCTGTTCCTGACGGATATTGATCGTCAGCTCGCTGGCATCGGAATGCTTTAAACAATTGGTGATGATTTCCTGCGTGGCGCGCAGAATCGTCTCAGCGGTTTTCGCATCATGGCAAAGTAACTCGCGCTCGACGTCCAGCTTCAGTTTCAGGCGTGGCACAACAGCAACAATCGGTTGCAGCAACTCGCGGATATTGACGCTTGGGAGCGCACGCATATCGCTGACCGTGGCACGCACATCGGCCAGCAACAATTTGGTCAGGTGCCGGGATTTCTGAATGGTGTTTTGCAAGGCCTCGCCTTGTTGATGACTGGCGAGCTCCAATTGCAGCGCCAGACTGGTCAGGTGATGACCCATGCTGTCATGCAAGTCACGGGCAATACGCAGCCGCTCATGTTCCTTGGCATTGGCGGCCAGTAATTGTTGCGTTGCCTGCAACTCAGCATTTTTCTCGGCCAACTTGTCGCGGGCTTTTTCCGCCTCCAGTGCATGCACCGACAGTAGAATTCCGAAGCTGGAAAACAGGAAATACATCGCCAACTCCCAGATCCAGCTTTGATCAGAATGCTGCCATTGATCGATGCCAATCAATAGCACCAACGTCAGTGCCGTCGCCAGCAGTGAACGCACCATCGATGTGACATGCGGCAACTGGCTGGCCCAGATAATCACATAAATCAGATGCAGACTGCGCACTTCAATCAATTGCATCAGTAAGATCGAGACCCACTGCAACGCCAGGGCAAAACGTTCAAGCTGCCCCTCGTTGAACGTAAACGGTTGCGTGTAGCGCAGAAAACCGGTGATAAAACCCAAAAGACCCAGACTGTAGCCCAGCGCTTGTGGCCACGGCATATCGATGACGGCACGTCGATCGACAAACACCGATAAATAGGCAATCAGCAGCCAAGTGCCGATACCGACAAACACCAGATGATCGGTGCGTTTCCACTGGAATTTGAACATCGTGTGCTCCGCCAGACAAACCTTCACTGGCAATGTAAGGCATGCTTAGCGCATCGCCAAGTGCCGAAAGTCACGATGAATAATGAAGAAGGAATGGAGCGGGTGATGGGAATCGAACCCACGCTATCGGCTTGGGAAGCCGAAGTTCTGCCATTGAACTACACCCGCCTGTCGCTGCGCATATTAGCGATGCGTACGGTTATCTACAATGCAGTGAGCCATAGGGGCTGGCATAATGCCTGCACCATTCCGAACAGGACGGACCATTATGCACAGATGGATTATGGCGGGTAGTTTGTTGGCGGCTTCGCTGACCTCGGTGGCTGAGCAACGGCTGGTGTTTGGTAGCGGTTATCGTTGGACCCAGGATGTCACCGTCGATCAGGTGGATACCGGCATTCGTGAAGACCAGAGTTTGGCGGCGGCATTTGAATGGCCGTATTCGGCCGTTGCCGATTGGCAACTTTATCTCAGCCAGACGGAAACCGACGTCGACAACGCGGCGCGCGATGCCTTGGATATCCGCGTGGCGCAAATTGGTGGTGTGCGTTGGCTCGAGTCCGGTGATTTTCGTCCCTACCTCGGTGCTACCGGTGGAGTGACGCAACTGTCGCTGGCCGACGACACGATGACCCGTGCTTCACTTTCGCTGTTTGCCGGTTTGAATTGGGATATCGCATCGGCTGCCGCGATACGCGCCGAACTGCGCTGGATAGGTACCTATGTTGATTCCGAGACGGAGTTGCGTTGTGCCGGTGGCCGCTGTGTGCTGACCGTTGATGCCGGCTTGTGGCGGCAGACTGACGCCAATCTGCAAGTGGTGTTTCGCTTTTAATTTCTCATTGTTTCAGGAAAATAATAATGACTAATTTTGTTATGTCGAAATGGCAGCAGATGCATGGCAGTGCATTGGGCCGCTGGTTGTTCACGAAAATCGTTTGTATGCGCGCGCCATACTTCGCCAGCATTTCGCCGCGTTTCGAGGTGCTCGATCACAACTCGGCAACGGTTTATGTAAAAAAACGCCGACGCGTGACCAATCATATCAACACCGTGCACGCAATTGCCATGTGCAATGCTTGCGAACTGGTGGCTGGAGTTGGCATGGAAGCAAATATGCCCAAACACATGCGCTGGATTCCGAAAGGCATGACGGTCAGCTATCTGGCAAAATCCACCGGCGGAGTACGGGTGCAAGGCCGTTTCACGATTCCGGAAGGCAACGAAGCCGTTGATGTGCCGGTGCAATGCGATGTCGTCGATGATGCCGGCAAGCTGGTCATGACGGCGGTTGTCACCATGTATTTATCACCACGCAAGAAAGCTGAGTAACTGATGCAACTGAATTATCGCCACGGATTCCATGCCGGCAATGTCGCCGATGTGTTCAAACACACGATGTTGTTGCTATTGCTGGAAGCGATGCAGAAAAAAGACAAACCGTTTCTGTATCTGGACACTCACGCCGGGCGCGGTCAGTACGATTTGCTCGCCAGCGAAGGCGAAGCAACCGGCGAATGGCGCGATGGTATTGCCCGCTTGCAGGACTGGCCCGATGCGCCGGCAATCGTGCAAACCTTGCTGGACGACATCCGGCAATTGAATCGTCATCGCGGTCAAACTGCGCTTCGGTACTATCCTGGGTCGCCATGGTTAGCGATGCAGCATTTGCGTGAGCAAGATCGAGCGGTGTTCTGCGAGCTGCAACAGACCGAATACAAAACCCTGCAGCAGTATTTGGCGCCATTTATTCGTGCAGAAGTCGAGCAGCGTGATGGTTATCAAGCGCTGAAAGCTTTGCTGCCACCAGTGGAAAAGCGCGCACTGGTGTTGATCGACCCACCCTTTGAAACCGAGAAAGACAGTTGGAGTGCGTTGGTCAAATCCTTGCAGGAAGCGCATCGTCGATTCGCCACCGGCGTTTACACCATTTGGTATCCGGTCAAGGCGCAAAGCGAAGCGCGTCGCTTTCATCGACTATTGAAAGACAGCGGCATTCGCCGAATTGCTTACGCTGAGTTGACCACGTTTGAAGATGTTGCCAACGTTGGTTTGAATGGCAGTGGTATGATCATCGTCAATCCGCCTTACCAGCTTGATCAACAATTGGCTGAGGTGATGCCGGCGATGTGGCGGCGCTTATCGGAACGGGGCGCCGGAAAGTTCGAACAAGGCGTTATTGTCGGCGAGTAAATTTAATCTCGCGCAATAAAAAAGGCGTGCTGAGCACGCCTTTTTTATTCTTCGCCAATTATGGTTGCAACCAGCTATTGACGGTCATGATGTCCTGTTCGGTGATGGTGCCGGCAGCCGCTTTCAGTCGCAGTGTATTCAGCACGTAATCGTAACGGGCACGTTGCAGATTGCGTTTGGCCTGGAAAAGGTTCGAGGTCGCTTGCAATACGTCAACGATGGTACGGGTACCGACATCGAAACCTGCCTGCGTTGCTTCCAGCGCACTCTGCGCCGATACTTCGGCCTGCTCCAGTGCCCGCACGGACGATACCGATGCATTCAAACCAAGGTAAGCGCTTTTCGAGTCGCGTATGACCTGGCGGTGAGTGCGTTCCAAATCTTGCGTGCTTACTTCAAAATTGTGCTCAGCCTGAGTGGTTTGAGAGCTGGTGCGTAGGCCGGAGAAAATCGGAATAGTCAGCGTCACGCCAACACGATAGTTTTCACCCTGGTTGTCGAACTGTGAGGTGCCAGTGGCTGTTTCGTTGTCACCATCAGAACTGGAGTCAGTGTACGAGGCACTCAAATCCAGTGTAGGTAAATGACCGGCAAAGTTGCGCTTGATTTCCTGGCGCGCGATGTCGACCGCCAGACGTTGGCTTTGCAGTGTCAGGTTGTTTTCACCAGCGACACGAATCCAGTCATCGGCGCTGGCCGGGTCTGGTTTGCTCATCGGGAATTTCGGGTTCAGAGAAGAAATGTCCTGATAATACTGACCGGTAATCTGGCGCAGCGCTTCCCAAGCATTGTCGAGCGTGTTCTGGGCGGCAATCAGGTTGGCCTGGGTTTGATCGTATCGGGCCTGGGCTTCATGAACATCGGTAATCGCGATCAGGCCGACCTGGAAACGCTGATTGGTCTGTTCCAATTGTTTGCCGACCGCTTCCAGTTCGGCGCTCGAAAACTCGACGCCGTCCTGCGCTGCCAGTACATCAAAGTAGGCTTGCGCGACACGGGTGACCAGGTTCTGTGCTTCACCTTTCAGGCTCAGCTCGGCTTGCTCTACACGCTTTTCCGTTTGCGACAAATTGATCCAGGTATCGTGGTGATAAATCTGCTGATTCAGCGACAGGCTCAGCGATTCGGCATCAGTAGTTGTAGTGTTTTCCGCTGAAGGGAATGGTACGCCACCGAGAATTTGGGTACCGCTTGAGGTGTTTTCCGTGCGCGAAGCGCTGACGGTACCGGTAATTTGCGGCAACAACGTGGCACGGGCTTGGGTAATGTTTTCCTGGGCAGCATCGCGGCGAGACTGGGCAGCCAGGAATTGCGGGTCATTCTTGACCGCAGCATTGAATACCTCGGCGAGGTTTTCGGCGTGAGCAGTACCGATAAACAGCGTCAGGGCGGCAGCAATCGGCGTCAGGACAGATTTAGGCATGGTGGCTCCATGTTGTCATTGATTCGAAAAAGGGCAAGCACCAAACGTCGACCTCAAGCGACCAATCACTCGCTGAAATCAACCACGGGTCCACAAAGACACCGTCAGCACTCCTTGGAAGTTTGCGGAAAATTCTTCGGCTCTGGGGCCAAGCCTCGGTGAGTCGAATGCCTTTTACGATGACTTCCAAACAAAATACGCGTCAGTGAGACGCGTATTTGACTCAAACAGTTGTTACACCGCCACCACCAACATGTTTCAAAATCTTAAAATTGAAACTGCGGCTTGGTTGGCGCGTTGATCAGCAGCACCGCCTGCGTCTCAAACAAATTCTCGGTGGTCCAGCTTTCTTCACCGGTGCGGGTGATCAGCTTGGCGGTGCTGGTGGGGCCTTCACCTTCGATGGCGAACAGCCGGCCGCCGACTTTCAGGCTGCGCTTGAAGCTTTCCGGCAGCTCGATCAGCGAACCGGTAATGGCGATCACGTCATAAGGACCGTAATGATCCCAACCGGCCGAAGCGTCGCCGACTTCCAGCGTCACCTTGCTGCCAAGGTTCAGGTTATCGAGCCGACTTTGGGCGCCAGTGACGAATTCCGGGATGATGTCGACGCTGTAGACATGGCGGCCAAGGCTCGCCAGCAAGGCAGTGACATAACCGCTGCCGGTGCCGACTTCGAGAATGCTGTCGCCAGGCTGGATGTCCAACGCCTGGACCAAGCGGCCTTCTTCGCGCGGCGGCATCATTTCCTGACCGTGGCCCAGCGGAATGCGGACATCGGCAAAAGCCAGGTTGGTATAACGGGCCGGCACGAATTGTTCGCGCGGCAGGCTGGCCATCAGGTCAAGCACACGGCTGTCGAGCACATCCCAGGTACGTACCTGTTGCTCGACCATGTTGAAACGGGCTTTTTCGGTATTCAGTGACGACATAGCGATTTATCGGTCCAAGACGGTTGCCGTCCGTTGCTGGCAGCCGCGGCGATGGGCGGCCAGAGTAGGAGGGCGTAGGGCACACAAACAAGCCCGCAAGTGTAACAGATTGTGGCCTTTGCAGCTTGCGCCGGCGCAAATCCGGCTGGGGTGAAAAAGCCCCACGGTTTGCCGGCTTTGACCGCTAAACGGTATAGTGCCGGATCAATTTTCCGCGATTTTCGCGCCATTTTCGCTGTTTCCAGTCTGAGGGTTATTCATGAATGCCATGCCGGAACATTTCCTTGCGGCCAAAGCGACCGTTTCCGAGGAATGCACCCGCCCGTTCCCCCGTTCCCAGAAAATCTACGTGCAAGGCTCACGCCCAGACCTGAACGTACCAATGCGGGAAATTTCGGTCACCGATACGCCGACCGAAAAAGGCCCGGAGAAAAATGCCTCAATTACCGTCTATGACAGTTCCGGTCCGTATACCGACCCACAGGCGCAAATCGATATCCGTCGCGGCTTGCCGCGCTTGCGCGAAGGGTGGATCAACGAGCGTGGCGACACCGAACTGCTCAACGATTTTTCTTCGAACTACGGCCGCGAGCGCAACGGCAACCCTGATCTGGCCCACCTGCGCTTTGAATACCTGCACACGCCGCGCAAAGCCAAGGCCGGCGCCAATGTCAGCCAGATGCATTACGCCAAGCGCGGCATCATCACCCCGGAAATGGAATACATCGCCATTCGCGAGAACAATCGACTGGAAATGATGCGCGAATCCGGCCTGCTACGGCAGCATCCGGGTCAGTCTTATGGCGCCGCCATTCCGGCCGTCATCACGCCGGAGTTTGTTCGTTCAGAAGTAGCTCGTGGTCGCGCCATCATTCCGGCCAATATCAATCACCCGGAACTCGAACCGATGATCATCGGACGCAATTTCCTGGTGAAAATAAACGGCAATATCGGCAACAGTGCGGTCAGCTCCTCGATTGAAGAAGAAGTGGAAAAACTGGTCTGGGGGATCCGCTGGGGCGCCGACACGATGATGGATTTGTCGACCGGCAAAAACATTCATGAAACCCGCGAATGGATTATCCGCAATTCGCCGGTGCCAGTCGGCACCGTGCCGATTTATCAGGCGCTGGAAAAAGTCGGCGGCAAGGCCGAAGACCTGACCTGGGAAATCTTCAAGGACACGTTGATCGAGCAGGCCGAGCAGGGCGTTGATTACTTCACGATTCACGCCGGCGTGTTGCTGCGCTATGTGCCGCTGACAGCAAAACGAATGACCGGCATTGTTTCGCGCGGTGGATCGATCATGGCCAAGTGGTGTTTGGCGCATCACAAAGAAAATTTCCTCTACACCCATTTCGAGGAAATCTGCGAAATCATGAAGGCCTATGACGTCAGCTTCTCGCTCGGTGATGGTCTGCGCCCGGGCTCGATTTACGATGCTAACGACGAAGCGCAATTCGGCGAACTGGAAACGCTTGGTGAGCTGACCAAAATCGCCTGGAAGCACGACGTGCAAACGATGATCGAAGGCCCAGGCCATGTGCCGATGCACTTGATCAAGGAAAACATGGACAAGCAGTTGAAAGAGTGCGACGAAGCACCGTTCTATACACTGGGACCACTGACCACCGATATCGCGCCGGGCTACGACCACCTGACGTCGGCCATCGGCGCCGCGATGATCGGCTGGTTCGGCACCGCGATGCTCTGCTACGTGACGCCAAAAGAGCATTTGGGCTTGCCGAATCGCGAGGACGTCAAAGAAGGTGTTATCGCCTATAAGATTGCCGCGCACGCGGCGGATTTGGCCAAGGGCCATCCGGGTGCGCAGGTTCGCGACAATGCCTTGTCGAAAGCACGTTTTGAATTCCGCTGGGAAGATCAATTCAACCTGTCGCTGGACCCGGATACGGCCCGCGAATACCACGACGAAACGATGCCGAAAGATGCGCACAAAGTCGCGCACTTCTGTTCGATGTGCGGACCGCATTTCTGTTCGATGAAAATCACTCAGGATGTGCGCGATTACGCGGCGTCTAAAGGCATGGAAACGATCGATGTCGCGATGCAAAGTGGCATGGAAGAAAAAGCCGAAGAGTTTAAAAAGCTGGGCGCAGAAGTCTACAAAAAGGCATAAGTGCGGCGGCTATGGCTAACGACGAGTTTGACCTTGATGATCTGGAACCGGAAGGCGCGCAACCCGCGCCTTCCCTGTCTTCATCTAGAGGTTCTTCGTTCGGCAGCAAGGTCTGGCGTGACCGAGCGCTGAGCGAGCAGTTTTTGCGCCGGCAAGACGTCGAGACCCTAAGCTTATGGTTGCTGCAGGCGGCCGACGAAGACAATGAATCCCGCCGTCGTCTGGTGTTACGGGCCAAACTCGATCTGGCCGATGATCTGAACAGCCAGAAAAAATGGTTGACCAGTGTTATCGGCAAACCGAGCCGGCTCGATAAACGCCGCTTGAAAACGTATTTACCGCGTCAACGCTTGTTGCTGGAGCTATTCGGAAAACTAAGCGAGCAACAGCGCTGGGCCGATTTGACCGTGCTCTGTGAGCACGCATTACAGCGCCTGTTTGTTGCGCTCGATCATGCCGATGACAGCGAGGGCGAGTTCGCCCATTTTTGTCAGCAGGTGTTGGAGTTGCACCGAATCGCTGCGCAATTTATGGCACAGCCGGAATTGCTTGGCGCACAGGTCGCTCGTCTGCTGGTGCGGGCACCGGAAGGCGTCATGGCGCTGGAGCCGTATTTGCCGCTGCTTGGCGAACGCGGCCAGCTGCGTTTCGGCGCGTCGCTGGAATTATTGTGGCAGGCGATGCAGATTGATGAAGTGCGGCAAAGCAGCAGCGCCAATCAAACGGCGGTGCGTTCGCTGCTGATGCACTGGTATCTGCATCAGGGCCAGATCGACGACTGGCTGCAACTGAAACAACAGGAACACTGGCTGCCGGAAACCGTGCGCGAAGTGGCGCAAACCCTGCGCGATGCCAACCGTATTCGCGAAGCGATTCAGGTGTTGGAGCAGGGTATACGTCAATACCCGGATGCGTTTCCGATTCGCAAAATGTTGGTCGAGTTTTATTTGCATGATGGCCTGCAGGAAGAAGCCACCGAGATGCTTTGGCAGCAGTTCTTGCGCTCGCCAACGGCGCAACACTATGCCCAGTTACGAGCGATTCTGCCGGAAACCGAACGGCAGCGTTGGCGCGATAAAGCGCTGGTTCATGCCCGCGACGTCGAAACGAAAATCAACGCCGAACATGGCGGTCTTCCGTATAAGGGCGTGCAACTGGCGATTTGGCTGGCCGAAGGCAACGATGATGAAGCACTGAGCATTGCCCGCCAATTCCGCTGTGATGCGGTGACCGTCGAGGCGCTGGCGCTGCGTTTGGAAAGCACGCATCAGGAAGAGGCGGCGCAACTGCATCAGCAATTGATTCAACGGGAGATTGAACGGCCAAGCACCGTGCATTTCGATGACGCGCTCGATCGCCTGCATCATTTGCGTGCCGTGCTCGACCCGATGGTGTTCTGGGCACTGCTGACCCGATTGCGTTTGCAATTCGCGCACAACCGCAAATTTGTGCAAAAACTCAATGAGAACTGGAGTCCATATCTTGACGGCCAAGAACCTTCCGCCACCGGTTGAACCTTTCAAGCACGATGACGTGAGCATCAGCTCGCGCGAGGATCTGTATCGCGGGTATTTTCGTGCCGAGAAAGTGCAGTTCCGTCATCGCCGTTTCAAAGGTGATATCAGTAACACGGTGACCCGCGAATTGTTTATCACCAAAGGCGCGGTATCGGTGCTGCTCTACGATCCAAAATTGGATGCGGTAGTGTTCGTCGAGCAATTTCGACTCGGCGCGCTCGACAGTCCACGCAGCCCTTGGCAATTGGAAATGGTCGCCGGCATGCTCGACAAATCGCTGCCGATAGAAGAAATTGCCCGTCGCGAGGCGATGGAAGAAGCCGGCTGCGACATTGCCAGCATGGTGCGCATCGGCAGCTTTTTTACCACGCCCGGCATTTGCAACGAACGGTTCCACGTCTATGCCGCAAAAGTTGACGCTTCGTCATTGGCCGAGCATGGCGGTTTGGACGAAGAGCACGAAGATATTCGCATTCATGTTGTGCCGCGCCAGCAGGCGTTCGCTTGGCTCGACGACGGCCACGTAGAAAACGCGATGACGGTGCTGGCTTTGCAATGGCTGCGCATTCACGGTACTAACTGGTAGCCGTGTCGTCAGAAAAACACGGATCGGTCTTTGCGCCATTTGTTGATAAGGTCGACTGGTCGACCTGCATATCGTGAGTTAGGCTTAAGCGTATGAATACCCTGTTCCGACAATTGAAACAGCGCAAGCATGTGCCAGACCTTGAGCACCTGCTGGATACCTGTGCCTGCAATTACGAGCGGCTGATGGGCATTCTGGCGCTGGCCAGCGATGTTGAGGCGTTTCCAGCCAAGGCGGCCTTGCAGATTATTCCGATGGACCAGGACCGTTACACCTCGACGCTGCAATTGCGTGAAGTCGGTGCGGCGTTGCCGTATTCCGGCAATATTACGGCGCTGATTGTGCGCCTTTACCACGACGCTCAGCTCGCTGAAGTGCTACAGTGGCCCAACAAGCGCATCTTGCGTGGCAGTTATCCTTACCCGAATGATCGTATGGCCCAGCGTGACGAAAAAGAGCAGCTGAACCGGTTTTTGACCGAGTGGATGCAGGATTTGCTGGCCCGTCGGGTGCCGTTTTACCGTCTGAATGGCCGCGCGGAGTCGGTGCCGGACCTTGGCAGGGAGCCGTAGGCATGAGTGCCGTCGATAAGCCGTTTTCTTTGACGACCCGTCAGGCCGATGTCTTGCGCCTGGTGCAAATCACCGATTGCCATCTGTATGCCGACGACGACGGCCAACTGCTCGGCCTGACCACGGCCGACAGTTTCAATGCGGTGATCGAAGATATTCCCCAGCATCCGTTGGCCGATGCGTTGTTGGCGACTGGCGATTTGTCGCAGGACGAATCGGCCGGTTCCTATCAGCGCCTGAAAGCCGGTGTCAAACAGCTTGGTCTGCCGAGCTTTTGGTTGCCGGGCAATCACGACGACCCAGCGCTGATGGCGAAAGAACTGGTTGGCGGCAATCTGCATCCACACAAGCGGCTGCTCAGCGCCCATTGGCAAATCATTCTGCTGAATTCCCATGTCGAGCGCCGCGTTTACGGCCGGCTCGATGATGGCGAGTTGCTAATGCTTGAACGCGCCTTAAATGAATTCCCGAATCATCATGCACTAGTCGTGTTGCACCATCATCCGGTGCCGGTCGAGTGCGTCTGGCTCGATACCATTGGCTTGAAAAATCCGGAACCGATGTTTGCGCTGTTAAGCAAACATCGACAAAAATCGGTCGTACTCTGGGGCCATGTCCATCAGTTTTTTGATGGCGAAAAAGACGGTGTGCGCCTGCTGTCGACACCGTCGACTTGCGTGCAGTTCAAACCGCATTCGCCGGATTTTCAGGCCGACACCGAAGCGCCTGGCTATCGTTATCTGGATTTGCATGCCGATGGTCGTGTCGACACACAATTGAAGCGCATCGAGCATATTGCCTTTACGGTGGATTACAGCGTCAAAGGTTATTGATTCAGTTCCGCAAACAAAAGCGGCTGCCATTGGCAGCCGTTTTTGTTTGGTGAAAAAACTCACTGGAGCGCGCGAATAATCGGATTAAACCACTTGCCTATCGGCCCGGTCAGTTTCAACGGCGCCAGCTGCACAGTAAAACACAGGCAGTCCTCGTTCTTCGACGCGGTTGGGCGATGATTGGTGTGTTCATCGACCAGCAAGAAATCGCCCGGCTGATACAAGCCGTTCTCATCGGAAAACGAACCTTCAAGCACCAGCGTTACTTCCTGACCTTCATGAGTGTGGCGCGGTGTTTTGCCGCCAGCACGGATGTGATGCAGCGCGATGACCGTGCCGTCATTCATGATTTTCAGTGTCGCCTGGCGCAATGACCAGCCAATACGCGTGAATTTTTTCGGCAAGCCTTGCGGCATCAGCTTGTTCAATGGCGCAGGTAAACTGGAGTGAGTGCCTTCCGGCTTCGGCTCGGCTTTCTCTCCCTGTCGTTGCAGCACTTCCGGTTGCTGCAGACGCGCTTGCAATGCCTGCCAACTGTTGCTGCTCAGTTCGACCGGCGTAACGTTTTCCAGCAGCGTGCCGCCGATTTCATTGAGCTGCGCCAAGCGCTGGCGGCACACACTGCACATGCTGCTATGCGCGGCTATGGCCAGGGCCAGGGCCTGGTGCACGTTGCCGGCACTGTAGGCCTGCAACAAATCGAGGCTGGGATGATGAACTGCCATACACTTCTTACCCTTGAACAAAAATGCCATGCAACCGCTGCAAGGCCAGACGCAGTCTGGACTTGACGGTGCCAACCGGAATACCGAGTTCGTCAGCAATTTCCTGGTGGGTTTTGTCTTCAAAATACGATTTCTCAATCGCTTCGGCCTGCGCTTCCGGCAACTCCTGCATGCGCAAACGCAACTGGCCGCCGCGGCGTAACAAATCCACTTGCTCGTCGGTCGGGTCGGCTTCATCAGCGAGCACCGGGTACAAGTCGTCGGCCGGCAGCAATTCGGTTGGCCCCGCCTTGCGACACTTCAAATCGATAAAACGGTTACGGGCCAGCGTGAAAATCCAGGTGCTGGCTTTGGCTTTCCTGCGATCGAAGGTTTCGGCGCGACGCCAAATCAGCAGCATGGCTTCCTGCACCATTTCTTCAGCGGTGCGCGCGTCGCAACCAAGACGCAGGAAATAGCTGTTCAGACGCGGCCCAAAATGGCGATAAATACGCTCAAATGCCGCGTTGTTCTGGCTGGCGCCGATGTCATTCAAACACTGCGCCCATTCGTCGCCGTTGTTGTTGCTGCTTACCACAGTAGGCCGGCATGTCGTTAAATGGCGGGTACGCGAATTGTACATGAGGTTCAAAGCACCGCTTGACGTGTATCCTTGGCTTCTTTTACGCAGCGCAGGTAAGGCCGGATCAGTGCCCCTGGCGCCGATAACTTCCACGTGCCGACAAAACCCGAGATGTTTCATTGCCCCGCTATGAGTGTTCAGTACGGCCTGTTGCCGATGCTCGGCTATTGGCCTGCCGACGACGCCCAGATTGTGCTGCTGAGCGGTCCAACGCTGACGCCGGCGCAGACCCGGCAGTTTTGCGCCCAGCGTCTGATGCAAATGCCGGTGGTGCTGCAGCATTGGGCGCAATGGTCGGCCTCGCTTCAGGCCTCTGACAACCAGCGCTGGGCCGAGCACATCGGTTCCCCGTTCTGGCGCCAGTACGCGCTGGATGTGGCCGAACCGTGGCGGCAATTGCCGTTAGCCACTTATTCCTTGTCCGAGGCACTTGGCCACTGGCAGCGTCTGCTGGAAGCGCTTTGGCCGTCACGGGCATTGCAATTGCCATCCGCTTTGGCAACCGCAATTAGCGCTCTGAATACGCAAGAATGGCTGACAGCACCCGTGGCATTCTGGGCAGAGGAACGGGCCGAATGGGCGACACACGCCGGTTTGCTGTCGGCCCGGTTGCTCAGCATTCCGGTTATGCCTTCCAGCACTCAGTGCCGCCTGATCGCCGAGCCGGCTGGTGCCAAATTGTTTCGTTACACCGGCGATGGCCAGCGACCGATTCTAATGGTGTTTGCCACGGTCAATTCGGCCGAGGTGTTGGATCTGAATGACCAGCATTCGCTATTGCAAGCATTGCAGCGTCAGGGCTTTACCCCGTATTTGCTGGATTGGAGCGCACTTGGACTGCAGGGTGGCGGGCTCGATGTCTATGAACAACAAGCGCTGCCGTTGGCGCTTGATGCCGTGTGTGCTGATAGTGGACAGCGGCAAAGCGATGTGCTTGGTGTCTGCCAGGGCGGCGTGTTTTGTTTGCACGCCTTCCACAAGTCCGCAAAAGTGCGTGCGCTGCACTTATTGGCGACGCCACTTGATTATCAATGCGAACAGGATGTCTTGACGCAGTGGGCAAAAAATTCGGTATTACCGACAACGTCGCCGACCACAGAAATGCCAGCGATTTCACCCGGCGTCTTGAATGTATGGTTTGTGTATTTGAAACCCTTCGCGTTACGGCCCGGAAAGCTTCTGAATTGGTTGCAGCGCCCACCGAACGATATCGCGCTATCGCTTGCAGTACAAATGGAACATTGGCTATTGAGCGGGCCGATGTTGTCGTCGGCGGCATTGGCGCAATATCGTCAACGCTGCGTCAGCGCTTCGCCATCGCTGACCAGTGATATTCCGGTGCAGTTACTGATTGCCGAGCAGGATCATATTGTGCCACCGGCAGCATCGCTTAACGGTGCCGAACAACGTTTTAGCCATTTACGGGTGCAGCGTTTTACTACCGGCCATATCGGCTTATTGATGGGGCGCGCTCATCGGCAAGTAGCCGAAGCGATTGCGCAATGGCCATCGGCCTAGAGTCTTCCGCGCAATTTGCACTACACTGGCTCCCATTCAATGATTTCAAAATGGTGCACACAATGTTGAAAACCCTTTCGCTGGTTATGGCGGTTTGTTCACTTGCCGCCTGCGTTCATCACGGCCCAGTCCATCCTGCACACGGCCCCGTTATTCAGCGTTCCGGCCCGCCGCCGCATGCGCCTGCTCACGGCTATCGTCATAAACAGGGCGGTGTGGATTTGAGTTTTGATTCCGGCCTTGGTGTTTACGTGGTCATCGGTCACCCCGGTTATTACTTCTGGGACAACCTGTATTGGTGGTATCACGACGGATTCTGGCGTTCCAGCCCGAGCTGGGGCGGCAGCTATATCGTTGTCTCCGAAGGCAAACGCGTACCGCCCGGCTTAGCCAAAAAGCACGGACATGGCCATGGCAAATCGGAAGGCAAAGGCAAGTCTAAAGACAAGGGTAAAGGTAAAGATAAGAAAGACAAGTAATCGAAACTCGGCTGAAAAAGGCCAGCTGCACAAGGAGCGCGACATGCGAATGATGTTGGGGTTTTTGGTATTACTGTTTTCAACAAATGCCATCTTGGCTTGCGAAGGGCCTGAATATCGCCAGTTTGATTTCTGGCTCGGTCAGTGGACGGTATACACCGCCGACGGCAAAGTTGCCGGCGAAAACGATATTTCCTTGCGTGAAGACGGTTGCGTGCTGCAGGAACAATACGTAACGGCCGGTGGTTACAAGGGCGAAAGCCTGAATATCTACGACAAGAGTCGTCAACGCTGGCACCAAACCTGGGTCGATAATCAAGGCGGCTTGTTGCAACTGGATGGCGGTTTGCAAAACGGTGCAATGGTGCTGGAAGGCATGGCGTTTATTGCGCCGGACACTGAGCGGTTGAATCGCATCAGTTGGACACCAAACGCCGATGGCTCTGTGCGCCAGCACTGGCAATATCAAGAGCCGAGCGGTGAATGGAAAACCGTTTTTGATGGCTTATACAAACGCCGGCAGCAATGAAGCCCTAAACACTTAGACGCATCGCGCCACACTGCCAGCAACTTTCAAATTCACCATCGATATGTTCGCCACAGTGTCGGCAAGCCCAGTCCGCCAAACGCGGTTGCTCCTGCCATTCTGCCAGTAAGCTTTGCGCCCTAGCGTGTTCGGAAGGGCGCACCGCCCATACTGTCGGCAGCGTATCGAACGTCAACGGAATTTCCCCGCGACCACCAAACAAATGATCGCCCTGCACCAGCGCCTCAATGCCATGCGCCTCCAGAAAGCCACGCAACAAATGGGCTTCAATCGGATTGTCGGCAGTGTACAGCTTGAGCATTGAGGTACTCGTAGAGCGGGGTCTTCAACAACCTTAGCACAGAAGTACGCGATCGCTCGCGGGCTCGCATCCTGCGCGTAATTTCGGGACAATGGCGCCCCGTTTTGCCGAGCCTGTAGTCAATGAATCCTTTATCCCGCCGTTTCTCTGTCGCCCCGATGATGGATTGGACTGATCGTCATTGTCGCTATTTTTTGCGGTTAATCAGCAAGCGGGCGTTGCTCTATACCGAGATGGTGACGACCGGGGCGATTTTGCATGGCGATAAAGACCGGCATTTGCGCTACAACGCTGAGGAACATCCGCTGGCTTTGCAATTGGGCGGGTCTGATCCGAAAGCCCTGGCGGAATGCGCTCGTATTGCCACCGATTATGGCTATGACGAAATCAATCTGAATGTCGGTTGTCCTTCGGATCGGGTGCAGGAAGGGCGCATTGGCGCTTGCCTGATGGCGGAGCCGGATTTGGTGGCGCGCTGTGTCGAGGCAATGCAAAAGGCGACCTCGCTTCCAGTTACCGTCAAACATCGCATCGGTATTGATGACCAAGATGACTGGCGTGATTTGGAAAACTTCGTTCGCACGGTTTCCTCGGTGGGGTGTAACTCATTCACGGTGCATGCGCGCAAGGCGTGGCTGCAAGGGTTATCGCCAAAGGAAAATCGTGAAGTGCCGCCGTTGAAATATGAAGCGGTATACCGACTGAAGCAGGCGTTTCCGCAACTGGAAATCATCATTAACGGTGGCATCACTGAATGGCCGGCGATTGATGAACATTTGCAGCATGTTGATGGCGTCATGATCGGGCGCGAGGCTTACCACAACCCCTGGTTATTGGCGCCGGTCGATGAAAAGCTGTTTGGCGATGCGCCGCATGGCCTGTCGCGTGTCGATGTGCTGGAACAAATGATTGAATACACTGAAAGAGCAATGCTCAGTGGTTCCAGTCTGCAACACATCACTCGCCATATTCTTGGGCTGTTTCATGGTCAGCCGGGCGGGCGGCAATTCCGTCGTCATTTGAGTGAAAGAGCGCATCGCAAGGATGCCGGTATCGACGTGCTAAAAGAAGCCAAGGCGCTGTTCGAGACCATCGCCTGAGTTCGAATCTGTTTCAAATCATGAAAAAGTTTGTCTAACCAGCAAACCATTTTCCGGTGTGCTTCGTCTTAATAGCTTGAAACCGGGCGCTTACGCCCATTTTCGACGAATGGCATGCTGGGAGCGCCGACATGATGTCTTACATTCCCTTCCTCGTGGCAACATTCCTGCCAGTGCTACTGTTTGGCTTGAGCGCGTGGGCGCTCTCCTGGTGGCTGGAACGTTGAACGTTCGCGCCACCCAAGCAAACAGCGAGGTATTTGCCATGGCACGATGTTCACAATGTGGTCGCCCGTTACCGAAAGGTGATACCGCCTATCGGGTCAAGCAAGGGCGTAAGTTGTTCGGTGTCTGCGCTGGCATCGCCGATCATTTCGGCTTTTCCCGCTTCGCCGTGCGATTGATAGCGCTGATGGCGCTGGTGTTTTTGTTTCCGGCGGCGCTGATTGCCTATTTCCTGGCAGCGCTGCTGATGGATGAGGAACCGGAATATATCGAACACGTTGTCCATCAATAATTCTCCCCAAGCCTGATCGGGTTGTCAGCAATTGCCGTAACAACGGCTATCGACAATCCGAACAGATTTCCCTCCGGGCGCCATTAGCCTGCGTTAATATGGCGCCCTATTTTTTTGCCTGAATTTTCCCCACTGCGGCGAATTGCCGCAGTGGGTGTCTGATCAAATACTCTGGGAGAATGCCGATGCGTGTCTGGCTGCTTGCCTTGTTGTTCTGTTGCTCAGTTGTCGTAGCTGAACCGTTGATCATACGCGATGCCTATGTGCCATTGCCGCCGCCGGGCGCACCGGCCGCTGCGTACTTCACGTTGATCAATGAAGGCGAAACCCGTCGGCTGGTTGATGTCGACAGTCCGCAGGCCGGCATGACCATGTTGCACGAAAGTATCGTCAAGGACGGCGCCGCGCGGATGCAGCATGTCGATTATCTGGAACTGAAAAAAGGCGAGGTGGTGGCGTTGAAGCCGGGCGGTTTGCACGTGATGTTGATGCGCTTGAAATCACCGCTCAAAGTCGGCGATCAGGTGCAGATCGAATTGCAGTTTGCTGACGAAAGTACGCAAATGATCCAGGTGCCGGTAATCGCCCGTTGAAGCTTGAAGCTATCTCAAGAATGTCTGAAGCTCGGTGAGCTGGACAAATGTGGCACTCGGAAAAATTCGCCAGGAGCGAGTTTTCGTGGAACCCGGAGGGTGAACCACATGCATGCGGTGAACCATCCTCATTTATTACCGGTAAACTCCGGTTCCTGCGCTCCTATTTGCGCACCTCACCATCGCCCAGACTATTTTTGCGATGGCTTCTACTTTTCTTGATGCTCAGCGCTTTGCTGCTGAGCATCGCCAGTGCCAATGAGTCAGCGTACCGCGCTGAACTCGACAAGGCCTGTGTCGGTAGCCGCGTTTTGTCGGTGGTGGCGCATGCCGACGATGATCTGTACTTCATCAATCCCTCGATAGACGAAGCCATTGCCCGCGGTGCCTGCGTGCATACGGTGGTGGTGACGGCCGGCTATGTTGACGACCCGAATAACGACGCCAGACAGCGCGGCTTGCAAGCGGCCTATGCGTTGATGCTTGGTGAATCCGGGCTGCAGTGGCGGCATAGCGAGCGGCAGTTGGCTGGCAAAATCATCGAGCATTGGCAGGCGAACTCCACGCCGCGTATTGAATTGAGTTTCCTTGAGTTGCCGGCCGGTGCGCACGATGATTTGCGTTCGCGAGCGAGGCCAAATCTTTATCGAGTATTTGCCGATGATGCCGCCACTGAAACCACCGGCACACCGATGCAGCGCTATAACGAAAGCGAATTGATCGCGGTGTTGCGGGCCATCATCGAAAGCTATGACCCGGAGCGCTTATTGACGCTGCAGGCGACGCGGGCCTACCCGGTACGCCACAGTCGCCCGGTCGGTGAGGGCGACCATCCAGACCACGTTATTGTCGCCAAACTGACGATGTTGGCGGCCAAAGACTTGCCGCGCCTTCGCCATATCATCCAGCATGATGATTACCCGATTCAGGATCGGCCGGCCAATTTGAGCGCTGAACAAGCGGCGCGCAAAACCGCGATTCTGCACGCCTATTGCCTGCAGGATCGCCGTGGCTGCGCCGACCCGGAGCGTCTGACGCCGGATTGCGATGCTCGCAACGACAGCCATTGGGGCGCTGCCTGGCTTTGTCGGCATTACCCGAGCCCGGTCGCCAGACCGGCACCGATCAAACGTTGAAAGCCCGATTCCAACCTTTCGCCCCTGGCCCGCGTCTGAGAAGATGTGGAACCAATCAGGGGATATTACGTGCAACGCGCCATGGCCGCGGAAACCGCCGAATCGATACCGAGCGCCGAGATCAGCGATGAGCTGATGGTCGCGCGCGCGCAGCGTGGCGATAGCCGCGCGTTTGAATCACTTTATCGTCAACATCATCGGCGCATTTATGCCCTGTGCTGTCGAATGCTGGTCGATCGGTCATTGGCCGAAGAGCTGGTCCAGGAAGCCTTTATCAATGCCTGGCGACAGTTGCCGAATTTTCGCGGTGACGCCAAGTTTTCCAGTTGGTTGCATCGCATCGCCGTCAATGCCGTCATTTCCTACCAGCGCAAAAACTCGCGCTGGTTGAATTGGTTGAAAAGCGGCACCGATGACATTCCGGAACAACTGGCCGCCGAAACGCCCGGACTGAAGCGCGATTTGGAAGGCGCCATTGCCGCGCTGCCGGATCGGGCCCGTCAGGTTTTCGTGCTCTGTGATGTCGAAGGTTATAGCCACGAAGAAGTGGGTGAATTACTCGGTGTCGCTGTCGGCACCAGCAAGGCGCAGCTGTTTCGCGCCCGCGAATTATTGAGAGGTATGTTGCAATGAGCCACGAGCAAAAGCCAAACGATGCGCAACCGGAATGGTTGCAGCAAGCCCTGCGCGAGTTGCCAAAAGAGATGGCTCCTGAGCGCGATTTATGGCCAACGATTGCCGGGCAAATCGAGGCACAATCCGAAATCCGCGTGCAGCAACCGCGTCGCCGTTTTCCATATGCCATAGCGGCGAGCGTGTTGATTACCGGTGCCGCCTTATTGTTCAGCTATCAGAATTACCAGCAACGGCTGGCCACCGAAGCGCGTCTTGCCGATGCTGAGCAAGTGCTGCAGCAGGTCGAGTCGCCGTATCAATATGCGCGTGTCAGCTATCGCGAACAGTGGCCGGAACTGAAGCAATACCTGTCACCGGAAACCGCAGAAGTGATTGAAAAGAATCTGCAAATGATTCGTACAGCGCAGAGCGAAATTGAACAAGCACTGAAGAAAGAACCGAACAGTGTTGAGCTGCAACAACTGCTGCATCAATCGCTGAACCAGGAATTGAATGTCTATCGCAAAGCCGAAAAAGCAGCGCGTCATTCACCATTGATTTAAACCGATTGCCATCGTGTTGCGTCTGAGTAATCAAGGGCAACGAAAGTGATAGAAGGTGTGATATGAAAACGTTAATTGTCAGTGCTCTGTGTCTGATTGCCGGTAGTGTATTGGCTGGCGAGAAGGTTGATAAGTCTCTGGATGCCGCTGCCGATGGCGTCATCGAAGTCGAAGTGGTCCGTGGTGAGGTGACCATTGAGGGCTGGGATAAAAATGTTGTGCAAGTCGTCGGCACGCTGGATGACCGTAGTGAGAAGCTGATTTTCGAGCGCAGCGGGAAAACCATTCGCATCGAAGATGATGTGCCGAACAATCTGAACTCCGGTGAAGGAACCAAATTGACGATCAAGGTGCCGCGTCAATCGTCTCTGAATGTCGATGTGGTCAGCGCCGATTTGAATGTATCGCAAGTGAAAGGTAAATCAGAGCTGTCAACGGTCAGTGGCGATTTGCGTGCGACCGATTTGGGTGAAGAGGTTGATCTGAAGTCGGTCAGCGGCGATGTCAAGTTGAAAGGTGCCGGCAAGATCCTGACAATTGGCTCGGTATCCGGTGATGTGCATGCTGATGTCTCGGCCGAGCGAATCAATGGCGAAACGGTGTCAGGTGATTTGATTATCACCAGCGCTGGCCGCGTCAGCCGTGCCAACCTGGAAAGCGTTTCCGGTGATGTGAAATTGGATGCAGCATTGGCCGATGATGTCGAGCTTGATGCGGAAACCGTTAGTGGCGATATCACCATCACCGCGATTGGTGCCGTCAATGCCCGCTTGCGTATCGAAACCGGTCCTGGCGGCGACATCACCAACCGCCTGACCGACGATAGACCGAGCCGCTCGTTTATCAACTCGAACAGCCTGGATGTCAAAGTGGGTTCTGGTCGCGGTCAGTTCAAAATGGAAACGGTCAGTGGCGATATTACGCTGCAGAAGAAATAACTCGGCGAGTATCGCTGAGAAATAAAAACCCGCTTCGGCGGGTTTTTTATTGACGGCGTTGGCGCACTGACACCGCTTATTTTTCCAGATGTTTTTTTAACTCTTCGTGCTTGGCCATCGTCGTTTGATAACCCACCGCAATCGCCTCTTCGGCTCGATGCAACTCCATCAATCCGAAATGGGAAAGATCTGGGCAGATCAACCAGTCGGGCGCATCCTGCTTCAAACGCTGACGGGTGATTTGCGTTTGCATGATGTTGACCGAGTTGGCGATGGTATCGACGATACCGGGGGCGGGATCGCGCGTGGTCCATTGATCCAGTTTTTTCAGTGGTTCGCGCATCAGGTTGGTCAGTAAAGGCCATTTGATCGCCGACTCCGGTTCCGGTTGATCGAGTTTGCGCCGATGCATCGGCTCATTTTTCTTGAAATGCTTGCCGACGATACCTTCGTTCAGATTGACGGCGATAATAAAATCCGCACCCAGTTCGCGACAAACCGATACCGGCACCGGATTGACCAAGCCGCCATCGACCATCCATTGCTCGCCGATTTGCAGTGGCGGGAACACGCCGGGCAGTGACAGTGACGCCCAAACGGCTTCGGTCAAATCACCTTCATCGAAAATAACTTCCTCGCCGTGCATCAATGTGGTGGCGACACTGGCGAAACGCAGCGGCAAGTGCTCGATGCGCGATTGATTGCAGACATACTCGGCCAGAAATTCGCGAAAGCGGGTGCTGTTGATAAAGCCGTTCATTGAGAAATTGAATTCAAAAAAGCGGGCGATTTCCAGCCGGGTCAAACTGCACGCCCAGCGTTCGAGTTTATCGAGACGACGGGTCGCGTAGGCGGCGCCAATCAAGGCACCGGCCGATGAGCCACAAACGATTTCTACGTCAATATTGAGCTCATTCAGTGCTCGCAGCACACCGATATGGGCCCAACCGCGAGAAGAGCCGCTACCGAGTGCCAACCCGATTTTTTTCATCGCTTTACGGCAACAATTTCAATGGTCATAGCGAAAACCATAACACGTCGCCACGGGTTTGGTTGCCAAACATCACGCAAAAAAACGGCGCCATGCTGGCGCCGCTCTCTTGGTTGCTAATCGCGTTAATCAGACAATCAGCGGCACAATCAGCAGCGCCACGATGTTGATGATCTTGATCAGCGGGTTAACGGCTGGGCCAGCGGTATCCTTGTACGGGTCGCCGACGGTATCGCCGGTAACGGCGGCTTTGTGCGCGTCCGAACCTTTACCACCGAAATTGCCATCCTCGATGTATTTCTTGGCGTTATCCCAAGCGCCACCACCGGTGGTCATCGAAATTGCGACGAACAGGCCAGTAACGATCGTGCCCATCAGCACACCGCCGAGCGCGCGTACACCGGCGCCATCGCCCATCAGGTAGTTGAGCGCAAATGCCGTAACGACAGGCACCAGCACCGGCAGCAAGCTGGGAATCATCATTTCTTTGATCGCGGCTTTGGTCAGCAAATCCACGGCGCGGGAATAATCCGGCTTGGCGGTGCCTTCCATGATGCCTTTGATTTCCTTGAACTGACGGCGCACTTCCAGCACCACCGAGCCGGCCGAACGACCAACCGCTTCCATCGCCATCGCGCCGAACAAATACGGCACCAGACCGCCGATAAATAGGCCGATGATCACCGCTGGATCGCTAAGCGAGAACGTAAACGTGTTACCTACTGCTTCCAGCGCATGGGTAAAGTCGGCGAACAATACCAGCGCGGCCAGACCGGCCGAGCCAATCGCATAACCTTTGGTCACCGCTTTGGTGGTGTTGCCAACGGCGTCCAGTGGATCGGTGACGTTGCGTACATCCGATGGCAGCTCGGCCATTTCGGCGATACCGCCAGCGTTATCGGTGATGGGGCCATAGGCATCGAGCGCGACGATGATGCCGGCCATTGACAACATCGAGGTGGCGGCAATGGCGATACCGTACAATCCGGCCAACGCGTACGACGCCCAAATGGAAGCGCAAACTGACAGCACCGGCCAGGCGCAAGATTTCATCGAAATGCCGATGCCAGCGATGATATTGGTGGCATGACCGGTCGTTGAGCTTTCCGCGACATGACGTACCGGAGGGAAATCGGTGCCGGTGTAGTATTCGGTGATCACCACCATCAAGCCGGTTAGGGCCAGACCAACCACTGCCGACAAGAACAGGCGCAGGTTACCGCCATCGGCTACACCGAGCGCCGCATTCAGTGCAGCGGCGTCTTTGAACACGTAGTCGGTGATATACCAGAACGCGGGCAGCGCAATGACGCCAGCAACGATCAGGCCTTTGTACAGCGCCGTCATGATCTTCTGACCCTGACCGGCTTTGACGAAGAACGCCCCAACGATGCTGGCGATTATCGAAAAGCCACCCAGCGCCAACGGATAGACGACTGCTTCTGCACCGACACCGGCCAGCATCAGCGAGCCGAGCAACATCGTAGCGACGATGGTGACCGCGTAGGTTTCGAACAAGTCGGCGGCCATACCGGCGCAATCGCCAACGTTGTCACCGACGTTGTCGGCGATAACGGCCGGGTTGCGCGGGTCATCTTCCGGAATACCGGCTTCAACTTTACCGACCAGATCGGCGCCAACGTCGGCACCCTTGGTGAAAATGCCGCCGCCCAAACGGGCGAAAATCGAAATCAGGGACGAACCGAAACCCAAACCAATCAGCGGGTGCAGCACATCGCTCAGGGCTTTGTCGCCAGCGCCGGCTTGCAGGAAGTAGTAGTAGCCGGCAACACCGCCTAAGCCTAAGCCAACGACCAGCATGCCGGTAATGGCGCCACCGCGGAACGCGACGTTCAGCGCGGCGTTAATGCCATGACGGGCAGCCTCTGCAGTACGCACGTTGGCGCGCACCGAGACGTTCATGCCGATATAGCCAGCCAGGCCCGACAACACGGCGCCGAGCAGGAAGCCAATGGCGGTCGGCCAGCCGAGGGCCGGAATAAAACCTATGATCAGAAACAGCGCGACGCCGACGATGCCGATCGTCGTGTATTGCCGGTTCAGGTAAGCCTTGGCACCTTCCTGGATCGCGCCGGCGATTTCTTGCATGCGTTCATTGCCGGCGGGTTGGGAAAGAATCCAGCGGGTGGACCAGACGCCATAAATGATGGCGAGGCCCGCGCAGATCAGGGCGAAATAAAGAGGCGACATCCAACGTTCTCCTAACAAGCAGTACCGAATCGACACAGGAATCTTTAGTCAAAAGTATCCCGTGCCGTCTGCATAAGCACTCTCAAGAAGCGTTGGCAAACGAAAAGTGTTGTTCGGGCCTGGCCGAACCGGCACTTCTCCCTCCACCAATAGAGGCGACTGCTGAACAAGTCCGTAGGCTTGCTCACACACTCGCTTCCCAGAGCGCCTGGTTTTTATCTTTGAGTTACCGGACCGGTGCTTCCGGCCGCAAGCAACTCGCTCGCTCCAAGGGGAAACTCTACTGCGTTCTGAACGGAGCCCCTCGCGTTCAGGTGGGGATCTTTATACCGCAAATCGATGACAGCACCAGAGGCTTATGGGAAAAACGTCCAGTATTTTTCTGCTGCGAAGCACCAAGGTCGGGCCAGTAACCGACTGAACTCTCGATAACGGCTTTACATACCGCGTCAGCATTCTTTACAGAAATTGCTGAGCAAAAACAGGAACTTATAAGAAAAACAGGAAGTTGCATGCGCGGTACAGGTTTTGCAGTGGAGGTTTACGCCTAATTACCCAACCCAATATTACAGCGCGGATGAACGAACCTAACGCAGCGTATAAACACTCCCCGTGGCCCGGCGAATGCCCGGTTTGTCGCGGCCATTTGATGAAGGTGCACAAGCGCGCTTTGAACGGCGGCGACCCGATTTTGGCGGGCATCAGCCTGGCCGGCATGACGCTGTCGCTGATGGTCGGCGTTATTGGCCAGCACTGGGGTTGGCCGGTGGCGATGATCGGTGGTCTGCTGTTTCTGTGGTTAGGATTACGCCACAAGTCCGTTTGGCAGTGCCGTCGTTGCCGCAGCACCTTTCGTCGCCTCGAAGGGGCGGACCAGGAAACGCTAACCGAGGCTAATCCACAGGATTCGCTTCGTTCCGAGCGCTCGCAGCACGCCTGAGTCGAACAATTGTGTGGACCGAAATGTGAATCGATAGTGCTGATTCGAAATGGCCGGCGGGCATTAACGTGAGCTTGGCACTTCACTATTGACTCGACGCTCCAGCACCCGACGCAAGGTGGCAATCAGCGTTTCCCGGCGTACCGGTTTGGTCAGATATTCCTGCATTCCTGCGCGACGGGCATCATCGATCTGATCCAGCGTTGCATGCGCGGACAGGCCAATAATCAACGGTGCGTCACGGCCTTTTTCTGCCAGGATCATCTGCGTTGCCTGCAGGCCATCCAGTTCAGGCATCTGAATATCCATCAACACGACGTCGTAACGTTTTTCGCGCACGGCGAATACGGCGGCCAGGCCGTTGTCGACGGCATCGGCTTGCATACCGGCCAATGCCAGCATGCGCATGATGATGGTTTGATTCACCAAATTGTCTTCAGCCACCAGAATGCGTGCCGCGACCGGCATTTTGTGGCTTTCTTCTTCGCTAATCGGCGCCGCGCCCGCTGGCAGGAACTCAGCCAATACCTGCTTCAGGTTTTGTGCGGACAACGGCTTGCACAATCGGCGCAGCGGCTCACTGGCCAGCTCCGGCGTTTCTTCACCGATCCAATGCAGCCAAATCAGCGTCAAATCCGCTCCCGCTTTTTGTCGACATAAGGTCAATGCCTCTCCGCCAAATTTGCTGTCAATGATGATCGCTTTGGTACCTGCATCCGGCTCGAAATTGAGCAGCGCATTGACGTCGTTCAAACGAAGCAAACTGATGCCATGTGGACCCAGCTGGTAATGCATCTGCTGTACATAAGGCACAAAGTCTGAGACAACGGCGATGCGCATTCGGGGTGTTGGCATGAAAACCGTCGACAGCGAATCTTCAGCGCCGGCTGGCAGTTTGAAACTGAACAGTGAACCAAGCGGCGTCGAGCGCTCCAACCACAGTTTGCCGCCCATCAGCCGGCATAAATCACGCGCCAAGGTCAGGCCCAAACCGCTGCCTTCATGCCGACGCGTCGCCGAGGTGTCGGCTTGGGCAAAGGCATCGAATATCGATTCCTGGTGTTCCAGCGGAATGCCGATACCGCTGTCTTCGACTTCAACAAATAGCTGATGATCGTGCCAATCCAGATGCACATGCACGCCGCCGCGTTCGGTGTATTTGATGGCGTTGCCAATCAAATTGCCGAGCACCTGCCACAGCCGTTCCGGGTCCATCTGAATCAGTCGTGGGGTGCGCACAGAGACCTCGACGGCCAAATCAATCTGCTGGCGGGCAATGGTCAGCGCGAACACTGACAAATGCTCATCAAGCCATTCGCGGATATCGATGCTGCGATACTGGAAGCGGGCATGGCCGGATTCGATGCTGGCGACATCGAGCACGTGGTGAATGGTTTCCAGCAGCGCCTGACTGCATTGCTGAATACGCTCGGCATACTCGCGCTGGGTTTCGCCGAGCGGCGTGTCGAGTAGCAATTCGGTCATGCCACTGATGCCGTTCAGCGGTGTGCGCATTTCATGACTCATATTGGCCAGGAACCGGCTCTTGCTTTCGTTGGCGACATTGGCTTTTTCGGTAGCCGTGCGCAGCTCGTGCTCGACTCGTTCGCGTTCGGCCAAATCCGATTCCAGCGCCTGATTCAATTGCCGTAAATCGGCGTTGATTTTCTCCAGTGTGCGCCGCATCGTGAATGCCATCGGCACGGCAAAGGCCAGCAGCAATAGTGCAGCGCCGACTACCCAAGGCACCTGGCTCCAGAGTGCGTCGTCGATTTCGCTGATGTCGATATCGGCGCCGACCACATAGCGCTGGCCGCCCGGTGAGGTTCGCGGCAGCAGCACGGTGCGGAACGTGCCCCAGCGATCGGTGTAGGTGGCATAAGTGATTTTGTTGTCGTGGTAAGCGTCAAAAAAGCCCTGATGCGCTTCCGGATATGGTGTCCAGTAATAACTGACCGTGCCGCTCTCGACGTCATCATCGTCGTAGCTGGACGCCGTGAAATAGATCAGGTTGTTTTTCAATACATAGGTGTAGAGGTAGGCAAAACCAGCCAGCCGGGCATGGCTGGACAAGGCTTCGAGATTGCGCTTGTCTTCGTCACGGGTAACGCTGGCGGCGCTGGTGGCGCGATCATGAAAATCGGCTGGCAGCACATCAGCGACTTCGGCGGCCGCATTCAACAGTCGCTGATCAATGGTGTCGAGCGTGTTCTTTTGCAGAAAACGCAGCCAGATCACCGTGACCAGAATGACGCCGAGCAGGTAGATGATGCCTGCCGTCAATAACTGCTTGCGACCGCGATAGGCCATGGCTGCGCCTAAAAGAGGTAGGAATAAGACCGGTTTTTAGCACATTCCGGCCGCTTGGCAAACCGGCCGGAATGGTTTTATTGCTTTCGCCCGCCGGGTTAACTGCGCAAACCGGTTCCGCGTTGCAGCAAGCGCAGAGCGAACAAGGTCAGCAAGATGACGCCAGCCAGCAGAATCAGAATCGCCAAGCCGACGTTGACATCCGATTCGCCGAGAAAGCTGTAACGAAAGCCATTGACCAAATACAGAATCGGATTGGCCAGCGAAATATGCTGCCAGATTTCCGGCAACCAGCTGATCGAATAGAACACACCACCAAGATAGGTCAGTGGTGTCAACACAAACGTCGGTACGATCGAGGTATCATCGAATTTACGGGCATAAACCGCGTTGATAAAACCGCCCAGTGCAAACATCGCCGATGCCAGCACCACCAAGAGCACGGTCAGCAACGGATGTTTGACTTCGATATCAACAAACATCAGCGCCAGCGTGCTGACAATCAATGCCGTCAACAATCCACGTGCCATGCCACCGAGCAGGTAGCCGCTCAGTAACACGCCGTTTGATACCGGAGCGACCAGAATCTCTTCGATGCTGCGCTGAAATTTCGCCGAGAAAAAAGACGAGACGACATTGGCGTAGCTATTGGTGATCACCGACATCATAACCAGACCAGGAAAAATATACTCGAGATAACTGTACTCACCGAGCGAGCCGATACGGCTGCCGACAAAATTGCCGAAGATCATGAAATACAGCGTCGTCGTGATCGCTGGCGGCAGTAGCGTTTGCGGCCATATGCGGATAAAGCGCGCCACTTCCTTGAACACGATGCTTTGCAGTGCAATGCGTGAGGCTGTAGACATCATGACTGCAGCTCCTTCGCTGGCTGGCTGACCAATTGCACGAACAATTCCTCCAGCCGGTTGGCTTTATTGCGCATCGACGAAACGGTGATGCCCTGTTCACTGAGCAGTTGAAACAGCTCGTTCAAGCCCTGTTGCCGTGGCACATCGATTTCCACCGAATGCTCATCGACCACCCGGTGCGGATAACCGGGCAGCTCCGGAAATGGTTTCGGCAGATTCGGCGAGTCGAGCACAAAGGTTTCCTGATTCATCCGCGCCAGCAAGGATTTCATGCTGGTGTCTTCAATAATTTCGCCGTGATTGATGATGCCGATATGGCGGCAGAGCATTTCGGCTTCTTCCAGATAATGGGTGGTCAGCACAATCGTTGTGCCCTGCCGGTTCAGTTCACGCAAAAAGCCCCACATTGAGCGGCGCAACTCAATGTCGACGCCTGCGGTGGGTTCATCAAGAATCAACAGCTTCGGTTCGTGCATCATCGCCCGGGCGATCATCAGACGCCGTTTCATGCCGCCGGATAACTGACGAGATGGCTCATTGCGTTTTTCCCAGAGCTGCAAGGGCTTCAGCAATTCCTCGGCTCTTTGGACCGCTTTTTCGCGTGGCACGCCGTAGAAGCCAGCCTGGTTGACGACGATCTGCATGACCGTTTCAAACTGACTGAAATTGAATTCCTGTGGCACCAGACCAAGGCAGCGTTTGGCGGCATTGAAATCGACGTCGATGTCATGGCCGAACACCTCGACCTTGCCGGCGGTTTTTTTTACCAGCGAGGCGATAACGCCAATGGTCGTGCTTTTGCCGGCGCCGTTCGGGCCGAGCAGGGCATAGAACTCGCCAGTCTGCACGGTCAGATCGATACCTTTCAGCGCCTTGACACCATTGTCGTAGCGCTTTTCCAGGCCGCGAATCTTCAGCGCCGGCGTGGAATCTGTCGAATCGGTCAAAGCTTTGATCCCCGTTCATTGAGTTGCGCGGAGTATACCCGTTATAGTGCGTCGGGGCCGCCAACAAGACCCAAGGACAATGGCCACAGCAACGACAAAAATATGGATTTTCGCCGTGCTGAGCTTAAGCGCTGCACCGGCATGGGCACTGGAAGGCATCAGTGTCACGGTCCTGCATTCCTCGTTTTTCCTGTTTTCCCTTTCGCTGCTCTGCATCACGCTACTGATTGATTTTCGTCGTCGGCGCCAGCGTGAGCGAGAACTGCAGGAGTTACGCATCACCAAGCAGCACCTGAATGCGGCACTTTGGGGTTCCGGCGACGGGCTCTGGGATTGGGATTTGCACAGCGGCCGCATCACCCGCAGCGGCATCGCCGAAATGCTTGGCTTTTCACCGAATCAATTGCCGGGCACCGCCACGGCATTGTTCGAGTCCATTCATCCGCAGGATCAGGAAACGGTGCTACGCGCCATTGGTCGCCATCTGCGCCAGAAAACGTCGTTCTTTGAGGTCGAATACCGGGTGCAACATGCCAACGGACAATGGCGCTGGGTACTGCAGCGCGGGCGTTTGCTGGACCCGGAACTCGGTGGTGCCATGCATTTGGGCGGCACGCTGAAAGACATCACGGCACGCAAAAGCATTGAACGCGAATTGCAGTTCTCCTGGACGGTGCTGGAGCACATGAATGAATGTGTCATCGTTACCGATGCCGAGTTTCGGGTGCTGCGGGTCAATGCCGCGTTCAGCAAATTATTTGGTTATCGGCATCAGGAAATTCTCGGCAAAGATACCTCCTTGCTCGATGGCGAAGATTGTCGACCGACCATGGCGATTCGTCATCAGGCCCGGGAAAATGGCCAATGGTCTGGCGAACTGATGCAGCGTTTGAAAAACGGTGAGCTGCGGCTGATGCAGCTCGATTTAAAACGCATATCCGAACCGGTCAGCGGCGAGTTCAATTTTGTTGCGGTGATGACCGACATCACCGGGCGCCGCAAGCAGGAAGAAGAGCTGCGCTATTTGGCGGAAAACGATTACCTGACCGGCCTCAGCAATCGTCAGGCGTTTCATCAGCAATTTGCGCAAAGGCTGCAACCGAAAGGCGAACAGCGCAAACCGATGGCGCTGTATTTTCTCGACCTCGATCATTTCAAGAAAATCAATGATTCACTCGGCCACGGCTGCGGCGACTTGCTGCTGCAATTGGTCGCCTCACGTTTGCGCCATCTGCAGGGTGAGCAGGAAGTGCTGGCCCGACTCGGCGGCGATGAATTTGTTTTGCTCAGTGCCGGCACCAATGTGGCCGGCGTGCTGCAGGCAAAAGCGCAACAAATTCTGGCGGCATTCCTGGCACCGTTTGTTATCGAAGGCCACGAGATCATCATCACCCCAAGCATCGGTGTCAGTTGTTATCCGGAACACGGGCTTGATGGCGGCGTCTTGCTGCAGAAAGCCGACTTGGCCTTGTACCAGGCCAAGCAGGAAGGCCGAGGCCGGGTGCAGATCTACCATGACGAATTGCAGACCCAAGCGCCGCATCGGCTGAAATTGGAAAACGCCTTACGCAAAGCCATTTCTCAGGCAGAACTGGAAGTCTGGTTTCAGCCGCGTTGGGATATTCGCGAAAATGCCGTTACCGGATTTGAAGCACTGGTGCGCTGGCACTCTAGCGCCTTTGGCCCTGTAAAACCCGATGAATTCATCGCTATTGCCGAAGAGCTGGATTTGATATCCGATATTGGCGATTGGATGTTGAACGCCGCCTGCCGGCACGCTGCCACGTGGTGGCGGCAAAACCATTGCTGGCGGGTGTCGGTGAATTTAAGCGCCAAGCAATTGAAACAAACCGATCTGGTGCAAAGGGTGCAACAGGCATTGAGTGATCATGATTTACCGGCTTGCGCGCTGGAACTGGAGCTGACCGAAAGCCAGTTGCTGACGGCCTCCGCTTCGGTCGCCGACAACTTGTCGCAGTTACGTGCACTCGGCGTGCGCATGGCACTCGATGATTTTGGCACCGGCTATTCGGCGTTCTCGTATTTGCGCCGCTATCGTTTCGATACCCTGAAAATTCCGAAAGAATTTGTTGCCCATACCGATACCGATGTAGCGTCCGAAGCCATCATTTCAGCGATGATTGCTTTAGCCCACAAGCTCGATATGATCGTCGTCGCGGAAGGTGTTGAAACCAGCGAGCAGCACAAACGGCTGCGGCAAATGCAGTGCGATGAAATCCAGGGGTATTTCATTGGCGAGCCACTGGCCGGTGAAGAATTGTTGCGCGATATTGAAGAGTTTATCGGTTAAGCAAAACGATCAGTTTTCGCCGTTGCCGTATCCCCAGCGTGGCATCAGCGTTTGTTCGATACCGAGGTGATCGAGTATCCGGGCGACAATAAAGTCGACCAGATCATCGACGGTTTTCGGTTGCTGATAAAAGCCGGGACTGGCTGGCAGTATCGTCACACCAAGCCGTGCCAGATTCAGCATGTTTTCCAGATGAATAGCTGAATACGGCGTTTCCCTTGGCACCAGAATCAATTGGCCTTTTTCTTTCAGCACGACGTCGGCGGCGCGTTCAATCAGATTGTCGCTGGCACCTTGGGCAATGGCCGAAAGCGTGCCGGTGCTGCAGGGACAGACTACCATTTGCTTTGGCGCGCTGGAGCCACTGGCGACAGCGCTCATCCAGTTGTCGCGCGCCAGCAGTTCGATTTTTTCGCTGGGCAATTGCAAACGTTCAGATAAGCGATTCAGTTGCTCGCGAGTGTTGTCAGGAAGGGCGATATCGCATTCGGTGGCCAGCACCACGCGTGCCGGTGCACTGAGCAATAGATAAATTTTCTCGTAGTGCAGCGTCAAACACTGCAATAAGCGCAGTGCGTACGGTGCGCCAGAAGCGCCGGTCAGAGCCAGGGTGATTGCCGAACGGTTGCCCATTTGTTCACCTACCATTGGTTGATGCTGTGTTGCAGTGTAGTGCAGCGTAGGGCCTGTTTACCTTTGCCACACCGCAGCGACGGAGCTGCCCGTAGCGCAGTGGTCGCGCGCGTCTCCTGACGCGCTTGCGACACTTCCCACGTCCCTGTGGGGCGCAGGAATGAGGAGCGCAGTGTACTTGACGTACATGAGCGACGAATGACGCCGCAATGCGCCACGGGCGGCCCGTCCCTTCGGGTTGCGCCCAGAAAAGCGCCATGCCGCGTTGCTCGTCGTTCATTTGGAATGACCACAAAAACGCCGGGAGCGTTTTTGAGCTTCAGCCCCGGAGGGGTGAGACACAGGGATGTGTCGAACAAACTTCTCTCCTCGCGCCTTGCATGGCGCTTTTCTGGGCGGCAACGTTGTGGCGTGGCAAAGGTAAACAGGCCCTAGTGCGCGAACGCATCGAGCAACTTCTGATGAATGCCGCCAAAGCCGCCGTTGCTCATGACTAGTACCTGGTCACCGGGTTTTGCTACGGCTTTGACGGCCGCAACGATCGAATCAACATCGGAAAAATTCCGCCAGGGAATCGTGAAGTCGGTGGGCAGGCGTGCTTGCCATTGCTGCTCCGCCGGTTGATGCAGAAACACCATATCGGCCTGACGCAGGCTGTCGGCCAGCGTGTCGCGATGTACGCCCATTTTCATCGTTGCCGAGCGCGGATCGACGACGGCCAGAATGCGCGCGTTGCCAATTGCCGCCCGCAAGCCGGACACGGTGGTCGCAATCGCGGTCGGATGATGAGCAAAATCATCATAGACCGCAATGTCGCCGACTTCGCCTTTCAATTCCATTCGGCGTTTGATGCCTTTGAATTCAGCCAGCGCCGCGCACCCGACATCAATGCTGACGCCGCAATGCCGAGCGGCAAGCAATGCCGCCAGCGCATTGGCCTGATTGTGCTGGCCCAGAAGCGACCAGCGCACTTCGCCCTGCTTTTGATTCTGATGCCAGATGGAAAACGCTCGACCATCAGCAGATTCGTTTTGTAGCCACCAACCATGGGTTTGATCCAGGGTTTCTGTTGCACTCCAGCAGCCGCGCTTGATCACGCGTTGTAGCGCCTCGTCAGTGCTTGGATAAATAACCAGGCCGTTACCGGGCACGGTGCGCAGCAAATGATGGAACTGGGTTTCGATCGCGGCCAGATTCGGATAGATATCGGCATGATCAAATTCGAGATTATTGAGCACGGCGGTGCGTGGCCGGTAATGAACAAACTTCGCGCGCTTATCGAAAAATGCTGTGTCATATTCATCGGCTTCGATGACGAAAAATGGCGCCTCACCCAAACGTGCTGATTGCCCGAAATTACCCGGCACGCCGCCGATCAAAAAGCCCGGTTTCAAGCCGGCATACTCCAGTATCCAAGTAGCCAAACTGGTTGTCGTGGTTTTGCCGTGGGTGCCGGCAATGGCCACGACCCAACGCGATTGCAGCACTTCGCGCGCCAGCCATTCGGCGCCGGAAACATAGGGCAAATTTTGGTTCAGCACGCGCTCGACGGCCGGGTTGCCACGCGACAGGGCATTGCCGATGATCACCAAATCCGGCTGTGGCTGCAGCGTATCGTTTTCATAGCCGGCGATCAGGTCAATGCCGGCATCGGCCAGTTGCGTGCTCATCGGTGGATAAACATTTTGATCCGAACCGGAAACGCGGTGGCCAAGTTCACGTGCCAGCAGCGCCAAGCCGCCCATAAACGTGCCGCAAATACCAAGAATATGAATATGCATCAGACAGGACTCGTGATCTGTTGAAACAGGCTGACCCGAATTAAAAACAAGGCAATGGCCAGGGTCAGTGCAAACGCGTAACGCCAATTCAATGCGTGTCGCAAAATATGCGCGTGAATGCTCATGCTCCAGACAATCATCGCGACGTTCAATACCAGTGCCATGGCGGGATTGCTCGACACGGTGGACATCAAGAACATCAATGGCCACATGCCGATGTTGAGCAGCGTCGCGCATCCTTGCACTGCAGTCAGCACTTGCAATAGCCGCTCACCGCGGTTGCTCAGCCACAGCACCAGGCTCCAGACTGAAAGACTTAAGGCAATGGCAATCGAGGCGCGAAAAAACGCCGTCGCCGCCGGTGCCAATAACAGGAACAGTAGTGCGCTGCTGAACCATTGCAACAGGCAGGCCTTAAGCAACAGCGCCGGAGACCAGGGCAAATCCTGCGGGCCTTTTTTCAGCAGACAAATGGGGAAAAATAATGAGAAAAACTGCAAGTGCGCGCCGTGACTGCCATCAAATTCAGTTAGGCTATTATGCAAGTCGGTTTCGATCAGCGTCCAGACACGAACGCAAATAGTTGATGGATGTTGAATCCCCCTGATTGGTACAGTGAATAAGGAATGATCATGGCCAAAGCGATTACCCCGAAAAAAGTCTACAACGCCTTCTATGCGCAAAGCGGTGGTGTTACCGCGGTGATCAATGCCTCGGCTGCCGGTGTCATCGAAACGGCACGCAAATACCCGAAGAAAATCGGCAAGGTCTACGCCGGCAAGGATGGCATTCTTGGCGCGCTATATGAAAACCTGATCGACACCAGCAAGGAAAGCAAGGAAGCGATTGCGGCGCTGAAATACACGCCGGGCGGCGCCTTCGGCTCCTGCCGCCATAAACTGAAATCCCTGGAGCAAAGCTGGGCTGAATACGAGCGTCTTATCGAGGTGTTCAAGGCGCACGATATTCGTTACTTCTTTTATAACGGCGGCAACGATTCGATGGATACCGCCAACAAGATCTCCCAGATGGCCGAGCAGCTCGAATATCCACTGACCTGCATCGGTATTCCGAAAACGGTCGATAACGACCTGCCGTTGACCGACAACTGCCCGGGCTTTGGCTCGGTGGCCAAGTATGTGGCCGTGTCAATTCGCGAAGCGGGTATGGATGTAGCGTCGATGGCCAGCTCATCAACCAAAGTATTCGTGCTCGAAGTCATGGGCCGTCATGCCGGCTGGATTGCCGCGGCCGCTGGTCTTGCAACGGAGAAAGCCGGTCAGCCTCCGCATATCATCTTGTTTCCAGAGCGGGTTTTCGATCAGGCGAAATTCCTGGCGCGGGTAGACGAGGTGGTCAAGCAATACGGGTACTGCACGATTGTCGTATCAGAAGGGGTGAAAAACGCCGAAGGCAAATTCCTCGCCGAGGCCGGCACCAAGGATGCGTTCGGGCATGCCCAGCTCGGTGGCGTCGCGCCGGTCATCGCTCAGTTGGTCAAAGATAAGCTGGGCTACAAATACCACTACGCCGTCGCCGATTACCTGCAGCGCTCGGCGCGCCACATCGCCTCAAAAACCGATCTGGAGCAGGCCTACGCGGTTGGCAAAGCGGCGGTTGAATTTGCCGTCAAAGGTCATAACGCCGTCATGCCAATCATTCTGCGACAGAAAGGACGTACCTACGGCTGGCAAATCAGCATGGCCCGGCTTAGCGAAGTAGCCAATGTCGAGCGCAAAATGCCCGATACCTATATCAGCCAGGACGGCTTTCATATCACCGCCGCCTGCCGCCGTTACCTGTCGCCGCTGATTCAGGGCGAAGCCTATCCGCGTTATGAAAACGGCTTGCCGGCTTATGCGAAATTAAAAAACACAGTGGTTCCTAAGCGCTTAAAAACGGCATTCACGTTGAAAAAGGCGTAAAGGCGCATTAACACGGTGTCGAAGGACTTTACATCTCGGCAAATCTGGTAATGGTTACCAAAGGATAACCTATTGATCTGTAATATAAATCCAAACCTGGCACAGGACGTGCTTAAGGAGCGGTTACGAGCAACGCCTGAGCCCAATTACTAAGGAGTGGTACTTATTATGCGTATTCGTAATCTGATCGCGGCCGTGACACTGGTAGCTGCCGGTGCCGTAGCAGCCGACCCGATCGCTTCGTTTGACTTTGAAACACGTACCGGTTTTGAAAACTGGGCTTGTGATGGCGGCGGCGTATGCGGCCTGACCGCTAACGAGCCAGTCACCGGTTTTGCTGGTGCCTCGCTGTATGAGCACCTGTCCTGGGGTACTGGCAGTACGCAGAACCCGTTTGTTTCCGGTGGCGGCAACGCTCAGGATCCTTACTCGGCACAAAGCCATCTGAACATCACCAACTTCATTGGGGCTGGCAACTCCATTCTGACCAATGGTGGCTGGACGACGATTAACGTCTTTACCCATACCAACAACATCATTACCACGGCTGGTGGCAACCTGGGTTCGGTCAACGTCAACGGCTGGTTCCAATTGACCAGCCCGGTTTCGCTGAGCGTTCCAGGCATCAACCCGCTGTATTTTGATGAGACGCTGAACCTTGATGCGGAAGAGTGCCCGGGCCCGAACCCGCTAGGTACTGCTTGTGATGACGTGTTCACCACAACGGGACTGGAAGGCACCTTCATGTTCTACAATGACGGTTTCTACAGCTACTGGATTTCGTTCCAGTTTGCCGCCGGCCCAGGTGCTGCGGTCATCGACAATGGTGACGGCACCTTCACGATCTATACAACGGAAGCCTGCAGCCAAGACGGTGATGCTGGGTGTGCAGCTGGTGAACCCTATTCCGCCGGGATCAGCACCATCTACACCCAAGCTCGCATTTTCACCGTGTTCATTCCTGAGCCGGGCACGATGCTGCTGATGGGCATTGGTGCATTGGCCTTCGGTCTGCGTCGCCGGAAAATGTAAGTTTCGTTAGCAGTTCAAAAAAGGCGGCCTTGTGTCGCCTTTTTTGTTTGTTCCAATCCTGAAAATAATGTGCACACCATAAGAAAAGGAGTTTTCTGATGCGTTTTTCATTACTCTACGGCGCGATGCTCAGCAGTCTGTTCTGGATTGCCTGCTATTCACCAAGGCTGGAAGCGGCCGCGCCGCCGCTGCTCAATGCCCAGCTCACGACGTTGAACAACATCGAATGGAAGGCTGTTGATGGCCGACGCGAAGGCCGCTTCAAGCAGGTCAATGCGTATCGCAGTCTGCACGGTCAAAGCCTGCAAGCAGAGGAAGAGTCTGATGCCGCTCTCAGTTTTACTACCATGGTTTCGCGCACGGGTTATTACCGGATAAACGCTTGGTGGCCGGTGGTTGAGCAAGCTGGCCAAGTGACGCTGCTGGTGAAGTCTGGCACGCAGGAATTCGAGCAGGTGTTCAGCCAGAAGGGTAATGGCGGCCAATGGCAGCAACTTCAGCTGCTGTCATTGCAGCCTGGCTCGGTCTCTATCCTGATCAAAGGTACGCAACAGTCCTTTTTCCTGGATGCATTGCGGCTTGAATATGTGGGTAAAGAGCGGCCCCCGCTGCGGTTTACCGATCAAGCCTTGGCGACCATGGATGTGCAGCAGCCGGCGAACGCGCCTTTGCGAGTCAGTGACGCTTTGGGCGAGGTCGAATATTCGCTACACAAAGGCCGGTTACCGGATGGTGTGCAACTGGACCGGAAACGAGGTGAATTGCGCGGTCGGCCGTTTGCGCCAGGCCGTTTTGATATCGTCATTCGAGCTCGTGATAGTCAAGGTGGTGAAGCGTATCAGCAATACGCGATTCACGTAGATGAATCGACGCCGGTGGTTGAAACTCCGGCGGTTAAGGCCAGTCAGTGGCAGGGCAGCAGTAAACCGGACGCGTCCCCTTATGGCGCCGATGTCTCGGCGCTGTTGACGATTATTGCCGGTTTGCCAGAGGGGGCTTGGTACAAAGCCAATACCAATTTGTTCTCCGATGTATGGACGCCTTCAGAGCTGCGGCCGCTGGATAATTTCGGTAATCCAACGCCAGCGAAAATCATTGGCGCCTGGAGTTCATTTGATTGGGACAGCAAGCGCGCCGATTTGATTATCTATGGTGGCGGTCACGCCAATTATTCCGGTAACGATGTCTATCGCTGGCGCGCCAGCACACAGCAATGGCAGCGCATGTCGCTGCCGAGTGAAGTGACCAAAGATAGCGCCAACAATTACATCGCGATTGATGGCGCGTTCAATGCGCCGTCATCGGCTCACACTTACGACAACAATATTTATTTGCCCGTGGCTGACCGCTTCCTGAGCTTTGGTGGCGCCGCCTACAACAACGGCGATATGTTTTTCATGGTCGACAATGGCGTCAATCGTCGCACGGGTCCGTATCTGTTTGATCCGGAAAAGGCCAATCCGATGATGGTTGGTGGCAGCACCGGTTCGCACGTCAAACGTGTGCAGCCGTTCCCCGAAATTCTCGGCGGTCAAATGTGGCAGAACCGCGATATGTGGGGGGCGCTGGCTGGTACGCCGCGTTTGCCGAGGCGTCATGTTGAAGGCTGTACTGCGTATGCTGAAGAGCTCGGTAAAGACGTGCTCTATGTTGGCGCCAACCATGGCACCGGCACGGCATTGAATTTGTATCGTTATCAGATTAACGACATCAACAATCCTGCTGCTGATCAATGGGAAATCGTTGGCCGCTGGTGGAATGGCGCTCAGGCACAAACCGCTTGCGCCTACGACCCGGAAAGCAAATTGTTCGTTCGCCTAAGCGGTTCTTCAAAACCATTGGCCTATTGGAATTTGAACACGCCGGGCAGCAGCAATGATGATGTCGTCGTGTTGCCCACCGATCTCGATGGCGCGTTTACCGCTCGCTACAGTACCGGAGAGTTGAAACCTAAAAACTGCGGTCTGGACTTCGACCCGGTGCGAAAACAGTTTGTCATGTGGTGCAGCGGCGCTGATGTTTTCCTGATTCAGCCGCCGGCAACTCCGTCGCCTTCCGGCTGGACCATCCGCAAAGGGGTATTGGTAGCCAGTTCCACGCCATCGAATATCATCGGCACCGGCATACTCGGTAAATGGAAATACATTCCGAATCTCGATGTGTTTATCGGCTTGCAGGACGCGACGGCCGGTAACGTCTGGATTTACAAGCCGGAAGGCTGGCAGCAGCCGGTCGGCGGCGACAACCTGAAACCGGTCGTCAACCTGACGGCGCCAAGCGCCGGTGCCGAATTCGTCGCCGGCGATGTCATCACCTTGCAGGCGGAGGCCAGTGATCTGGATGGTTACGTCAGTCGCGTTGATTTCTATCGAGGCAGCACTTTGATTGCCAGTGATACCAGTGCGCCGTTCGCTTACGACTGGCTCGACGCTCCGGTCGGCAACCATGATATTTCCGCCTTGGCGACAGACGATCTCGGTGCCCAGGCCTGGTCCGCGCCGGTAGCCATTACTGTGCTGCCAGGACAATCCGGTACGGTAACGCTACAAGAAGGGCAGAACGGTTACATCGGTACCCAGGATACCTATTTAAGCAGTTACAGCCCGAGTGGCATTGCTGGTAGTCAAAGCATCATGTACGACGAGAACAATGCCTACTCGCCGATGCTGCGGTTCAAGATTTTTGCCAGCGAAGGCGGCATCGTGCCGGATGATGCCTTGATTCAAAACGCGCAACTGCATGTGTATAAGGCTACGGTCTACAACGCCACCTGGGGTGTGCATCGACTGCTGCGCGATTGGCAGGAAACTGAGGCCAACTGGCTGAACTTCCGTTCCGGTCAAGCCTGGAGTGGCAGCGGCGCCAATGGATCCAATACCGACTATGTCAGCGCGCCGGATGCCTCGGTGGTATCCGATTGGGGCACAGGTTGGCTGATGTTTGATGTCACCCAGAGCCTGCAGATGATGCAAAATGAACAGCAGAACTATGGTTGGCGCATCATTCGCTCAGCGGGTGATCGGTATAACCTGAAGCGCTTCTATACCAAAGACTACACCACCGACGTGACCCGCCGTCCGAAGTTGGTAATTACTTACGCTGCGCCCTAAACTAAACAAGAGCGTCTCATTGCTGTTAAGCCCGCCATCATTGTTTCTGACACAACAATGATGGTGGGTCAGAGGCTCCACCCCTTAGCTTGTGTGACAGAATTTTGTGCCGGCAGGAGGACACTCGCGAGCCCCCTAAAAAGTTGGCTCCATGATGGGTTTGCCAGCCCAGAACTTACCTTGACTACACTGTCCTTCATCTCTAGAATGCCGCACCCCCCTGAAAGCCTGCTTTTCGGGCGTAGGGGTGTTTTCTCTTTTTACTAGGAGTTTTTTCTTCAAATGGCGACCGTAAACCAGCTCGTGCGCAAACCTCGCAAAGAGATTAAGCGCAAGACCCCGTCACCGGCGTTGCAAAACTGCCCGCAGAAACGCGGCGTTTGCACCCGTGTGTATACCACCACTCCGAAAAAGCCGAACTCCGCTTTGCGTAAAGTCTGCAAAGTGCGTTTGACCAACGGCTACGAAGTGATTTCCTATATCGGTGGTGAAGGCCACAACCTGCAAGAACACTCTGTCGTGCTGATCCGCGGCGGCCGTGTAAAAGACTTGCCAGGTGTGCGTTACCACACCGTCCGTGGTTCCTTGGATACCGCAGGCGTGAAAGACCGGAAGCAAAGCCGTTCCAAATACGGTGCCAAGCGTCCGAAGAAATAATTTGGCCAGTTCGGTCGTTCCGCGTACGCGCGTCACACTGAATAGCCCCTGGGCATCCTGCCCAACACACCAATCGAGTGTGTAAGTAAGGCCGGTAGCGTAGTGAATCAGTTGCTTCACACTGCCAATGCCGGATTCAACCTGAAGCAAGAAGGAAAGTTAACATGCCACGTCGTCGTGTCGTCGCGAAACGCGAAATCCTGCCGGAACCGAAATACGGCAGCGAATTGCTTGCAAAATTCATCAACGTAGTCATGGTCTCCGGTAAAAAATCGGTCGCCGAAAAGATTGTTTACGGTGCCATTGACTCGATTGCCAGCAAGAAAAACACCCAGGCTGAAGAAGCCATGGCCATCTTCGAAAAAGGCCTGGACAACGTCCGCCCGATGGTCGAAGTCAAATCCCGCCGCGTCGGTGGTGCCACTTATCAGGTACCAGTCGAAGTCCGTGCCAGCCGTCAATCGGCCCTGGCCATGCGCTGGTTGGTTGATGCCGCCCGTAACCGTGGTGAAAAGACCATGGCTGACCGTCTGGCCGCTGAAGTGCTGGATGCCGTCGAGAACCGCGGTTCTGCCGTCAAGAAGCGTGAAGACGTGCACCGTATGGCCGAAGCCAACAAGGCCTTCTCGCATTACCGCTGGTAATCCGCACACCCAAACTTGGAGTAAATCATGGCACGCACCACGCCAATTGAGCGCTACCGTAATATCGGTATCAGCGCGCACATCGACGCCGGTAAGACAACCACGACTGAGCGCGTATTGTTTTACACCGGTGTCAACCACAAAATCGGTGAAGTTCATGATGGCGCCGCCACCATGGACTGGATGGAGCAGGAGCAAGAGCGCGGTATCACCATTACCTCGGCTGCGACCACCTGCTTCTGGGCCGGTATGTCACAACAGTTTGACCAACACCGCATCAACATCATCGACACCCCCGGACACGTTGACTTCACCATCGAAGTTGAGCGTTCGATGCGCGTGCTTGATGGTGCCTGCATGGTCTATTGCGCGGTCGGTGGCGTTCAGCCGCAGTCCGAAACCGTATGGCGTCAGGCCAACAAGTACAAAGTGCCGCGTCTGGCCTTCGTCAACAAGATGGACCGTACCGGTGCCAACTTCCTGCGCGTCATTGAGCAGATGAAGAGCCGTTTGCAAGCCAACCCGGTTCCGCTGGTACTGCCAATCGGAGCCGAAGACTCATTCTCCGGTCTGGTTGACCTGATCAAGATGAAGTCGATCATCTGGAACGAAGAAAATCAGGGCATGACCTTCGAATACGGCGAAATTCCGGCTGATATGGTTGAGCTGTGCAATCAGTGGCGCGAGCACCTGGTTGAGTCGGCGGCGGAAGCCAACGAAGAGCTGATGAACAAGTACCTGGAAGAGGGTGACTTGTCGGAAGACGAAATCCACATGGCAATTCGCCAGCGCACCGTCAACAACGAAATCATTCCGGCTGTTTGCGGTTCGGCGTTCAAGAACAAGGGCGTGCAAATGATGCTGGACGCCGTCGTTCGCTATCTGCCAGCGCCGACCGATGTGCCGGCGATCAAGTGCGAAACCCCGAGCGGTGAGCCGGCTGAGCGTCATCCGTCTGATGATGCGCCGTTTTCTGCCCTGGCGTTCAAGATTGCCACCGACCCGTTCGTTGGTTCCTTGACCTTTATTCGTGTTTATTCCGGCGTCGTCAACAGCGGTGACGCGGTGTACAACACGACCAAAGACAAGAAAGAGCGTATCGGCCGTCTGGTGCAGATGCACGCGAACAACCGCGAAGAAATTCGTGAAATTCGCGCCGGCGACATCGCCGCCTGTATCGGTCTGAAAGACGTCACCACCGGTGACACGATTTGTAATCCGGATCACCAGGTGATTCTTGAGCGGATGATTTTCCCTGAGCCGGTTATCTCGGTTGCCGTTGAGCCGAAAACCAAGAGCGACCAGGAAAAGATGGGTATCGCCCTGGGCCGTCTGGCTCAGGAAGATCCGTCGTTCCGCGTACACACCGATGAAGAATCCGGCCAGACCATTATTTCTGGTATGGGCGAGTTGCACCTCGACATCATCGTCGACCGTATGCGTCGCGAATTCAAAGTCGAAGCCAACGTCGGCAAACCGCAGGTTGCGTACCGCGAAACCATTCGCAAGTCGGTTGAGCAAGAAGGCAAGTTCGTGCGTCAGTCCGGTGGTCGTGGTCAATACGGTCACGTCTGGCTGCGTATCGAGCCGCAAGAAGCCGGCAAAGGTTACGAGTTTTCCAACGAAGTCGTCGGTGGTGTGGTTCCGCGTGAATACATCCCGGCCGTTGACAAAGGCGTGCAGGAACAGATGAAGAACGGCATCATCGCCGGCTTCCCGGTCGTTGACGTCAAAGTCACGATTTATGACGGTTCTTACCATGATGTCGACTCGAACGAAATGGCGTTCAAAATCGCCGGTTCGATGGGCTTCAAAGAAGGCTGCTTGAAAGCTAAACCGGTACTGCTCGAGCCGATGATGAAAGTCGAAGTCGAAACCCCTGAGCAATACATGGGGGATGTCATCGGCGATTTGAACCGTCGTCGCGGTATCGTTCAAGGCATGGACGATCTGCCTGGCCAAATCAAAGCCATCAAAGCGGAAGTGCCGCTGGCCGAGATGTTTGGCTATGCCACCGATCTGCGCTCTGCCACGCAGGGCCGTGCTACGTACTCGATGGAATTCGGTCATTACAATGAAGCGCCAAGCAACGTTGCCGAATCCGTCATCGCAGCACGCAAGAAGTAATCAAGTGGGGCGCCCGCCAGCCAATGCGGTTGGCGGGCAACCGAATGTAAACGTCAAACAAACTTAAGCTGAGGCATCATCATGTCAAAGGAAAAATTTGAACGTAAAAAGCCCCACGTCAACGTGGGCACCATTGGTCACGTTGACCATGGCAAGACTTCGCTGACCGCGGCCCTGACCATCGTGTCGGCCCGCACCAGCGGTGGCCAGGTCAAGAACTACGACGAAATCGACAGCGCCCCGGAAGAGCGCGCTCGCGGTATTACCATCAACACCGCCCACGTCGAATACGAAACCGCCAACCGCCACTACGCGCACGTTGACTGCCCGGGCCACGCTGACTATGTCAAGAACATGATCACCGGTGCCGCCCAGATGGACGGCGCGATCCTGGTGTGCTCGGCTGCTGACGGCCCCATGCCGCAGACCCGTGAACACATCCTGCTGGCCCGTCAGGTCGGTGTACCGTACATCGTTGTGTTCCTGAACAAGTGCGACATGGTCGACGACGCCGAGCTGCTCGAGCTGGTCGAAATGGAAGTGCGTGAACTGCTGAGCACCTACGAATTCCCAGGCGACGACACCCCGATCATCCGTGGTTCGGCGAAACTGGCGATCGAAGGCGACAAAGGCGAGTTCGGCGAGCAAGCCGTCCTGAAACTGCTGGAAACCCTGGATACCTATATTCCTGAGCCAGAGCGTGCCATCGACAAGCCGTTCCTGCTGCCGGTCGAAGACGTGTTCTCGATCTCCGGTCGCGGTACCGTGTAACCGGTCGTGTCGAGCGCGGCATCATCAAAGTCGGCGAAGAAATCGAAATCGTCGGTATCCGTGATACCCAGAAGACCACCTGCACCGGTGTTGAAATGTTCCGCAAACTGCTGGACGAAGGCCGTGCTGGTGACAACGTTGGCGTGCTGCTGCGCGGTACCAAGCGTGAAGAAGTCGAGCGTGGTCAGGTACTGGCCAAGCCGGGTTCGATCAAGCCGCACACCAAGTTCGAGTCGGAAGTGTACGTGCTGTCGAAAGAAGAAGGTGGTCGTCACACCCCGTTCTTCAAAGGCTACCGCCCGCAGTTCTACTTCCGTACCACGGACGTCACCGGTGCTGTTGAGCTGCCGGAAGGTGTCGAGATGGTCATGCCTGGCGACAACATCAAGATGGTCGTCACGCTGATCGCCCCGATCGCCATGGACGACGGTCTGCGCTTCGCGATTCGCGAAGGTGGCCGTACCGTTGGCGCCGGCGTTGTCGCGAAAGTGATTGCCTAATTGGTGATACATGCTGACCGGTCTTCGGACCGGTCAGACTCAAACCCTCGGGCTTGAGGCAGTATTTTCGGATGTCGAGCAATTTTTGCTCGACATTCCATAAAGGCACCGGTATAGTTCGCGCGCCTTTGAAATACGTTCTTTGGTAGTTCCCTTCCCAGCCTTGGCTGTGGGGGTGTTGGCGGTAGTAGACCAGTATATTGGTATCGCTGCCCCTAACAACGAGCTCAATTGCAGCTCGACGGATACTTGGACATCGCGCTCCGCCCAGAAAGGGGATGGAAGGTGCGATGTTCGCTTTGTTATTTGCTCTTTAGACTTGGAGTGCCATTGACATGGCAAAGCAACGCATTCGAATCCGCCTTAAGGCGTTCGACCACAGACTGATTGATCAGTCCACGATGGAAATCGTGAACACGGCTAAGCGCACCGGTGCCCACGTTGTAGGCCCGATTCCGCTGCCGACAAAGAAAGAGCGCTACACGGTTCTCGTGTCACCGCACGTGAACAAAGATGCGCGTGACCAGTACGAGATTCGTACGCATAAACGCCTGGTCGACATCGTCGAGCCAACCGACAAAACGGTTGATGCTCTGATGAAGTTGGATCTGGCCGCTGGTGTTGATGTCCAGATTAGCTTGAGCTAATCGGCATCGCGCGAATGAATGCTTGTTGAGGAAACACGACATGGCAATCGGATTAGTGGGTCGTAAGTGCGGTATGACTCGACTGTTCACCGAAGACGGCGCTTCAGTGCCAGTCACGGTTATCGAAGTCGAGCCGAACCGTATCACCCAAATCAAAACCCTCGAAAACGATGGGTACATTGCGATTCAAGTCACGACTGGCGAGCGTAGAGCCAGCCGTGTCACCAAGCCAATGGCTGGTCACTTTGCGAAAGCTGGTGTCGCCGCTGGTCGTGGTGTATGGGAATTCCGCGCTAACGCAGAGCATGGCTTGAGCGTTGGTGGCGAATTGAAAGCTGACCTGTTCAAAGAAGGTCAGTTGGTGGATGTCACCGGCCAGACCAAAGGCCGTGGCTTCTCGGGCACCATCCGTCGCTGGAATTTCCGCGGCCAGGACGCCACACACGGTAACTCCGTGTCGCACCGCGTCCCTGGTTCCATCGGTCAGCGTCAGACCCCGGGTCGCGTATTCAAGGGCATGAAAATGTACGGCCACTATGGTGATGAGCAAGTCACCATCGAGAAGCTGGCCATCGTTCGTGTCGATGCTGAACGTGGCTTGCTGTTGGTCAAGGGTTCGGTTCCTGGTTTTGACGGCGCTGACGTTATCGTCAAGCCGGCTGCCAAAGCCTGAGCCCGTAAGGAGAGTTAACGATGAATTTGACTCTAGCAGGCGGCAACGGCGGCACAGTTGATGTGTCGGAAGTTGCTTTCGGCCGCGAATTCAATGAAGCACTGGTACACCAGGTTGTCACCGCCTATTTGTCAGGTGGTCGCGCCGGTACCGTTAAGCAAAAGACCCGCTCGGAAGTCCGTGGCGGTGGCAAGAAGCCGTGGAAACAGAAAGGTACGGGCCGTGCTCGTGCTGGTTCCATCCGCTCGCCACTGTGGCGTGGTGGTGGCAAAACGTTTGCCGCCGTTCCGCAAGACTGGTCGCAAAAAGTCAACAAGAAGATGTACCGCGGTGCGCTGAGCGCCATCCTGTCGGAACTGGTGCGTCAAGATCGTCTGATCGTGGTTGATGCGTTCACCGTCGAAGCACCGAAGACCAAATTGCTGGCGCAAAAGCTGGCTGGTCTGAACGCTAACGATGCGCTGATCATCACCGACAACGTTGATGAGAATCTGTACCTGGCTTCGCGCAACATTCACACCGTGGACGTGCGTGATCCAGTGGGTATCGACCCGGTCAGCCTGATTGCTTTCGAGAAAGTAATCGTGACCGTCGGCGCCCTGAAGCAAATCGAGGAGATGCTGGTATGAATCAAGAACGCCTGATGCGCGTGTTGGTTGGTCCACACGTCTCCGAGAAAACCAACCTCGCCTCCGAACTGAACAACATCATCACCTTCAAGGTGCTGAAAGACGCCAATAAGCACGAAATCAAGTGCGCCGTTGAGCAGTTGTTCGAAGTGAAAGTCGAGCGTGTCACCACGGTCAACGTCAAAGGCAAGATCAAAGGAGCCGGCCTGCGTAAAGGTCGCCGTTCTGACTGGAAAAAGGCGTACGTCAAGCTCGCCGAAGGCCAGACGATCAACGTCTTTAACGAGCAGGCATAAGGGGTAATTTGAGATGGCTCTGATCAAAATGAAGCCTACCTCCCCGGGGCGCCGCTTCGTGGTGAAGGTAAAAACCGACAATTTGCACAAAGGTGATCCGGTAGCCGGATTGCTGGAGCGCAAAAACAAAAATGGCGGCCGTAACAACAACGGTCACATCACTACCCGTCATCGTGGTGGTGGTCATCGCCAACACTATCGTTTGGTCGATTTCAAACGCACCAAAGATGGTGTACCAGCCAAAGTGGAACGGATTGAATACGATCCGAACCGCACGGCTCACCTGGCTCTGCTGTGCTACGCCGATGGCGAGCGCCGCTACATCATCGCCCCGAAAGGCGTGAAAGCCGGTGATGCCATCCAATCGGGTAACGATGCACCGATCAAAGCCGGTAACTGCTTGCCACTGCGCAACATTCCGGTTGGTTTGACCGTGCATTGCGTTGAGTTGAAGCCAGGCAAAGGCGCCCAGCTGGGCCGCTCCGCTGGTGCCTCGATTCAGTTGGTTGCCCGTGAAGGTGAGTACTGCACAATTCGCTTACGTTCCGGCGAAATGCGCAAAGTGCAAGCCGAGTGCCGCGCCACCATCGGTGAAGTCGGTAACTCTGAGCACATGCTCGAATCTTACGGTAAAGCTGGTGCGAAGCGCTGGCGCGGTATTCGTCCTACCGTTCGCGGTGTTGCCATGAACCCTGTCGATCACCCAATGGGTGGTGGTGAAGGTCGCAGCTCCGGTGGTCGTCATCCGACATCACCATGGGGTTGGAAGACCAAGGGCGGCAAGACCCGCAAAAACAAGCGTACGGATAAGTTCATCGTACGTCGTCGCGGCAAGTAATGTGAGGGTATCGCAGTGCCACGTTCATTGAAAAAAGGACCGTTCGTTGATCTTCATCTGTTGAAGAAGGTCGAGAGCGCTGTAGCGAAGAACGAAAAGCGCCCGCTGAAAACCTGGTCGCGTCGTTCGATGATTCTGCCGGAAATGGTTGGCCTGACTATGGCTGTCCACAACGGTAAACAACATGTGCCGGTGTTTGTGACTGAAGATATGGTCGGTCACAAACTCGGTGAATTCTCGCCGACCCGTACCTACAAAGGTCACGCGGCCGACAAGAAAGCGAAGAAGTAAGGGGTTAGGTCATGGAAACCGTAGCTATCCATCGCCACGCTCGTAGCGCTGCTCAAAAAGTGCGCCTCGTGGCTGATCAGATTCGCGGCCTGCCGGTCGATCAAGCCCTGAACGTTCTCGCGTTCAGCAACCGCAAAGCAGCGGGTCTGATGAAGAAAGTTCTGGAATCGGCGATTGCCAACGCTGAGCACAATGATGGTGCTGACATTGATGCGTTGCGCGTATCGACCGTGATGGTTGATGAAGGTCCGTCGTTCAAGCGCATGAGCGCCCGCGCCAAAGGCCGTGGTGATCGTATCGTCAAGCGTACCTGCCACATCACCGTCAAAGTCTCGGATCGTCGGGGGAGCAAATAATGGGTCAGAAAGTTAATCCGGTTGGTATCCGCTTAGGTATTACCCAACCGTGGCGTTCGACCTGGTTCGCCGAGAAGGGCGTGTTCAGCCAGTACCTGGATGCTGACTTCAAAGTCCGCACCTGGCTGACCAAAGAACTGGCTGCTGCCCAGATCTCCCGCATCGACATCGAGCGTCCGGCCAAGACCATGCGTGTGACCATTCACACCGCCCGTCCTGGTGTCGTCATCGGTAAGAAAGGCGAAGACATCGAAAAACTGCGCGCCAAAGTCGCTGCCATTTCCGGCATGCCGACCACGGTCAACATCGAGCAAGTGCGCAAGCCGGAAATCGATGCGAAGTTGGTTGCCGATTCGGTTGCTCAACAGCTTGAGCGTCGTGTGATGTTCCGTCGCGCGATGAAGCGTGCTGTGCAGAACGCGCTGCGTGCTGGTGCCAAAGGTATCAAGATTCAAGTGTCCGGTCGTTTGGGCGGCGCTGAAATCGCCCGTACCGAATGGTACCGCGAAGGTCGGGTGCCGCTGCATACGCTGCGTGCCGACATCGACTACGCCACCGGCGAAGCTTCAACCACCTACGGCATCATCGGTGTCAAAGTGTGGATCTTCAAAGGTGAAGTCCTGGCGCAAGGCCGCATTGACATCAATTCGGTGTCTGCTCCAGCACGTGAAGACAAAGAGCCGAAGCGTCGTCCGAAAGGCCGTGCTGGTGCCGGTGCCAACGACAAGCCACGGGCTCCGCGCCGCAGCGCGAAGGCCGCCGACAAAGTCGAAAAGAATTAAGGAGCTGACAGATGTTGCAGCCGAAACGTACCAAGTTCCGTAAGGTCTTCAAAGGCCGGAATACTGGCGTTGCCACCGTCGGCAACAAAGTGAGCTTCGGTGAGTATGGCCTGAAAGCGACCACCCGCGGCCGTCTGACTGCCCGTCAGATCGAAGCGGCGCGTCGTGTGATGGCTCGTGCCATGAAGCGTACCGGTCGTATTTATATCCGTGTGTTCCCGGATAAGCCGATTACCCAAAAGCCTCTCGAAGTGCGTATGGGTAGCGGTAAAGGTAGTGTTGAATATTGGGTCGCTGAAATTCAGCCTGGCAAGATGTTGTACGAAGTGGAAGGCATTTCCGCTGAGTTGGCCAAAGAAGCGTTTACGCTGGCTGCCTCGAAGCTGCCTTTGAAAACCACGATCGTGGCCCGGACGGTGATGTGATGAACGCGAAAGAACTTTTGAACAAGAGCGTAGAAGAGCTCAAGACCGAGCTGACTGCGTTGCAGCGTGAGCAGTTCAATCTGCGCATGCAAGCTGCCACTGGCCAGATGCGTCAAACGCATCTGCTGGGTCAGGTCCGTCGCAATATTGCACGCGTCAAAACCGTGCTTACCCAGAAGGCAGGTGCCTAATGAGCGAACAAACCATTAAACGCACGCTGGTCGGCAAAGTCGTGAGCAACAAAATGGACAAGTCCATTGTCGTTGCGATTTCACGTCAGGTGCAGCACCCGAAGTACGGTAAGTACATCAAGCGCACCACCAAGCTGCACGTGCATGACGAGAACAACGAGTGCCGTGAAGGCGATGTTGTGCGCATTCAAGAAGTTCGTCCAATGTCCAAGACCAAGTCCTGGAATCTGGTCGAAATCGTTGAACGCGCGAGCTGAGCCGAGGAGCGTTAGACATGATTCAGATGCAAAGCGTTTTGGACGTTGCTGATAACAGCGGCGCCAAGAAAGTGATGTGCATCAAGGTGCTGGGCGGCTCGCATCGTCGTTACGCCGGCATCGGTGACATCATCAAGGTCTCGGTACGGGAAGCAATTCCACGTGCCAAGGTCAAAAAAGGTGACGTAATGAACGCGGTTGTCGTGCGCACGGCGCACGGTGTTCGTCGCGTTGACGGCTCCTTGATCCGTTTTGACAACAACGCGGCCGTGCTGCTGAACAATCAGTTGCAACCAATCGGCACGCGTATTTTCGGACCAGTGACCCGCGAACTTCGTACTGAAAAGTTCATGAAGATCGTGTCGCTGGCGCCGGAAGTGCTGTAAGGGTAACCACCATGGCAAAGATCAAATCTGGCGACGAAGTCGTCGTACTGGCCGGTAAAGACAAAGGCAAGCGTGGCAAAGTACAACGCGTACTGGGCGAGCGTTTGGTGGTGGAAGGTGTGCAGATGGTGAAAAAGCATCAGCGCCCTAACCCAATGACCAATGCGCCGGGTGGCATCGTTGAACAAGCGGCGCCTATCCACGTATCGAACGTAGCCATTTATAACGGCGAAACAGGTAAAGCTGATCGCGTTGGCTACAAAGTTGAAGATGGCAAGAAGGTGCGCGTGTTCAAGTCGAACGGCGCCCGGATTGACGTGTAATTGGTGAATACAATGGCGAAACTGCAAGACCATTATCAGAACGAAGTCGTCAAACAGCTCACTGAGAAGTTTGGCTACTCCTCTGTCATGCAAGTCCCGAAGATCACGAAAATCACCCTGAACATGGGTGTGGGTGAGGCGGTCGGCGACAAAAAAATTCTTGAGAACGCGGTTGCTGACATGACTGCCATTTCTGGTCAGAAACCAGTGGTCACGTTAGCGAAAAAATCGATCGCGAACTTCAAATTGCGCGAAAAAATGCCGATTGGCTGCAAGGTCACGCTGCGCGGCGAGCGCATGTGGGAATTCCTCGAGCGCCTGGTCGTCATCGCGATGCCACGTATCCGTGACTTCCGCGGTGTCAACCCACGCTCGTTCGATGGCCGTGGCAACTACTCGCTCGGTATTAAAGAACAGATCGTGTTCCCGGAAATCGATTACGACAAAGTGGACGCGGTTCGTGGTATGGACATCACCATCACCACTACGGCAAAAACGGATGAAGAAGGTCGCGCATTGCTTGGCGCGTTCAGCTTCCCGTTCCGTAACTAAGAGGCGAGTGTCATGGCAAAGACTTCAATGATGGAGCGCGAAATCAAGCGCGCCAAGCTGGTCAAAAAGTACGCCGCCAAGCGCGCCGAACTGAAGGCCAAGATTGTAAACCCGGCTACTTCTGACGAAGAGCGTTGGGAAGCCCAGAAAGCGCTGCAGAACCAGCCGCGCGATGCTTCCGCCACCCGTCAGAAAAACCGTTGCAATATCACGGGCCGCCCGCATGGTTTCTACCGCAAGTTCGGCCTGAGCCGTAACAAGCTGCGTGAAATGGCCATGCGTGGTGAAATTCCTGGCTTGCGCAAAGCCTCTTGGTAATCGCGGAGATAATTGACGATGAGTATGCAAGATCCCGTCGCCGATATGTTGACGCGTATTCGTAACGCGCAGCAAGCCGGCAAGAAAACCGTATCGATGCCAGCCGCCAAGCTGAAATCGGCCATCGCGAAAGTGTTGGCTGACGAAGGCTATATCGCTGGGTTCGAAGCAGGTGAAATGGAAGGCAAAAAGGTGCTGACCTTGAACCTGAAATATTTCGAAGGCAAACCGGTCATCGCTCGTATCGAGCGTGTATCGCGTCCTGGTTTGCGTGTCTATAAAGGCCTGAACGACCTGCCGAAAGTGCTGGGCGGTTTGGGTGTCGCCATCGTTTCCACCTCCAAAGGTGTGATGAGCGACCGCGCTGCACGCGCTGCCGGTCACGGCGGTGAAGTGCTGTGCTACGTGGCTTAAAGGAGTAGCGAATATGTCTCGTGTCGCGAAGAAGCCGCTTGAATTGCCAAAAGGCGTTGAAGTGTCGATCAAGGACAATGCGGTGTCGGTTAAAGGCACCAAAGGTACCCTGAATCAGGCCATCAACCCGGCGGTTGAAATGAAGGTTGAAGGCAATGTGGTGTCGTTTGCTCCACGTGCCGGTTTTGACAAAGCCAATGTGCAGGCCGGTACGGCCCGCGCGCTGGTCGGCAACATGGTCAAAGGCGTTTCTGCTGGCTTCGAGCGCAAGCTCCAGCTGCAAGGCGTTGGTTTCCGTGCCGCCGTGCAAGGTAAAACGCTGAACTTGACCATTGGTTTTTCACACCCGGTCAACTTTGAAATTCCGACGGGCATCACCATTACCTGCCCGACCCAAACGGAAATTCTGGTTACGGGTATCGACAAGCAATTGGTCGGTCAGGTCGCTGCCAACATTCGCGGTTTCCGTCCGCCAGAGCCATACAAGGGCAAAGGCATTCGTTACGACAACGAGCGTGTCGTATTGAAAGAAGCGAAGAAGAAGTAAGGTATAGATATGAACAAAAAAGTTGCACGTATCCGTCGCGGCGCTGCTACGCGTCGCAAAATTGCGGAGCTGGGTGCCAACCGCTTGGTGGTGCATCGCACCCCGCGGCATATCTATGCCCAGCTGATTTCAGGCGAAACCGGTCAGGTCATCGCAGCGGCATCGAGCGTCGAAAAAGACGTACGCGGTGCGCTGAAGTACACCGGCAACATCGAAGCCGCGGCGAAAGTCGGCGAGCTGGTTGCTGAGCGTGCGTTGGCCAAAGGGGTGTTGAACGTTGCGTTCGACCGTTCGGGTTTCCAGTATCACGGTCGCGTAAAGGCGCTGGCAGACGCTGCCCGTGCCAAAGGCCTCCAGTTCTAAGGGTTTGACAATGGCTAAGCAAGAGCAACAAACCGCCACCGACGGTATGGTCGAGAAACTGGTCGCCGTCAATCGCGTCGCGAAAGTCGTGAAAGGCGGTCGTATTTTCTCGTTCACTGCTTTGACAGTGGTCGGTGACGGTCAAGGTCGTATTGGTTACGGTCGCGGTAAAGCACGTGAAGTGCCTGCCGCTATCGCCAAGGCGATGGAACAGGCCAAGCGCAACATGGTGCGCGTGGATCTGAAAGATGGCCACACGCTGCAGCACCCGGTGAAAGCCAATCATGGTGCGTCGGTGGTGTTCATGCAGCCAGCTTCGGAAGGTACCGGTATTATCGCCGGCGGTGCGATGCGCGCTGTATTCGAAGTGCTGGGTGTCAAGAACGTACTGGCCAAGAGCTACGGCTCAACGAATGCCATCAACGTGGTACGCGCTACCGTCAAGGGCTTGAAAGACATGAATAGCCCGGAAGCGATCGCGGCCAAACGTGGCAAGACCGTTGAACAGATTCTGGGTTAATTGACATGGCCAAGACGATCAAAGTTACACAGGTGAAAACCAGTTTTCACCGCAAGCCGACGCATCGTGCGACGATGCTCGGCTTGGGTCTGAAGAAAATTCATCAGACCGTCGAGTTGGTGGATACGCCGGCAGTACGCGGCATGATCAACCAAGTGTCTTACATGGTGAAGGTTGAGGAGTAAGCGATGCGTCTGAACAATCTTTCACCGGCCGTAGGCGCCAAGAAAAAAGGCAAGCGTCTGGGTCGTGGTATCGGTTCGACCGATGGTAAAACTGCTGGTAAAGGTCACAAAGGTCAGCATGCCCGTAAAGGCGGCTACCACAAAGTGGGCTTCGAAGGTGGTCAGATGCCAATGGCGCGCCGTCTGCCGAAGTTTGGTTTCACTTCGCTGAAAAAGCTGACTCACGCCGAAGTGCGTTTGAGCGAGCTGGCGAAAGTGGAAGGCAATGACGTTAACCTGTTGACGCTGAAAACCGCCAACGTGATCCCGATGGATTCGCTGAGCGCGAAAATCGTGCTTTCCGGTTCAATTGACCGCGCGGTCAACGTGTCCGGCGTGCGCGTCACCAAAGGTGCGATGGATGCCATCGTTGCCGCTGGCGGCAAGGTAGAAGCGTAATGGCGACCGCAAGCAGCGTTACTGGTAAATCGGGCAGCGGCACGAGCGAATTGCGCCGCCGCCTGTTGTTCCTGTTGGGCGCGCTTGTGGTGTTCCGTCTCGGTTCATACATTCCGGTACCGGGTATTGACAGCGCTGTGCTGGCTGATCTGATGAATCAGCAGTCCGGCACCTTGCTGGCGATGTTCAACGTGTTTTCCGGTGGTGCCATGGAGCGGGCTTCGGTGTTCGCCCTGGGCATCATGCCTTACATCTCTGCATCGATCATCGTGCAGGTGATGGGCTATGTATACGAGCCCTTCAAGCAGTTGCGCAAAGAAGGGGAGGCGGGCCGCCGCAAACTGGGTCAGTACACCCGTTGGGGTACGCTGGTCTTGGCTGTCGTGCAATCGACCTCGATGGCGCTGAGCTTTCCAAGCTTCGCCCAGGGGATCGTGCCGAATCCGGGCTTTGGGTTTTACTTCAGTGCTGTGGTCAGCTTGACCACCGGTACGATGTTCCTGATGTGGCTCGGTGAGCAGATCACCGAACGCGGTATCGGTAACGGTATTTCGATGCTGATTTTCGCCGGTATCGTGGCGGGTATGCCGAGCGCGCTGGGTCAGACGTTTGAGAACGTTCGCACCGGTGATATGCAGTTCGTGTCGCTGATTGTCATGCTGGCGCTGATTATTTCGGTGACGGCAGCGGTGGTGTTCGTCGAGCGAGGTCAGCGCCGCTTGGTGGTTAATTACGCCAAGCGTCAGCAGGGCCGCAAGATGTTCCAGGCTCAGCAGAGTCATCTGCCGCTGAAGATCAATATGGCGGGTGTTATCCCGGCGATCTTTGCGTCATCGTTGATTCTGTTCCCGGCAACCGTGTTGCAGTGGTTCGGCGGCCAAGGTGAAGGTTTCTTCACTGGCTTGCTGCAGGACTTGGCGGCAACGATGAGCCCGGGCCAGCCGTTGTACCTGTTTATTTACGCAGCGGGCATTATTTTCTTCAGCTTCTTCTATACCGCGATTATTTTTAACCCGCGCGATATAGCCGACAACCTGAAGAAGAGTGGAGCGTTCCTGCCGGCGATTCGTCCCGGTGAGCAAACCGCGAAGTACATCGATAAAGTGGTCACCCGTCTGACCTTCGCCGGCGCACTGTACGTCACTGCAGTCTGCCTGGTGCCGGAACTGATGCGGGCGGTCTGGAACGTGCCGTTCTATTTCGGTGGTACCAGCTTGCTGATTATTGTTGTCGTGGTCATGGATTTTATGGCGCAGGTGCAAGCGCACCTGATGTCGCAGCAGTACGAATCGCTGCTGAAGAAAGCCAATTTCCGTAACTACGGTGCTGCCGGCAGTATCCGGCAAGGCTAAAAGTAGATTTTTGGAGTTCAGACCATGAAAGTTCGTGCTTCCGTCAAACCGATTTGCCGTAAGTGCAAAATCGTCCGTCGTAACCGCGTCGTCCGCGTCGTGTGTGAAACGGCTAAGCATAACCAGCGTCAGGGTTAAGCCTGCACATTGGAATTTTGGTTGATTTCTGGTGGAGAGGCCGCTAAAATCCCGCGCCTTTTCCGCCAGCCAACGCTCAGTTAGGAGTTTTTGTCCATGGCTCGTATCGCCGGTGTCAACATTCCGGTTCAAAAACACGCGGTTGTCGCGCTGACGTCCATTTATGGCATCGGCAAAACCCGTGCACAAACCATTTGTGCCGCGGCGGGTATCAATCCTGCCCAGAAAGTGCGTGAACTGTCGGAAGACCAAATCGAAGCCTTACGTACTGAAGTGGCGAAGTTTTCCGTTGAGGGTGACTTGCGCCGCGAAGTGTCCATGAGCATCAAGCGTCTCATGGATCTGGGTTGCTACCGCGGCTTGCGTCATCGCAAAGGCCTGCCGGTTCGCGGCCAACGTACCAAAACGAATGCGCGCACCCGCAAAGGTCCGCGTAAACCGATTAAAAATTAAGATTTACTAGGATTAATACGATGGGTAAAGCACCTGCTCGTGCTACGCGCAAACGCGTAAAAAAGCATGTCGTTGACGGCATGGCTCATATCCATGCCTCCTTCAATAACACGATCGTCACGATCACGGACCGTCAGGGCAACACCCTGAGCTGGGCCACCGCCGGTGGTTCGGGTTTCCGTGGCTCGCGCAAGAGCACGCCATTTGCTGCTCAGGTCGCCGCTGAACGAGCTGGTAGCGCCGCCAAAGAATTCGGTCTGAAGAATCTGGAAGTGTTCGTCAAAGGTCCAGGACCTGGCCGTGAGTCGGCTGTCCGCGCCCTGAATGCTGTTGGGTACAAGATCACCAACATTACTGACGTCACGCCGATTCCGCATAACGGCTGCCGTCCGCCGAAAAAACGTCGTGTGTAATCTGACTGGAGAGAATGAATAATGGCTCGTTATATCGGACCTAAGGTCAAGCTTTCTCGTCGCGAAGGCACCGACCTGATGTTGAAATCCGGCGTGCGCGCGATCGAGAGCAAGTGCCGTGATCGCATGAACAAAAAACCGGGTCAGCACGGCGACAAAGGCGCCCGTGTTTCTGATTACGGTTTGCAACTGCGTGAAAAGCAGAAAGTTCGCCGTATTTACGGCGTGCTGGAGCGTCAATTCCGCAACTACTATTTCGCCGCCAACAAAGAGAAAGGCAACACCGGTGAGAACCTGTTGCAACTGTTGGAGCGTCGCTTGGATAACGTCGTCTACCGCGCTGGTTTCGGTGCCACTCGTGCCGAATCCCGTCAGCTGGTTTCGCACCGCGCGATTCTGGTCAACGGCCGGGTAACGAACTTCCCGAGCTACCAGATTCAGCCGGGCGACGTTATCGAAGTCCGCGAAAAAGCCAAAGCCCAGCTGCGCATCAAAGCTGCGCTGGAAATCGCCGGTCAGCGTGAAAAAGCGCATTGGATCGAAGTCGATGAAAACAAAATGGTCGCGACGTTCAAGGCTGTGCCGGAGCGTTCTGACCTGTCCGCTGAAATTAACGAAGCGTTGATCATCGAACTTTACTCGAAGTAACAGACAACGGAGACGCTCACATTATGCAGAGCAACGTGACCGAACTGCTGAGACCACGCCAGATCAAAATCGAGTCGAGTGTCGCGAACACCGCGAAAATCGTACTCGAACCATTCGAGCGTGGCTTTGGCCACACGCTTGGCAATGCGCTGCGTCGCATCCTGCTCTCTTCCATGCCGGGTTGTGCCGCCGTGGAAGCCGAGATCGATGGCGTATTGCACGAATACTCCACGCTGGAAGGCGTGCAGGAAGATGTGATCGAAATCCTGCTGAACCTGAAAGGGTTGTCAGTGCTGCTGGAAGACCGTGACGAAGCCACGGTGACCCTGCAGAAGAGCGGTGAAGGCCCGGTAACGGCTGCCGACATTCAACTGGTCAATGGCGTCAAGATCCTGAATACGGATCACGTGATCGCCAACCTGACCAAGAATGGCCGCTTGAACATGAGCATCAAGCTGGCACGTGGCATGGGTTACCAGCCGGCCAGCAACCGTCGTCACACCGAAGAAGATGATCGCCCTATCGGCCGTTTGCTGTTGGATGCCTCGTTCAGCCCGGTGCGTCGCGTGTCCTATGTCGTTGAAGCCGCTCGTGTTGAGCAGCGCACCGACCTGGACAAACTGATTATTGAACTGCAGACCAATGGTACGTTGGAGCCGGAAGAAGCGATTCGCCGCGCCGCGACCATTCTACAACAGCAACTGTCGGCGTTCGTTGATCTGAAAGATGAGCGCACGGTCGAAACCAAGAAGCAAGAACCGGCCTTTGATCCGATTCTGTTGCGTCCGGTTGATGACCTGGAGCTGACCGTTCGTTCGGCCAACTGCCTGAAAACCGAAAACATTCATTACATCGGTGATTTGGTGCAGCGTACCGAAGTCGAACTGCTGAAGACCCCGAACCTCGGCAAGAAGTCGCTGACCGAAATCAAAGACGTGCTCGCTGCGCACGGTTTGAGCCTCGGCATGCGTCTGGAAAACTGGCCACCAGCCAGCTTGCTTGGCGAATAATTTAGTTAACGAATTTACGGTCGTGAAGACCGAAAGTTAGAAGGAAAGTCCCATGCGTCATTTATGTAGCGGTCGTGCTTTTTCGCGCACCAGCTCGCATCGCAACGCGATGTTCCGCAATATGGCGAACTCCTTGGTTGAGCATGAAGTCATTCGCACGACTCTGCCGAAAGCCAAAGAACTGCGCCGTGTGATTGAGCCGCTGATCACGCTGGCCAAGCAAGACAGCCACGCCAGCCGTCGTATGGCTTTCGACCGTACCCGTTCGAAAGACGCCGTACAAAAGCTGTTCGCTGAACTGGGTCCGCGTTATGCCAACCGTCCGGGCGGCTACCTGCGTATCCTGAAGTGCGGTTTCCGCACCGGCGATAAAGCGCCGATGGCTATTGTCGAGTTGGTTGATCGTCCGGCCATCGATGTCGAGCCAGTCGAAGTCGAAGCTGCTGCTGAGTAATTAGTAGTCGTTTGAAAAAGCCGCCTTGTGCGGCTTTTTTGTTGCCCAGATTTATCGGAACAGGGACTCGATATGTTGCTAAGGTTGTTTTGGCGTACGGGATGCGTTTTTGGCGCGCTGCTGATTGCTGTACTGTCGTTGTGGCCACGCGTTGATACCCTGAGCGTTGTTCCGCACCAGGACAAGTACGGCCATGCCCTGGCTTATTGTTGTCTGGCGTTCTTCGGTTTGCGCGGCTTCCCGCAACATACGGTAGCAGTTTTGCTTGCTTCGGTTTTCTGGGGGGTACTGATGGAATGTTTGCAGCATTTCCAACCACCGAGAACATTCGATCTGCTGGATATGCTGGCTAACACCGTCGGCGTCTTGTTTGCCTGGGGATTGAATTCCTACCTGAGCAAGACGCGGTAAAGCCGCAATCGATTTTCTTCGGATCAGTCATTGCAAGGCTTCTCCGGTAAGGGTTTAGGTACGGTCTTTATATCAAGCTTGCCAAAGACCGCAATTCGACTGTCACAGGCTTTGCAAAGTCCACTCGTCGATATCGAACAGGTAACAGTGGTTTGCTCTCAAACACAGAACAGAAGCGCTTCAGTTTGATGTGGCGGCAAGAGCCAGATTGATGATTCTTAGAAACCATCGCCTTCGTTTCGTTTGTCGATTCAGTTGTCAAAGCTATTAGCATCCAGCGCTAACAGATTTATCTCGCATAAAAAACAGGGTGTTGCCGCTCTGCCATTGACTGAGTCGTTGCTTCGCCGTTACAACCAACTGAGTTAAATTAAAGCAACAACAGTGCAACGCTTGAGGTGATCAAAGGGATTTTCAGCGGCGTTGCGCCCGTGTTTGAGACATGGGGTATTGGCGGTTCGCCGGTCGGAAAATAATAAGCATCTGTCCGAACCCCCGGCGCCGCGTTAACGGCTTACGCAAGGAGGCGTGATGGCCACAGAAACGGAAGCATCGGGCAACGGTTCATCGAAAGCGCGCAAGAACCGTTCAATCATGGTGCTGTTCACCAGCATTCTGGCGGTGGTGGCGATTGCGGCGGTGTATTACGCCAGCCATATCAATCAGCAACTGGAACTGAAAGAACAGCGCGCCTATCGCGGTTTGCATGAAGCGCAGAAGCAAATTATCACGGCGCTGAATACCGCGCGCGGTTTGCGCGCGACACTGGGAACCTCACCGGATTTCGCCAGCCAGAATCTCAGTTACCAACAACTGACGAAAGCGCTGAACCGACAATTACCGAGTCCACAAACACGGCAAATGTTGCGTCAGAACGGCTTCAAGGATTTTGCCGAGACGCATGGCGAAGACAGCCATCAGCTATTGCGCGGTCTGAATAGTCTGGCGCGCAAGTATGATTATCTCGATCTGGAAGAAGCGATTCGCGTCGAGTGGGAGGTGTACGAATCGGTGCGTGGTCGCGCGCCACGCAGAAACCAGGCGTCAGAACAATCGTATTCCTGGTCCGGCGAAGACTACAGCGAGTTGCTGCGATCACTCGATGAACAGAAAAAAGCTGGGCTGGTCGCCGGTGTCGAGCAAGTCAAAACCCAGATCTCACGGCAGCTGTTGCAGCGTTATCAGTTCAGCGAAAGCGAGCGTCTGGCCGCGAAATGGTTGAATGCGGTTCTGCAGGGAGAAAAGTATTCTGCGAACCTGAGTCGTTGTGAGCAAAATTTATCGGATCAGATCAGTGCTCGAGAGGAACGGCAAACCATTTGTCGGACGATGGCTGCGGTGTTGGTGTTGGAGTCGACCCGTGCTGGTGGCTTGGAATTAACCAGCTATTTGCGCTCGGGCATCAAGCCGTTTCCGGAACAGGAATTTCCGCTGGCGCCGAACTCGGCTCGCTGTCGAGCGGAGAGCCGCGGCAGCAGCGGGTTGACGCCGGACGAACAGGGTTTCATCAATGTCGCAGTCTGGCAGCGTGAGAATCCTGCCGATCCGCGACTATTGGTTGGCCGCTGTCGGCATCAGGATTTCACGGCCGACAAAAAGATAAAAAATGAAGATGAAAGCGAAAGAGTTGATGCTGTTTACGCAGCTGAGGTCAAGCTCGATCACTTCGTTTCGGCCGGTGGCCATTTCGACGAGCTGGATGTCGTCGCGTTAGCCGATGCGGAAGGACGATTGCTGTGGCAGTGGGCCAAGGAACGAATGCCTGCGATAGGGCGGCGCTTGTATCAGGATACGCTGCCGGGTATTGCCGAGATCAGCACATTGACCAGCGCCAAACTGGTTAGTCAGCTTCCGGAGTCCGCTGGCAACAAAGAGTTGCAAGCGCTGACCGAGTTGTTTCGCAACGAACAACTTGAACAGAACGATATCTACTACATGGGTGAAAAAGCGAGGCTGTATATTCAACGCTTTATGTTGCCGATTGTTTTTTGTCAGGCTGCAGGCGGCCCGGAAAAAACGAAGGAAACCGCGGCAGCAAGCGAAGCGGAGTCCAGCTCGGCGCAAGCAGGTTCCCCCGTCGCTGAACGCCACGGCAGCACCATTACAAAATCAAATCAGCAATCATTTATCTGTGGCGAAGAGCTTGCGCACCTGATTGGGGTGCGCAAACTTACCGGCACCGACAAAGTCGGCGCGCTGGCGCCGAAGACTTTCATACTGTGGTTTTATTTGGCGGCGATGTTCCTGTTGCTATGGCCATGGCTTGCCATTGTGTTGTCGCCACATAAAGTCGCCATCGGCAAATCGCATGCTGTGCTGCTGGTGTTGACGCTGGGCATGGTCGTGGTGCTGTTGCTGAATGGTGTACTGGGTGAGCGAGTTTACGCTGGGTTATTGAAGCAATTGGAGCGCGAAACTTCGCGCTACGGCGAACAGATCGCCGATGCATGGCATCAGGAATTGTCCTCAGTGTTGCAGACAACATTGCAGGACCTCACCAAGCTTGAGCAGCTAAGGCAATGGCGAGAACAACCCGAGGCGTGGCAAAGCGCCGGCTATCGTTGCGCTTACGAATCGGGTGCAGGCCAGCGTAGTGGCACGTTTACTGTGCGCAGTTGCTATCAACCTTCGATGTTGAAGCTGGAAACCATCCGCGAAATTAATAACGAGCCATCGCCGCGTGTGCTGTCACTTGGCAGCAATATGAGTTTGTTTGAAATCGAACACGATGGCGATGGCGTGCGGCCGGTGCTGGTTTATCACGAACCACTGCCGCAGTACGGTCATCGCTTCAATGCCGGTGGTCGCCAGTACTTCAAATCGGTGGTCAATCGTCAAGGCTGGCCCTGCGACTGGCCGGCGTGTCGCGGCAGCGACCAAAGGGAAATCGAACAATTTGTCATTGAACGCATCACCAATTCCACCGACGCTCGACTGGCCAGTCAATTAGCCATTCGTTTGCGGCCGCAGCAGCACTCCGAATCGGACATGAATGGCAACAAACCGGTGAAGTTGTATTCGGCGGAGATCAGCACGCAAGCTCTGGAATTCGCCTTGGCTTTGCCCGGTGTCGAAATGTTGGTGGTCGACAATGCGACCGGCATGGTGCTGTTTCACAGCGCTGACGAAGCGCGTGTGCTGAACGAATTCATTCACAGCGAAATTGCCGATGAAAACGCGCTGATGGCGGCGATGAGCCGAGGCAAGGAAACGCCACTTATTACCCGCTATCGTGGCGTGCCGGTCTGGTTGCATGTGCGACCTTTGCCGCATGTGCCCTGGAGCTTGGTGCAAGTTTTTCCCTTGGAAAAGCTGCAACTGACCGTGGCAAACATGACCTTGCCGGCGCTGGCTTATATGTTGTTGCCAATTCTGGCGCTGGGTGCTGCTGGCATCATTGCGCTGCTGTATCGCCGGCGCATCAGTTGGTTATGGCCGCAATGGCGATTGAATGTCATGTATCGGAAAGCGAGCGTCGTTATTGCGTTGCAAACGCTGTTGCTGTTATTGGTGGCAGGTTATGTTGATGATGGCATGCTGATCGTGTTAACGATGTTGCATGTAACGTCGGTGTTGCTGATCAATCAGTTGCTGTTCGGCGTGCGCGCCGGCAACAAGTTGCTGCGATCGTCTCGCTGGCGTTATCCATTTGCTCGATGGTTGCTGCAAGCCTCCAAATCAATAGGTCTGGTCAGCAGGCCTGAAACCTTGTCGCGCTGGCAGGTACGCGCCTTGTCGCTGTGGTTGTTGCTGCAGTTGCTGATGCTGCTGTTATTGCTGCACGGCATGGCCATAACAACGATTCTCGCTTGGCCTCTCATTATTTTTGCCTTGTTGTTTGTGCTGATGTTGTGGTCGGCGTTGCGGGCACTGGGTAATGTTGAACGGGAAGCCTCTTATGAGCAAAGTGTGCTGCAGGAAAGCCGCTTGCGTGCCGGCAACCAAAGCGATAAATCGCTGACGCCGAATATGCGCTTTATCCGTTACGCTAGACGCTTCGGTGTCTGGATGACGCTGTCGGTGTTCAGCATTTTTGTTATTCCTTCCTTACTGTTTACCGCCGATTTGGGGGCTGCGGTCAGCGCCCGCGTCAATCTGGTCGCGGAGCAAACGCTGCGTTATCAGTATGGCTATAACCGCTACCGGCTCTATCAAACCAGTCGTTTGCTGTATCCGGAGCTATCGCGCAGTAGCGTCATGTTCAAACTGTCTGAGCCCGGTCACTACGCCACACATCAGTATTTTGCCGTTAGTGACTGCAAGGAATGCGCATTCAGTTACAGCACCGAGAAACTTGGCATGCATGTCGCGTCGCCATTTACCTCATATCAAACATTGGAACGAGATCCGAGCCAGCGTTGGCCGTTGTTTGATTGGATTTTGCAGCGTGTGACCACCGGCAGTGATTTTCAGGCCGCCTTCCGCTTTGCCGAATACGCCGATGCTCAGGATTTTCGCGGTGAACCTATCGCCATGACGGTCAGTCTGCCGCCGCTATGGCATTTCGGTTTCTCTGTGCTTGGTGACAACCCGTATGTGGAGTTGTTTGCCTACGCACTGCTGCTGTTTTTGCTGGCATTGCTGGTGTACGCCTTGGTCAGCTATATCGCAAAAGTGGTGTTCTGTATCGACGCGACGATACCCGGCCAGCGGCGTGTGGAATCACCGATTCATCAATCAGCATTTCTGAATCGGGAACTGGAGTTGGTACCGGCAGAACAGCGACCGGAAATTGCCGAATTGATCGGTGAAATGATGCGCGGTTTACCGGACAGCCATGTCGTCGCCTACCTGGCGCAGAAAGAACAAAGTCAGTATGACGCGATCTGGCGAAATCTGTCCGAAAAAGAAAAATGCCTGTTGCGCCATATCGCTGCCGGCGACTCGCCTTTGTCCAGCGACATCTATTCATTGAAGCAACTGATCGCGAAAGCGCTGGTGGTGCCACGACCGAACTTCCAAATCATCAACGAATCATTCCGCCTGTTTATTCTGGCCAATGTCGACGAGGAAATGATGGCCGAATGGGAGTACAAAGTCCGCTCCGATGCCTGGACGACGTTGCGTTGGCCGCTCGGTGTTGCGCTGGTGCTGTTGCTGGCCTGGATGTCCTATTTCGGCGGCGACATCGCGCAACTCGTTACCTCCAGCATGATGGCGGCCGGTGGCTTGTTCGCGGCTATCAGGCAGGCGATGTCGATGTGGAAAGGCGGCTGAAGCATTGCCACTTGCGTTGAACACACATTGCTTTTAAGTTCAGAGCATAGTGGCAGCGACTGAGGATCAGCCGATGAATGCTGCGATTCACATTACCCAGCCTGATTGGCTGCGGCAGATGGTATCGAACTGTCCGAGCTTGGCTGATGACCAACAGCGGATGGCATTTGTGCTGGATTTGGCTCAAGAGACCGTACGAAGAGGCTATGGTGGCCCGTTTTCAGCAGCGGTATTTGCCGAGAGTGGTCAGTTGATTAGTGTCGGTGTCAATTCGGTGCTGCCACAACACAACAGTGTTCTGCATGCCGAAGTGGTCGCGCTGATGTTCGCAGAGCAGTACCAGCAACGACATGATTTGCCGCGTCACAGCTTGTTCTGTTCCTGTGCCCCCTGTGCGATGTGTCTCGGCGCCATTTTCTGGAGTGGTGTGCAGCGTGTAGTGTCGGCCGCGACCAAAGCAGATGCCGAAGCAGCTGGTTTCGATGAAGGGCCGGTATTTCCGCAAACGCTGGACTATTTACGCAAAGCGGGCATTGAACTGGTGGAAGGTTTGCAGCGGCAAAGAGCCAGGCAGATCTTGCTGGATTACCGGGCCGGCGGCGGTGAAATTTATAATCCGCTATCGGGTCAAAAAGCATGAGCAAGATGCGAGGCAGGCGGAGGTAACCCATGCAGTCTACGTCCGAGTTCCGTCATGATTATCGTCAGCGAAATATCTCCCGGCATTATCGAGCCCATTGGCATATTGCGCTCAATATGGCGATTGGTATCGGGTTCATTACGTTGGCGGTATTGCAGAGCAACAACATTCAACCATTGGAATGGTTGGTCGTTCCGTTCACGTTTCTCTATGCGAACCTGGCTGAGTATCTCGGTCATCGTTATCCGATGCACCGACCTTTTCCCGGCTTGAAACTGATTTACCAGCGTCATGCGCGTGAGCATCACCGTTTCTTTACCGCGGAACAGATGGCGTTTGAGCAAGCCTGCGATGTCAAAGCCGTGCTGTTTCCACCGAGTCTGGTGCTGTTCTTCGCTGGCGTATTCGGTGTGCCGATCTGGTGGTTAATCAGTTGGCTATGGAGCGACAATGCGGCCTGGCTGTTTACGGCGACCGGCGCAGCATACTTCCTGAATTACGAACTGCTGCACTCGATTTATCATTTGCCGGAGCAATCACGGATTCGACAACTGCCATTGATCAAACGCATGAGCTACTGGCACACCGCGCATCATCGACCAGAGCTGATGACGCACTGCCATTTCAATATCACTTATCCGATCTTCGATTATCTGTTTGGCACGCGTGCGCCGAAAGAGTTGCCTCATAATTAATAGAAAAAAGCCCGGCTGTTTCTGACCGGGCTTTTTTTATTTGCTGGCGCGTCGCTTTTTCGGTGTGCTGCTGGCCTGTTGCTTGGCCAGCAGTTCGCCGAGGAAACGGCCAGTGTGCGAAGCCTTGACCGTGCAGATATCTTCCGGTGTACCGGCCGCGATGATCTGGCCGCCACCACTACCACCTTCCGGACCCAAATCAACAATCCAGTCAGCGGTTTTGATCACATCGAGGTTATGTTCGATGACGACAATGGTGTTGCCGTGATCGCGCAGCTCATGCAGCACTTTCAGCAATTGTTTGACGTCGTGAAAGTGCAGACCGGTGGTTGGCTCATCGAGTATGTACAGCGTTTTGCCGGTGTCGCGACGTGACAATTCTTTCGACAATTTCACCCGTTGCGCTTCACCGCCGGAAAGTGTGGTCGCCGACTGGCCAAGCGTGATGTAGGACAAACCAACATCCATCAAGGTTTGTAGTTTGCGGGCAATGGCGGGCACGGCATCGAAAAACGCGCGGGCATCCTCAACCGTCATGTTCAGCACTTCGGTGATGTTCTTGCCCTTGTAAGTCACGTCCAGCGTTTCGCGGTTGTAGCGCTGGCCTTTGCAGACATCGCATTGCACATAGATATCCGGCAGGAAATGCATCTCCACTTTCAACAAGCCATCGCCCTGACAGGCTTCGCAGCGTCCGCCTTTGACGTTGAAACTGAATCGACCTGGCGCATAACCTCGGGCGCGCGCTTCTTTGGTTTCGGAAAACAGTTCGCGGATGGGCGTGAACAGGCCGGTGTAAGTTGCCGGATTGGAGCGCGGGGTGCGCCCGATCGGGCTTTGATCGATATCGATTACCTTATCGAAATGCTCCATGCCATCGAGTGTTTTGTAGGGCGCTGGGTTGACGTTCTCCGCCCCGTTCAATTCTTTCGCGGCGACTTGATACAGCGTGTCGTTGATCAACGTCGATTTACCGGAGCCAGAAACCCCGGTAATGCAGGTAAATAATCCGACCGGTAATTCCAGGCTGACGTTTTTCAGGTTGTTGCCAGCGGCGCCGGTCAGTGTCATCACTCGGCTTGGATCCATCGGTGTGCGAACCGTCGGGATTTCAATCGCTTCGCTACCGGACAGGTACTGACCGGTTATCGATTTCTTGTTGGCGCAAATTTCCTTGTAGCTGCCTTGCGCGACAATCTCACCACCATGAACGCCGGCACCGGGGCCGATGTCGACAATATGATCGGCACTGCGTATCGCGTCTTCGTCGTGCTCAACGACAATGACTGTGTTGCCGATATCGCGCAAATAGGTCAGTGTTTTCAGCAGCCGTTCGTTATCGCGCTGATGCAGACCGATCGATGGCTCGTCGAGAATGTACATGACGCCGACCAGGCCAGCTCCGATCTGCGAGGCCAGTCGAATACGCTGCGCTTCGCCACCGGACAGAGTTTCGGCACTGCGATCCAGCGTCAGGTATTCCAAACCGACGTTGACCAGAAAACCCAGGCGTGCGGTGATTTCATTGAGAATCTTCGAAGCAATTTTGCCGCGCTGGCCGGTCAATTTCAGTTTGTCGAAATATTGTTGTGCTTCACCAACGGGCAAGCGAACGATATCCGGCAGCGATTCCTTTTTTATGCGAACATTACGCGCCGCTTCGTTCAGGCGTGTGCCTTCACAATCCGGGCAGGGTTTGGTGGTCATGAACTTGGCCAGTTCATCACGAATCTGCTGCGAATCGGTGTCGCGGTAACGGCGCTCGAAATTGGCGATGATGCCTTCGAATGGATGCTTGCGCATGACCGAGTCACCGCGGTCGTTGTAATAACGGAAATCGATGACTTCCTTACCGCTGCCATAGAGCACGACATCCTGGGCTTTTTTCGGCAGTTTCTTGAAAGGCGTTTCGAGGTCGAACTTGTAATGCTTGGCCAGCGATTTCAGCATATGGAAATAAAATACATTGCGCTTATCCCAGCTGCGAATCGCACCATCACTTAAGGACTTGTCCGGCGCCGTGACCACCCGCGATGGATCGAAATAGGAATGCACGCCCAAGCCGTCACAAGTCTGACAGGCGCCAGAAGGGCTGTTGAACGAGAACAGTTTGGGTTCGAGCTCGGTCAGGGCAAATCCGCATTGCGGGCAGGCGTGTTTGGCCGAGAAAACCAGTTCAGCTTTTTTCTCGTCGTCCATGAAAGCGATTTGCGCCAATCCATCGGAAAGTTTCAGCGCGGTTTCAATCGATTCAGCCAAGCGTTGCTTTTGGTCGTCGCGCACTTTGAAACGATCGATCACCACTTCAATCGTGTGTTTGCTGCGGGCATCGAGTTTCGGCGCTTCGGCAAGCTCAACGACATTGCCGTTGATGCGGGCACGGACAAAGCCTTTGCCTTTCAGTTCGGTCAACAAACCGACGTGTTCACCCTTACGGCCCTGAATCACTGGCGCCAACAGCATCAAGCGCGCGCCTTCATCCATTTCCAGAATCCGGTCGACCATTTGCGAGACGGTTTGTGCGTCGAGCTTGATGCCATGGGTCGGACAATGCGGTTCGCCAACGCGGGCATAGAGCAGGCGCAGATAATCGTAAATCTCGGTAACGGTGCCTACGGTCGAACGCGGGTTATGCGAAGTCGATTTCTGCTCGATGGAAATGGCTGGGCTCAAGCCTTCGATATGCTCGACATCGGGCTTTTCCATCAGACTCAAGAACTGCCGCGCGTAAGCCGACAGCGATTCAACATAGCGGCGCTGGCCTTCGGCGTAGAGCGTATCGAAGGCCAGTGAGGATTTGCCGGAGCCCGAAAGGCCGGTGATGACAATCAGCTTGTCGCGCGGCAAATCGAGATCGATGTTCTTCAGGTTATGGGTGCGGGCGCCGCGAATCAGGATTTTATCCATGGTGCTATTTGGTTTCCCCGGAAACGAAGACGAATCCGCCCGGGACGACAAAAGGCCGCCGGCGGAGAGGTGTGGACAGTGTAGCTTATACGAAAGGCCAAGGGTTAACGTTTCGTTAACATTCACAGAGCCGTTTTGGCAAGCCGGGTTAGCCCAAGGCCTTTGGCAACAGCACCTCAGCGATGCAACCCTGTCGGTCCTTGCGATTGCGCAGGCTCAGGCTGCCGCCGTGGGCTTCGACGATTTGTCGGCTAATCAGCAGACCAATGCCGCTACCGCCGGGCTTGGTCGAGTAAAACGGCACAAATAGATTGCCGGGGTTGGCGATACCACTGCCCTGGTCGAGCACTTGCAGGCTGATTTGCTGCTTGCTTGCCCGTACACGCAATTGCACGGGTGCGCCTTCATCACCCGCTTCAATGGCGTTCTTCAGCAGGTTCAGCAACGCCTGCTGCAGCTGTCCGGCATCGACAAACACCGGTAACGGGCCGGGTTCGATATCGAACTCGACCTGGCTGGCCGCCTGCAGTGTTTTCAGCGCGTTCAGCACTTCGCGCAGGTCGATAGGCTGGCATTGAGGTGTCGGCAGACGGGCGAGCTCGGCATAGCGCCGGACAAAGCGATTCAGGCTGCTGGCGCGCTCCTGAATCACCTGCAAACCGTGCTGAAGGTCGTCCGCCGTTTCGGCCGGCAAATCATGGCTGACCGTACGCAGGCTTTCACTGATTGAAATAATCGGCGACAGTGAATTGTTTACTTCATGACTGAGCACCCGAATCAGCCGGGTCCAGACTTTTTGTTCTTCGCGGCGCAGCACATGCTGCAAATCGGAAACGAACAACAAGTAGTGCGGCAGGCCGCGTTCACGATATTGTTCGACCCGAACATGCCATTGGCCATGTTGACTGGCGAACGCATGCTCGCGCACTTCGCTGTCCTGCACGGCCAACAAGCCATGCATGCCGAGCGCCTCGGCGCTTTGCTGACGCAGTTGTTCGATCGGCGCCTGCAACAAATGCAAGGCCATCGTGTTGGCCAGCGTCAGTCGCTGCTGATGGTCAAAGGCGAAAATCGCGACATCGATATCGCGAATGATCTTCTCGACCAGCAATTGTTGTTCGACGGTGTGCAAGCGCTGTTGCTGCAGTTGCTCGGCCAGCGCGTTCAGTTCACGCACCAGTTCGCCATAAGCACCGGGATCGCGGCTGCCGCGACCACGCAGGCTGTAATCACCGCGGCGCACCGATTCGGCAACATTGACCAACACCCGCCATTGTTGACTGAGTCGCGCCGGCAAATGCAGCAGGCTTAAAAGCAGCGGCAGAAACACCATGGCGCTGGCAAAGACTTTTCCGTGCCAGGACCAATCGCTGACAAACCAGACAAGATAAATCGTCAGCGCGACGATGGGCGTCAACGCCAGCAGCAAGCCAAGCAATAGTTGATGTTCGCTGGCGAGCTTGGCGAATTTTTTTTCTGAAGGCGACTTCAACGGTATTTTTCCAACCGGCGATAAAACGCCGAACGACTCAAACCAAGCGCTTCAGCGGCGGCATTGGCATTGCCATCGTGGCGCGCCAAAGCCATTTCCAGTAGACGTTTTTCCGCTTGCTCCATCGTCAACGCCTGCCAGTCGCCTTGTACTGAATTGGCCGTGCTGGCATGCAGCGCCAATGCTTCGGCTTCGATTTGCGTCGCTTCACTGAGCACCACCGCGCGTTCAATACAGTGTTTCAATTCGCGCACATTGCCCGGCCAGGCATAGGCTTGCAATGCGCTGGCCGCTGTTTCTGAAAAGCCATTGATCGGGCGTTGGTATTTGCCGCTGTACTGACGCAAAAAATGGCGCGCCAACGGCAGAATATCCTCCGGTCGCTCCGCCAGCGACGGTAAACGTAACTCCAGACCGCATAGCCGGTAATACAAATCCTGACGGAACTGACCTTTTTCAATTAGCGTCGGCAAGTCGGCATTGGTTGCGCTGATTACACGAACATTAACGTGCTGACGGCGGTTGCTGCCGACTTTCTCAAACTCGCCACTTTCCAGCACGCGCAATAACTTCGCTTGTTGGCTCAGCGGCAGGTTGCCGACTTCGTCGAGAAACAGCGTGCCGTTATCGGCCAATTCAAATCGACCGATGCGGGTTTCGCGGGCATCGGTGAACGCGCCTTTGACATGACCGAACAATTCGCTTTCAAACAGCTGCTCGGGAATGGCCCCCATGTTGACGCTGATAAACGGCTGTGAAGCGCGTGCTGATTGTTCATGAAGCCGTTGCGCCAACTGGCTTTTGCCGGTGCCGTTGGCGCCGGTCAGCAGCACATTGATATCGGTGTTGGCGATGGACGCTGTTTTCGTCATCAACTGCCGCATGACCGCCGAATCGGCAATCCAATCGTTATGCTGCGCCGATTTCAACAGCGCGTTTTCGGCGCTAAGGCGCACCTGCTGTTGTTGCTGCGTGCGTCGTTCCAGCTGCTGGCGAATAATGGTCAGCAAGCGGGTGTTGTCCCAAGGCTTTTCGATAAAGTCATTGGCGCCGCGGCGCATCGCCTCCACGGCGAGTTCCACCGTGCCCCAACCGGTCATGACGACAATCGACAGACTGGCATCTTGTTCGCGCAAGCGGCTAATTAATTCCAGTCCTTCCTGTCCTGAGGTCGTGTCTTGTCGGTAATTCATGTCCATCAACAACAGCGCGTAATCGCGTTGCTGCCATTGCTCGATCACTTTCGCCGGGGTGCTGACGCTATCAATGGCGTAGCCGGCGTTTTTCAGCAGCAGGCGCAACGCGCGCAACACATCGCTGTCGTCATCGGCAATCAGAATCGGCAAATTCATCAACTCAGTCCAGAAGGGGAACCGTGCAAAAAAATCAGGCGCTAGGCGCCCGATGTCGTCATTCGTAGCGTAGCGCCGTTGCGGGCGACAAGTTTACCGCGCGTCGCGCCGGCCACAAAGTCGCCGCGGCAACAATGATGCTGACCATCAGCAGCACGGCCAAGGCCAGCGTCAGCTCTTCGCCATCAATGCCAAAGAGCACGCCGCGCAGTGCTTCGACCAGCAACAGGCCCAGACTGACGCCTATGACCGCGCCGATGATTAGACGATAGCCACCTTGTTGCAGCAATTGCCACATTACGTGTCGTTCGGAAGCACCGAGCGCGCGCCGAACACCGAGCTCCTGAGTACGCAATGCGACCGAACGAGCAATTACGCCATAAATGCCGCTGGCAGCCAGTAACACACCAAGCGCGGCCATGGCCAAAAACAGCTTGCTGACGAACACCATACCGGCGTTGTAACGATAGATGCGCTCGGTCAATGGCATAGCACCGTTGACTGGGATATCGGTGTCGATGCGGGCGACATCTGAAGCCAGACTGCGCGCCAACATCATCGGTTCTTGTTCGGTGGCGACGGCAACGACCAGATCTTCAACCGGCAATTGCCGCAGGCTAAGGTACATATCGTTGTAGTGGGCAAAGTCAACGAACGGCTGACCATACATGGTTTCACTGACCACACCGACAACGGTGTACCATTTTTCATTATTCGGATCATGGTCGCGGTCGAGCCCGATGCGTTTACCGATCGGTGATTGTCCCGGCCAGTTTTTCTCGGCAAATTGTTCACTGACAATCACGACGCGTTCACTGTTTTCCTGATCGCGCGAGTCAAACAATCGTCCCTGCACTAACTGGATGTCGAACAGGGAAAAATAATTGTCGGTGACGACGACCCGGGTCGCACTCGGGTATTTTTTATCCGGGACATCGCGGCCTTCGACCAGATAAGTCCAGATCGGGCCATACATGCCGGGCAAGTGACAACCTAGCGCGATGCCTTGTACGCCGGGTTGGCCAGTGATCAACGCCTGTAGTTTCTCGGCAAAGCGATAGCGATCGTTCGGCTCGTCATCATATTTCTGCGTATACAAATCGATTTCGCCAATCAAAACATTATTGATGCGGGCACCATAGTCAGCTTTCATCGTCTGATGGGTCGAAGCCACCATTGCCAGTGAGGCAATCAGCAAGGTGATCGACAGTGCAATCTCGGCAATGACCAGCACATGCGTCATTCGGGTCATGCGCAAGCCTTGTGCGCCGCGTGTGCCGTCACGCAAGAACTGATTGATATTCGTCGTGCTGGCCCGCCAGGCTGGATACAAGCCAACCGCCAACGCGGTCAGCACCGTCAGCAACAATGCAAACAACAAGTCCTGATTGCTGAACTCGAATGTCCACCAAAACGGCAATGAATCATTGAATGCCGTGATATGTTGCCGACTCCAATCCAAGGCCCAGCTGGCGAAAAAAACGCCGATCAAACCGCCGGCCATCGCCAGCAACAGCGCCTCCCAAAGCATTTGTCGGATAAGCCGCCAACGGGGAGCACCAAGTGCGTTACGGATGGCCACTTCTTTTTGCCGTTCGGCGGCGCGCGCCAACAACAGATTGCCCGCATTCAACACCACCAGCAGCAGAATCAAACCGGCTGCAGCACTCATGACAGCGATGATCGTCATTGAGTTAGTCAGGGCATGCTGGGTAAATGGCCACACTTTGACACTATGATTGGCATTGGTGGCTGGGTACTGTTGTTCGAGCTTTTTCATGATGGCTTTCAACTCGGCATCGGCCTCCTCGATACTGACTCCATCGCGCAAACGCCCGACAATGCTCAGATAAGGTCCATCACCTGGTTGCACAACACCGGATTTTTTCATCGGCAACCACATTTGCGCGAAGTCGGGAAACGCATAACCTGCTGGCATTACCCCGACAATTGTCGCCGGAATGTCATCGATGCGAACTTTGCGACCAACAATGTCTTGGTCTCCGCTGAATTCGCTCTGCCACACTTGATAAGACAACACCGCGACCAGTGGTGCACCCGGTTCGCTGTCGGTGGCTTGCAAAACACGGCCCAACAATGCCGGCACATCGGTTAGCGCAAAGAGTTCGTGATTGTTGTAGTTGGCAGAAACGCGAAGCGGCAATTTCGCTCCGGTCAAGGTGATATCGCTTTTACGCGAACGGGTGAAGATCTCGAAAGTGCTTTGCGTTTGAGCGAGTTGCTCAAAGTTGAAATTCGCCAGTGAGTTTCCGCCCTGCTCAAAGCCATTCATGATCGCGCTGACCAAGACCAGCTTTTCTGACTCCGGAAACGGTAGCTCAGCGTAGGCAAGCGTGCGTATCAATGAATACATATATACCGACACACCGAGTCCAGCGGCCAATACAAATAGCGTCAGCGCCGTGAAGCCCGGTGTTTTGCCTAACAATCGTAACGCGTATTGCAATTCCTTCCACATGGTTGGGCTCCCTCAAGCGGCAACGGCGTTGGCGCGGCTATCGTTGACGATACGACCATCGAACAGCGCGATTTGCCGGTTGGCCAGCGCAGCCAGATGTGGATCGTGAGTGACCATGACAATGGTGCTGCCTTCGCGGTGCATCTGTTGCAACAAACGCATGACCATCTCGGCGTTGCGCGAATCGAGGTTACCGGTAGGTTCGTCGGCAAGCAGTAGGCCAGGGTTACCGGCCAAAGCACGGGCGATGGCAACGCGTTGCTGCTGGCCGCCAGACAGCTGCGCCGGGTAATGCTTGGCGCGATGTTGCATGTCGACTTTTTCCAGCATTTGTTGCACGCGATTCTGACGTTCGGCTTTCGACAGATCATCACGATAACTGAGCGGCAACGCGACGTTTTCCGCCACGCTTAAATCGCTAATCAGATTGAATGCCTGAAACACAAAGCCGATATCGCGGTTGCGCTTGCGGGCACGTTCACGATTATTCAGGTTATGCACCGCTTCGCCTTGCAATTGGTATTCGCCGCTGCTGGCCGTGTCGAGCAAGCCAATCACCGAAAGCAACGTCGATTTGCCGCAACCGGAGGGGCCGGTAATCGCGACGAATTCGCCACGGTTAATCGACAACTCAATATTGTTCAAGGCCAGGGTTTCGATTTCATCGGTCAAAAAGGTTTTGCTTACCGCGTTCATGCGGACAACGGCTTCGTTCATGTTTTTTCTCCTTTAGGTATTCAAACTAGTTCAATTGCAGTCGTGCTGGGTCGCCCCATAAGCTGCTGTCGTTCAACAAAATGCGATCGCCGGGTTTCAGGCCGGATTTGATTTCAATCAGATTGACCGAGGCGATGCCGTACTGCACCGGCACGCGCTCGGCGGCTTCACTGTCAATCAACCGGTAGACATTGCTCTGCTGGTTGGCGCTGGTATGCGCCGGTCGCGCCACAAATAAGGCGTTGTCGAGTGAGGCTATTTCAATACGACCATCGACACTCAAGTCCGGGCGGGCACCCAAGGGCAACTCGCCATGCAAAGCGATATCGACGTGCACCATGCCGGCACGTACGGCCGGGTCAATGCGGATGACGACACCTTTGACCAAACCATTGCGGGTATCGATTTCGGCGCGCTGATCGAGCGCCAAATCGCGCGCCTGTTGTTCCGGAATTTTCAATTCGGCATACAGCGATTGCGGGTCCACGACTTTCGCGACGGTGACGCCGATATCCACGCGCTGTCCGGGTTCAACACTGATGGTTTGCACCACGCCATCGATAGGTGCGCGCACGGCCAGCGCTGCCACTTGCTGTTCGGCGCGTTGCAGTTGCTGGCGGGTTTGTTCGAGTTTGGCGTCGGCCGCTTGTTTTTCGGCTTTGATCGTCGCGCTGAACTGTTGTAGCCGATGCCGCTCAATTTCCAGCGTTTTTTGTAATTGTTCGGCGGTCAATCGACTGCGTTGATGGTCGACATCGGCTATCACCTGGCCATGCTCGGCGATCAAGCGCGCCTCAGCTTGGAATTGCAAACTCGCGGCCTGCCAGGCCGATTCCGATTTGACGACACTGGTTTCCAACGTCAGTTGTTCGTTGCGTAAACGCACGGCAAGCGCAGCGACCTCAGCTTGTTGAGCGGCCAAGGCCCAGCGCAGTTCTTCGGCCGCTTGCAGCAACGCCAGATTGCTCATGTTCAGCAACAGCTCGCCGGCTTTAACCAGCCGTCCCGGTTTGGCGTGCACGCTATCGACGGTACCGGCACTTTGGCTGCTGACTTGCGCAACCGTGGCCGGTAACAACAGACCATTGCCGAGCACTTCGACCCGCAGCGGCCCTTTCGTCACGGTGCCGTAGGCGAGGCTGGCCTTGGCGACCGGATAGCCGGCACCGCTGCTGCGCTCACGCAGGGTCCAGACGGCAACGGGCAGTAGCACCAGTGCCAGCGTCGGCAGCAGCCACTTCGGTAGTTTTTTCTTGGTCGGACGTTTCGTGTCCATGGCATTCCATTGAGTGAACAGGCATTGGTCTATTTCTTATCAAGTCTTGTGCCAACTATCTAACGTGTTGAATTTAAAGGGCTACTGCGATTTTCTGTTTGAATCGAGGCGGTGTCCGTCCCGAAATCGGGAAACTTTTCGTGTAGGCGAATCCCGGATTCGGGATGGGGCGATATCGAGCAATCCTGCAAACAGTGTTAGCATGCGCGGCAAGGCGCCAAGCGCCTCCAAGGGACGTGCCAGGCCAAATCCGAAACGCCCGGCACGCACGGAAAGACCAAACCAGAGGATTCACCCCATGGCATCTCGTGGAGTCAATAAAGTCATCATCGTCGGCAATTTGGGCCGCGATCCGGAAGTGCGTTACACCCCCGGTGGTGACGCCATCGCTAACTTAACCGTAGCGACCAGCGAAAGCTGGAAAGATAAGCAAACCGGTGAACCGAAAGAAATCACCGAATGGCACCGCGTTGTCGCCTATGGCCGTTTGGCGCAAATCATGGGTGAATACCTGCGCAAAGGCTCGAAGGTCTATATCGAAGGCAGCCTGCGTACCCGTCAGTGGGAAAAAGACGGTCAGAAACATTACACCACCGAAATCCGCTGCAACGAAATGCAAATGCTCGACAGCGCTCGCAGCGGCGGCGGTTCCTCTTCTTATGATGAAGGTGGCGGCAGCTACGGCGGTGGCGGCAACCAACAGCCTGCTCGTCGTCCAGCCTCGAATCAACCGGCTCCGGCGATGGCCGATGAGGGCTTCAATGATCCGCCGTTTGATGAAGATATTCCGTTCTGATCCCCTCAATTCAAAAAAGAAACGCCCTGCGGGGCGTTTCTTTTTGCCCGAAATTTTTCAGAAACGTTTTTCAGTTTTTCAGTTTTTCGTCATTGAGGCATGGTCAATGTCGCAATAAATATTTCCACAGACAGCGCGTTTACATTTTTATTTACATCCGGCAATCCCTGTTGGTTTAGGTGCTCGCTATCGTGGCGCCGTCATCGAAGCGGCAACTGTCCGCTACGTCGCGTGATCTTAAATGGGGAAATTTTATGCGTAATCGTTCATGGGTCAGTCTGGCCGTGATGTTGTCGATATCGACGGTTTCAGCAGCCACTAACAGCAATGAAGTAAAGCTTCAACGCTGGCAAGGGCAAATGGTATTGCCCGATAAACAAGAATTGCCGTTTGCGCTGGAACTGTTCGATCACGGCGGTTATCTGACGGCCAACGCCCAAAGCCCGGCGCAGGGCGTCGATGTGCTACCAGTCTCCGATTTACAGATTACCGAGTTGGGCATGCGCTTCAGCTTACCGGTGTTGGGGGCACAGGTACAAACCGAGAAAGCAGAAAATGGATGCCTGCGTGGCACCTTGCATCAAGGCATCGATTTGCCTTTGCATATTTGTCCTGACGGCGCGTTTGAGCCATTTCGTTTGACTGATGGTAAACACGGTAGTAACGAGTTGGTAAAGTTTGCCGGTCAGCAGTCGGGAATTTTTCTCGCGGGTACGCTCAGTAAACCAAAAGGCGTGAAAAAACCACCGGTGATCGTGATCGCACAGGGCAGTGGACCATCGGATCGTGATGGTCAAGTGGGGCCGCATCGTCCTTATCAGGCCCTGGCCGAGCAATTGGTCGAACAGGGGTTTGCTGTATTGCGTTTTGACAAACGCGGTGTTCGTCAATCGAATGGTGATTATGCCTCGTCGACCGCCGAAACCTTTGCCAGCGATTTATCGGCAGCGTTCGCCTTTCTAGCCCAGCGTGATGACATCAATATTGAACGTATCGGCGTTGCCGGCCATAGCGAAGGCTCACATGTTGCCGCCATTGCCGCCAGTCGCAGCGGTTTTGATTTCGTTATTTCGTTGAGCGGCGTTGGACTTGATGGCATTGATGCGATCGTGCTGCAGGATGGCACCGAGACCTTGGCCAAAGGCGCGAGTGTGGAACAAGCAAAACGCTTACAGCAGATCGCCGAGCGCTATTACCGCATTTTGCTTGATGCGCCGGACGACACGGCCCGCACCACGCAACTGAAACAGTATCTGGCTGGTTTGAACGCTGACGATAAAGCCATTTATCAGCAGTGGGGCGCGCCGAGTTACACACTGAATCTGCAAAATGCCGAAGCGGATGGTCTGTATTCAATTTTGGCATCGCAACCGGCAAAAGACTGGAGCAAGGTGACTGTGCCGGTATTGTTGTTGAATGGTGACAAGGATGTGCAGGTGCCGGCCAATGAAAATCTGCAGGCTTTGGCGGCGACGCTTAAAGCCGCAGGTAATAGCAAAGTCCGCGTCGAACTGATGGCAAATCTCAATCACATGTTCCAGACGACGGAGAATGGCAGCACCGAGGAATACGCTCAACTGACCGAGAGTTTCAGCCCGCGGGCGACGAAAATCATCGTGCAGTGGTATCAACAGCAATTCGGCAATAAGTAGTGCCGTGGCTCACCACTGCAGCTCACGGGTTTCCGGGTAGACTGTGCGAATGATTTGCATCAGGCGGCCATCTTGTTTCATGGCCGCCAACTCCTGGTTGATGGTTTGTTGCAGTCGGTGTGCATCAGGCATGTTGGGGCTGATCAGCATGACCAATGGCCATTTCGGCAAGTAACTCAATTCGGTGGCGCGAATTTCCGGAAAGTCACTCAAACGCCAGCCGACATATTTCAAGCCGTTGACGACATCGGAGTTATAGGCAAATACATCGCAGCGGCCACGTCTCAGTTTGTCGAAGGCACCGGTAATGGTTTCGGCGCCCATATCGAGATTTTCCGGTTTCAGATCAAACATCGAAAAATTGTGGCCGTTGATGCCGCAAATCCTGAATGCGCGCAATTGCAGGTTGTCGGTGAATTGAATGCCGTTGGGAAAGCGGCTTTCCAGGTAGTAAGCGGAGAAGTGCACGTAGAAGTACGGGTCGCTGAACAAATATTGTTGTTCGCGCTCGGCACTGCGTGAGCTGCTGATCATCAACTGGAATTGCTGTCCGCTGGCAACCTCGCGCAGGCAGCGACGAATCGGCATGAACTCAATCTGATAACGCCATTGATGTTTGTCCAGGATATGTTGCAGCACCGCAAGACCAATGCCCTGCACGGTTTGCTCGCCGCTGGTCGTTTGGCTATACCAGCGGAATGGCGGGTACTGTTCGTTGTTCTCGCAGACGCTGACCTGATTGGCCAACGTCGGGCAAGCCCAACCGAAACACAACAACAGCAACCCGAGAACTCGCGACATCAACTGCACTCTGATGGTCAGCGTTAGCGATAAGTATAGCGACCTAACCTCTGCGGGGAAGTTCAGCGCAAAAAAACGGCGAAACAGCGCGCTAACTGGCACCGATTGCCACGTTTGCTTCTATAGTTATCAGCACCCCATCAAATTCGAAGAACGTGCATGCCGCTTTTCCGCCAGTTGTGGTTATTGATGGCCACCATTTTGTTGCTGCTGACGCTGTTGCTGGGCTTTTACGCCGAGCGCCTGCAGCAAATGCCGACGCTGGACCCGGTGGTCAGCCAGCTGTTGGTGGACAGCCGCAGCCCGGCCGCCTGGCAGGACGTTGCGGCGCGTCGGGCCAGTTTTGCCCGCCTGATCAATGAAACCCAGCTGATACAACTGACGCTGTATGCGCAGAATGGCGAGGTATTGGAGCGCTTCCCGCCCTCGACACCGTTGATTCCCACCAACAGCAGCCGCTTGAAGCTGCCGGTGCCGCTGCCCGATGGCGAAGGCCGGCTGGAGGTGGTGCTGACGGAGCGGACCTTGTTTGGCTGGTGGCGCTGGTGGCTGGCCTTGGCCGGTGTCTGGGCGGCGTTGAGTCTGCTCAGCGGTTGGTGGCTCTGGCGCTTGCTGCGCGGTGTGCGCGAGGTGCGTGAGGTGGCGCAGCGTATCATCGACGGCGAGCGTGACCCGGTGGCACTCAATATCCAGTCGAGCTATGTGACCGGCGCGGCGATTCAGCGTCTGCTGAACGAAGTGCAGCAAATGGCCAAGGCGCAGGTGACGGCCATCGATCAGGTGCGCCGCCGTTCCTTTGTCGACAGTCACACTGGGCTGGGCAATCGCGCTTATTTCGATGCGCATCTTGATGTCTTGCTCAATGATCGCGACGCTAATGTCACCGGCACCATTGTTTTGTTCGATGTCGGCGAACCGTTTGAAGATGCTTCCGCACAACAGCAGTTTGTCGAACAATTGGTCGTGCTGATTCAGCATCATCTGCGTGAGTTTTCGCAATCGATTCTGGCCCGGCGCGACGACAATAATTTTGCCGCGCTGCTGCCCGGTATCAGCGCCCGCGATATGGATACCTTCTGCCGCAAACTGCTGCGCGAAACGCAAGTGCTGGTGTCGGGGCTGAAATCGGCCAATCCGGATGCCCGCTGTCTGCACATGGGCGTCGTCAGTTATCGCTCCGGCGATGAGGCTTATCATCGGATGGCCGAAGCCGATATGGCCCTGCGCTTTGCCCAACAACAAAGCCACCAGTTCGGTTGGCATATGTTCGAGCAAGGTGAAATTCAGCCGAGCAGCATCATGGGCCGGGTGCGCTGGCGCTCATTGCTGGAGCGTGTGATCGAAAAACGTCAGGCGGTATTTCATTACCATCCGGTGGTGCTCGGTCACGATCGACGTATCGCTTTTTACGAAGTGTTGTCGCGCGTGCCCGGTGATCAGGGCGAGTTGTTTACGGCTGCGACTTTTCTGCCGATGGCGCACCGGGTTGGGCTCGCCGTCGCCTTCGATCGTCAGGTTTGTGATCGGGTGCTGAAAGCATTGCTGTTCGGTCCGCAGCAGACCAGTATGCTGTCCATCAATCTGTCTTCCGATGCCGTGCACGACCACACCTTCCGGCAATGGTTATTGGAGCACTTGGCTGAAAACCGGCCGTTGGCTGAGCGCGTGGTGTTTGAAGTCGGCGAACATATTGCTTCACATCTGAATGCCGACGTACTCGGTTTTCTTGAAGCCTTGAATGCCTGCGGTTGTGGTTTGGCCGTTGAGCATGTGGGGCAACCGCAGTACTCGGCCAATTACCTGCGGCCTGGCTTGTACCGTTTTGTGAAATTGCATCGCAGCCTGACACATGACATCGAAACCGATGCCGCCAATCAGGATTTTGTCCGGGGGTTGGCGGCCGTTGCGTCCGCGACCGGTGCCATCGTACTGGCCGAAAACGTCGAAACCGAAGCGCAGTGGCAGAAGCTGCTGACACTCGGCGTGCATGGCGGCCAAGGCTATTTGTTTGGTCAACCGAGCGCGCAAATTGGTGGCGAGGTGTCGCGCTCGGCGTGATGATTTTGGTTGGTGTCCGGATCCCTCAGGATAAATCCGGACCTACAAAACTTTTCCTGGCCGTTTGCGTTTTATTGCTGACGAATCGCCGGGTTGTTGGCCTGGATCTGTTGCAAAAACTGCTGGCGCTGTTCCGGTGTGGCCTGGCTCCACCAGAACTGCAGCATTTGTAGCGCGTCGGGTTGCGCGGGCGGCGTCGCGGTGTTGTTGCTCGACGGCTCGGTCACATAAGGCATGCGTGGCGTTTTGCCCGGAGGGGGCGTGGTGACCGGCGGCGCCACCGTGGTCGGTGGTTGGTTGATGGCCAGGCTCAAGTCCTTGGCCGGAAAGGCTTGATACTCAACCCGCGGTCCGCTGAGGGTTTCCACTCGGAACGTTGGTGCCTTGGCGTAGCTTTCGGCTTGCTCGCGCGATTTGATGCCCGGCGAATGCAAACGCAAATCCTGATTGGCGCTAATCGTGAACACCAGCGCGTAGGGTTGTGAGCGAATCGAGTCGTGCGAGTCATTGATTTCACTATCAAAAATCTCGTCGTATTCGAGCACGATGACGTTCTGGCCCGGTTGCAGCGCAATTTCCTTTTTGCGCATCAAGCTCATGCCCTGCTCGACGCCATTGACGGACAGTACATCGTAGGCTTCCGGCACAATCAATTGTGCGGCCATCACGGTATTGGCCAGCGATCCCATCAGCAGCAAAAACGTACGCATCGCTCCATTCCTCTTTTAGTGCCGGTTCGGCCAGCATCATAGTCGTTTTGTTACAGCATGAAAAAAGGGGCTGCGATGAGCCCCTTCTTTGTCAGGACGAAAGTGAAATTAGAATTTCACTTCCAGGCCGAGGCCCAGGTTGTCCTTGCCGCTGTTGGCGCCATCGTTTTCGTACATGGTGTAGAAAACGGTGGTCTGGATGTTCTTGGCCAGTTTGTAGTCCCAACCTACCGAGGTCGACTCGCCGCCTTGGGCCAGAATGTCGGACTCGCCGAACTGACCTTTGAAGGTGTGGTCGCCGGCTTTGTAGGCCAAGCTGAACAGCATGCCGTCGTCATCGGTAGCGGCTTCGCGCTCTTGCCACAGGGCGCCGATTTGGAAGTTACCCAGTTTGAACTGACCAACAACGCGCAGCGTGTCGATGTCTTCAGCACCGCCGGCATAGGTTTCTACGCCGGAATCCTGGGCAACAGCGACGTAAACATTCTTGTTGCTCCACTCGACCGACAAGGAGGTCGCATCAAAAGCGCCGTCGTTACCGTTTTTGCCTTCCTGCAGAACGGAAGCAACGTTGACACCAAAGCCGCCCATTTCCGGGGTGCTGTACTGGATGATGTTGCTGGCGCGGATTTCGCCGTTGAAAATGGTCTTGATATCGCCAACGTAGTCGTTGAACAGGTCAACCTTGTTCTGGGCGACTTTCAGCGGCGTGTCGTGACGGCCGGCAAACACTTTACCGGCGGAGCCTTTCAGACCGACGATTTGGTTACGCGACTTGATGTTGTCGTTCGAACCTTTGTCGGCATCAGCCGGGTCCACTTCCCACTCGAGCTGGTAGAAGGCTTCCAAACCTTCGCTGATACCCAGGTCTCCCTTGATACCGAAACGCGAAGCGTTGCTGACCAATTTAACTTTGTCACCGCTGGCATCGCTGTCTTCGCTTTCCACAGTAACGTTGATTTTGCCGTACAGCTCAAGAGCGGAGCCGGCGAAGCTCGGGGCGCTCAGGGCCGCGAGGGTGGCGGCGATCAGAGTCAAACGAGTATTCATGAAAATCTCCTGTAGGTTTTTATGGCGAACTCTCGTTCGCTTTGGTCCGAACAGTTGTATCGGTGACCTGGCGGCTATCTTCTAGCACCAATGTGACCGATACATGACAGTTTGAAGATCGGAAGATGACGCCGGGAAGGGCTTCGCAGTCGTTGTCATCTATACTCTTGAGCGCCTGTGCCGTGCTGCAATACTGGCGGCCGCGGACTACCGGAAAAGCGCGTTTTCTCGCCGTGCGCTGTCAAGAAAGATAATACTAATCAGGCGGTTATCAACTTGGCCGGATAAATATGACAGTGTTCAGGCGCACTGTAACAATTCCGTCACATCGAGCCTTTACCATGCCGGCAAGACTACGGGAGCTTCTACATGTCAGACATTGACGTACGACAACAGGTGCGGGCCTTACTCGATGCCCAGACCGCCTCGGGCCGTCACGCGCGCCGTCAAGTCAAAGATCGCCTGGCCAAATACGGCATTGCCGTTGGCGGCATTGCGGTCATTTTTGCGGTACTGCTGATTTTCGGTTACCTGTTTTCCGTGGTGCTGCCGATTTTCGAATCGGCTGAGATGGAAGCGGTTGAGCAGGTGCCGGTGTCGGTCGAGGCCGATTCCCGTTTTACCCGCACCGATGAATATGGTGAGCTGTTGTTCCAGCTGACGCCGGCGGGCCACATCGAAGTAACCAAGGTCGATAACGGCGCCCGCATCAAGAGTCAGGTGTTATCGTTGGCCGAGGGGGTAACGCTGGTCAGCGTTGCCACGATCAACCGGCACAGCAAGCTCTACGCGCTGGGCTTTTCCGATCACTCGGTGTTGTTGGTAACGTTGTCCACCACCGTCAGCTATGACGCCGAGCAGAACCGCACGGTGCATCCGGTCATTGCCTTCCCGTTTGGCGAGCAATTCATTCAATTGTGGGAAAGTGAAGAGCCGATGTTGGCTTTGGCCGGCGCCGGCGATGAAGAAGAATTCAAGCTGGTGGCGCAAACCAGTGCCCGTAACGTTCAGGTGTTTCGTTTTGCTGCCGAAACCTCGTTTCTCGATGACAGCATGACGCTGGAGCACGAGCCGGCCGAAGCGCTGAACAGCACCGTCGATATTCGTTTTCTGTTGATTGAGCCGGATGGCAATTACTTGTTTGCCGCGTCGGAAGATGGCGCGGTCGAGTCCTGGGATTTGCGCAAATCACCGGCAGAAAAACTGGCGATCACCCGTTTGACCGCACCCAATGTGCAACTGACTGAACTCGAATTCCTGATGGGCGGCATCTCGCTGTTGGCCGGTGACAGTTCCGGCACCATCACCCAGTGGTTCCGTCATCGCAATGAATTCAACACCAACGAACTGCGCAAAGTGCGAAGCTTCGAGCTGTCGAAGAATCCGGTAAAAATGATTGTGCCGGAGCCACGTCGCAAAGGTTTTGTTGCCATCGACGAGCAAGGGCATTTCGGCATTTTCTACACCACCTCGCATCGCAAAGTGTTGGATCAGGATTTGCCGGTGCTGCCGGCGTCGATGACGCTGAATTCCAGTTCCAAATTGTTGATCACGGTCGACCCGGATGGTCGTTTGCGCCGTTACGACATCGACAACGAACACCCGGATATTTCCTGGTCGGCACTGTGGACCAAGGTCTGGTACGAAAGTTACGAAGAGCCAGCTTATACCTGGCAGTCGTCTTCCGGCAGTGATGAGTTCGAACCAAAATTCAACGTCATGCCGCTGGCATTCGGTACCTTGAAGGCGGCGTTCTACGCGATGATGTTCGCGTTGCCCATCGGCATCTGCGGCGCCATTTTCACCGCCTATTTCATGGCGCCGGAGATGCGTCAAATGGTCAAGCCGGTGGTGGAAGTGATGGCCTCATTACCATCGGTCATTCTCGGTTTTGTTGCGGGACTCTGGCTGGCGCCTGTGGTCGAGGACAACCTCGCCGGCACGTTTGCGATTTTGCTGCTGATGCCACTGGTCATGGTCGGCTTTGGTCTGCTGTGGCATCACGCGCCGAAAGGCATTCGTCACCTGGTGAAAGACGGTTGGCAGGCGGCACTGTTGTTACCGGTGATCATCCTGGCCGGCTTTCTGCTGTGGCAGTTCGGTTATCTGTTCGAAGATTTTGCCTTGAATGGCGACGCGCGTTTTTATCTGACCAACAATATCGGTATCGACTTTGAACAACGCAACGCGCTGATCGTCGGTATCGCGATGGGTTTTGCCGTCATTCCTATCGTGTTCTCGATTTCCGAAGACGCGATTTTCGGTGTGCCAAAAAGCCTGATCAACGGCTCGTTGGCGCTCGGTGCTTCGCCTTGGCAAACAATGGTTCGTGTCGTGTTGCCCACCGCCAGCCCAGGCATTTTCTCGGCGGTGATGATTGGCCTTGGCCGCGCCGTTGGTGAGACGATGATCGTGCTGATGGCGACCGGTAACACACCAATCATGGAAGCCAATTTGTTCGAAGGTTTGCGTACGCTGTCAGCGAACATCGCCGTGGAAATGCCGGAAGCAGAAGTCGGCAGTTCGCACTACCGCATCCTGTTCTTGTCGGCGCTGGTGCTGTTCCTGTTCACGCTGATTTTCAACACCGTTGCTGAAACCGTGCGTCAGCGGCTGCGCAAGCAGTACGGCTCGCTGTAAACCGCTGAAGGAGCAAAACGATGCAAGATAAATTTTTCCGCAGCGGCGAACACTGGGTCTGGTTGAACGCCGGCGCCATCGCCATCTGTCTGGTGTTGGTCATTGGCCTGTTGCTGCAAATCGCTGTCAATGGCATGGCCCATTTCTGGCCGCACTCGATTGCCGTCATGGACGTGAAAACCGGCGAGTTGTCCGAGCGTATCGCTGGCGACCTGGTCGACGAAGAAATCGCCATCATTCAGGGCGAAGAAGTTCCGCAGACTCTGGTGCGTGTGGGCAATCGTGATGTCTATGGCCAGGATTTCCGTTGGATTGCCGATTCCATTATCAAGAACGTGCAATATCCGCAAGAGATCATCGCGCTGGAGCGCAGCGAATGGGGCCATTTCTATGGCTTCTTTGTTGATATCGAGTCCGCCGGCGAACGCTTGAACCTTGGTGTTGACTGGCACAGCAAATACGAGGACTTCTTCCAGCGCGCCGAAGGCCTGCATGATCGGGTCAAAGAAATCGAAAGCAACGAAGTGCGTGACATCAATCACGAGCTGGAAGAGTTGCGTTTGGAAGAGCGCCGGATGCAGCTGAATAATGTCAGCGACCCGGTTCGTCTGGCCGAAATTGAGGAGCAGCGCAAAGCGCTGCAAGCCGACTTCGCCGTTGTTCAGGATGAGCTTGGCGCACTGTATCAGCAACTGGCGCGCGACGTCATGATTGTGCGCACCGCCGAAGGTAATGAGCGCCGGATTCCGTTCGAGAAAATCGTTCGGCTGTATCAGCCGAATGCGATGAATATATTGGAAAAAATCGGCCATTACTTTGCCAAAGTCTGGGAATTTCTGTCCGATGAACCGCGTGAATCGAATACCGAAGGTGGCGTGTTTCCGGCCATTTTCGGCACCGTCACAATGGTGCTGTTGATGTCGATTATCGTCACGCCGTTCGGCGTCGTCGCTGCCGTGTATTTGAGTGAGTACGCCAAGCAAGGTACCGTCGTTCGCATCATCCGTATCGCCGTCAACAACCTGGCCGGTGTGCCATCGATTGTTTACGGTGTGTTTGGTTTGGGCTTCTTCGTTTACTACATGGGCGGTGCCATTGATAACGCCTTCTTCCCGGAAGCGAAACCGGCACCGACCTTTGGTACCTCCGGTTTGCTGTGGGCGTCGTTGACGCTGGCACTGCTGACCTTGCCGGTGGTCATTGTCTCCACTGAAGAAGGTCTGGCGCGTATTCCGAAAGCGATTCGTGAAGGCTCGCTGGCACTCGGCGCCACCAAAATTGAAACGCTGTGGCGCACGGTACTGCCGATGGCGAGCCCGGCGATGATGACCGGCTTGATTCTGGCCGTGGCCCGTGCCGCTGGTGAAGTGGCGCCGTTGATGCTGGTCGGCGTGGTCAAGCTGGCTCCGACGTTGCCAATCGATGCCACCGCACCGTTCCTGCACCTGGAGCGTAAATTCATGCACCTCGGTTTTCATATTTACGATGTCGGCTTCCAGAGCCCGAACGTCGAAGCGGCCCGGCCGCTGGTGTACGCCTCGGCCTTGTTGCTGGTGGCCGTTACCATTTTGCTGAACGTCGCCGCAATCAAAATTCGTAATCGCCTGCGCGAAAAATACAAGTCATTGGAACACTGATCAGGAGCACATTGATGAACGCCACTACCGATTCCAAAATCGATACCAATGTGCTGCGGGAAGGTCCGGAGCGAAAGCGTATTGAAGACGAGAAAATTGCCATTCAGGTCCGTGATCTGAAACTGTACTACGGTGAAAAACGCGCGCTGAATGGTATCGATCTGCCGATCGCCGAAAAACGCGTGACCGCTTTTATCGGTCCCTCGGGTTGCGGCAAGTCCACGCTGTTGCGCTGTTTCAACCGGATGAACGATCTGGTCGACGGCGTGCGTATCGAAGGCGAGCTGTCGATCAACGGCCGCAATATTTACGGCAAGGATGTCAACGTCGCTGAACTGCGCCGTAACGTCGGCATGGTGTTCCAGAAGCCGAACCCCTTCCCGAAATCGATTTACGAAAACGTCGCCTACGGTCTACGCCTGCAGGGCATCAACAAGCGTCGGGTGCTCGATGAAGTGGTCGAGTGGGCGTTGAAAGGCGCCGCACTCTGGGACGAAGTCAAAGACCGCTTGCACGATAATGCGCTCGGCCTTTCCGGTGGTCAGCAGCAGCGTCTGTGTATCGCTCGCGCCATTGCTGTGCAACCGCAAGTGCTGCTGCTGGACGAGCCGGCCTCAGCGCTCGACCCGATTTCGACCTTGAAGATCGAAGAACTGATCAACGAACTGAAGAACGACTACACGATCGTCATCGTTACCCACAACATGCAGCAGGCGGCTCGTGTTTCCGATTACACCGCGTTCATGTACCTGGGTGACATGATCGAATACACCGACACCGACACGATTTTCACCAATCCGTCGGAGAAGCAAACGGAAGACTATATCACCGGACGATACGGCTAAGCTTGGTTGTAGCAAGGCAATACCGTACAGAGCAATAGCGCAACAGGAGTGAATGAACATGCCGACAGAAAGCGGACAACTGGGCCAACATATTTCGCGCCAGTTCAATGAAGATTTGGAACACCTGCGTCAGCGCGTGCTGGCCATGGGTGGTTTGGTCGAAGAACAAATTGCCGACGCCGTCACGGCGTTGATTACTTTCGATACCGACGCGGCGCAAGCGGTGATCACCCGCGACAACCAAGTCGATGCCTTCGAAGTGGAAATCGACGATCAGTGCACCAAGACGCTGGCCAAGCGTCAGCCAACGGCCGGTGACTTGCGGCTGATTGTTGCCATCATGAAAACCATTACCGACCTGGAGCGGATGGGCGACGAAGCGGAAAAAATTGCCCGTATGGCCGTGCACATTTCCGAAAACAGCGACCCAACCCGCCCGGTCAAACAGCATTACGGCGCCATTTCCCATTTTGGTGATCATGTTCGGCAAACCTTGCGCGCCGCGCTCGATGCGTTTGCGCGCCTGGATGTCAACTCGGCCACCAAAGCGGCGCGCGATGAACGCCAGTCCGATGCCGAATACGATGCCATCGCCCGTCAGGTACTGACTTACATGTTCGAGAATCCGCGCAATATTTCTCCGGGACTCGATGTCATGTGGTCGGCGCGTGCGTTGGAGCGCATTGGTGACCATACCCGCAATATCTGTGAGTACGTCGTGTACATGGTACAGGGCAAAGACGTACGGCACGCTGCCAGCGACGAAGACAAAGTCTGAACGTCAGAAAGACAGGAGCTTTGAATGAGCGCCAAACTGCTCGTAGTGGAGGACGAACGCGATATCCGTGACATGCTGGTATTCGCGTTGGAAGAAGCAGGATTTACCGTCGAGGAGGCGAGCACGGCTGAACGTGCATTGTCGCTGTTGCAAGATGGTTTTGTGCCGGACATGTTGTTGATTGACTGGATGTTGCCCGGCGCCAATGGCGTTGAGCTGGCGCGTCGTGTACGTCAGAAAACCGAGTTTGAACAAACGCCGATTATCATGCTGACCGCACGCGGTGAAGAGGATGATCGGGTCAAAGGCCTGGAAGCCGGTGCCGATGACTACGTGGTCAAACCGTTTTCACCGCGTGAACTGATCGCCCGTATTCGTGCGGTACTTCGCCGTAGCGGTCATACGGTCGCGCCCGATGAAATGATCGAAATCGGCCCGCTGCGCATGGATTTGGCCAGTCACCGGGTATCGGTAAAAAACGAAACACTGAAACTCGGGCCAACCGAGTATCGCTTGCTGCAGTTTTTCATGGAGCATCCGGAGCGCGTGTTCTCGCGAGCACAACTGCTCGACGCGGTCTGGGGCCATCAGGTTGTTGTCGAAGAGCGCACCGTTGATGTGCATATGCGTCGCCTGCGCAAAGCGCTGGAGCCAGCCGGTGTCCAGGATTTCGTGCAGACGGTGCGCGGTTCCGGCTACCGGTTTTCGGACAAGCCGTAATGAAACGTTCAGAGAATCCGTTTCGCGAATTCTGGATTTTCGGCGCTTATTTGCTCATTGGCTGGTTGATCACCCAGAATTTCGATCAGGGCAGAACGTTCCTGATCGCCAGTCTGCTGGCTTATCTGGCCTGGCATTTGTACCACGCCGTCAAGCTGATGTTCTGGCTCAGTGATTCGATAGGACCGGTGCCCGAGGAAGTACCGGGTATCTGGAACGAAATTTTTCATTTGTTGTATTTGCGCCGACGTCAGCGCCAGCAAATGAAGAAACGTTTGGTCGGCGTTATTGCCGAATTTCGTGATTCCGCCAATTCGCTGCCGGAAGCGGCCATTGCCGTTGATGCCAACGGCGAAATCGTCTGGTTCAATAAAGCCGCGCAAGGCTTGCTCGGTTTGATGCCGCAGCGTGATGTCGGCCAACGCATTTCCAATTTGATTCGGCACCCGAATTTTGTCGAGTTTGAATCCTCGCCGACATCGAACAAGGCATTGATTCTGCCATCGCCGAATGATCCAAATGTCATGCTCAGTTTCCGCTTCAGTCCCTATCGGGCCAGACAGCGCTTGCTGATGGTGCGCGATGTCAGCCGGCTGACCCGGCTGGAACAGATGCGCAAGGACTTCGTCGCCAATGTTTCGCATGAATTGCGCACGCCGGTGACAGTGCTGATCGGTTATCTGGAAACGATGCTCAGCAGCGGCGATGAAAAACTGGCGCGTTATCAACGCCCGCTGGCACAGATGCAGGCACAGACCAAACGGATGAGTGCCATCGTCGATGACCTGCTGCTGCTGTCGCGGCTCGATGACGAACGCACCCGTTTGGCCCAGGAAGAAGTCGATGTGCCGTCATTGGTGTGCATGATGGTTGAAGACGCCAGGATTTTGTCCGGCGAAGCCCAGCATCAAATCGAAGCGGAAATTGAAACTCAGGTTGGATTGTCCGGCGCACCGAAGGAATTGCAGAGCGCGTTCTGGAACCTGGTGTCCAATGCTGTGCGTTACACCCCAACGGGCGGTCAGATTACGTTGCGCTGGTATATCGATACCCAGCGGCAGGTTCGCTTTGAGGTGCGTGACACCGGCCCCGGTATTGAGGCCCACCATATTCCGCGCCTGACCGAACGCTTCTATCGCGTCGATGCCGGCCGCTCGCGCGAAGTCGGTGGCACTGGCCTTGGCCTTGCCATCGTCAAGCATGTGTTGGAGCGCCATGGCGGCTATCTGGACATCCATAGCGTGGTTGGTCAGGGCAGTACGTTCGCCTGTGTGTTCCCGCCGGTGCGACAAACCGCGCCGCGCGCTGCCAGCAATAAATCAGCCTAAGTTACCGACGGCTCACCGCTGTCATGCAAGCTGTCATAAAACAGAAATATGGTTTTCATAAATCTGTCAGCAAGGGTCGTTAAAGTGAGTCGACCCCAACATGAGGAGGAAGTTATGAAGTTTGTGAAGACACTCGTTTGCTCGTTCAGCGCCGTCGCGTTGTCGGTAGCAAGCGTCGTTTCGGCCGACGACAGCAAAGTCGACCCCGCGTTACCTACATATCAAAAAGTCAGCGGTGTATCCGGCAACCTGTCTTCCATCGGTTCCGACACCCTGAACAACCTGATGACCTTCTGGGCCGAAGCCTTCCGCAAGGAATACCCGAACGTCAACGTTCAGATCGAAGGCAAAGGTTCTTCCACGGCGCCGCCGGCCCTGACTGAAGCCACCGCCACGTTCGGCCCGATGAGCCGTGCGATGAAAGCCAACGAAATCGCCGCGTTTGAAGCCAAACACGGCTACAAGCCGACCAAGATTGCTGTTGCCATCGATGCGCTGGCCGTGTTCGTGCACAAAGACAACCCGATCAAAGGCCTGAGCATGCAACAGGTCGACGCCATCTTCTCGAAGAACCGCAAATGCGGCGCCGACAAGGGCATCGACACTTGGGGTGATGCCGGCGTAAGCGGCAACCTGGCGAAAGAAAAAATCACGATGTACGGCCGTAACTCGGTATCCGGTACCTACGGTTATTTCAAGGAAGAAGCGCTGTGCAAAGGTGACTTCAAAGACACCGTTGCCGAGCAACCAGGCTCCGCTTCCGTTGTGCAATCGATTGCCGGTTCGTTGAACGCTATCGGTTATTCGGGCATCGGCTACAAAACTTCCGGCGTACGCGCTCTGCCGCTGTCTGACAAAGACTTCAGCGGTTACGTCGAAGCCTCTCCGGAAAACGCCATTGAAGGCAAATACCCGCTGTCACGCTTCCTGTACGTTTACGTCAACAAGAAGCCGAACCAGCCGCTGGCTCCGCTGGAAGCGGAATTCATCAAGATGGTGATGTCGAAGCAGGGTCAGGAAATCGTTGTCAAAGACGGTTACATCCCGCTGCCAGCCAGCGTCGCCGCCAAGCAAGTGGCGCTGATCAAGTAAGTCTGATTCATCTACGTTGTTGCTCCGTTTTGACCCCGGCTTCGGCCGGGGTTTTTTATTTCCCCAGGACTTGCTCCTGGGTAGGTCTGAATTCATTCGGACAACGGCCTGCATCAACGCCACATCCATATAGGCTCGGATTTGTCCGGACGTAGTCGAAATGTCGTTAACGCCCGCGTAAATGTGCGAATGATTCCGCACCTACTCAATCCACACTCAGGCGCAACGCTTTACGCAACTGCGTCCGTAAAAATTCACACCCATCCTCCCACTTCGTAACAGAACGCTGCCCATGCGCGCAAAAGTCCACATTGTTTGTTTACTGATGAAGTTTGGCGTGCTCGATATCGCTTTGCATTATCTGGTTATCGCCATAGGTGGTGGAGGACCGTTTTTCGGATTCGTGGCGTTGATGTTGAATAATTGGTTGATAGAGGGAGGGGTAAATCGTCTGCCATTCACACCGTATAAGTTTCTGATGCGGTGCTCATAACCTACAAAACCCATGTGCACCGCTTATGGAGCACTGTCAGATTGAGGCCTGAGTTTCGAAAACCGTTTTTCTTAAATTTTGCAACCAGGGGTGTACCAATCTTGGCATCAAGAAATCTCATAACGCTCGTACGTACTGCAGTTTCTCTGATTCTCGAAATTCACTCCGCAGAATGTTAGTAGTCTCAGTGAAGTTATCTCGTATGGATTCCAGCGTCCAGGATTGGCTCGCTGAGCCAAAACCTAGTGCCGTCGAGGATTTTGCATGCATGTCGATAAGGTAGTAAGCCTTGCCAGGTTCCAGTAGAAAACGTTTTGTCAACTTGGAGGGGGGGAACATATTCTCTGCGATAGCATTGTTCGTGGCGCTTGCATAAACCAACCCTTTTACCTTGTACTCACCAGGTTCCAATGAGATAAGAGTCGGCTTTCTGTCCGTTGAAAAAGGCATATTTGTTCGTTTTTTTGTTTTCAGGTTCTCGATGATCAATCCCATATTCATGTGTAGCGCGCCTTTAGAATCCTCAAGGTAGAACTGTCCGTAGACGTAAGACTTTTCGCCGCTCAAGGCTTCATCCGGTTTCTGCGTAGGTGCAAAGCTAACACAGCCACTCAGTATCGTTGTTATGATCAACGAGTAAATGATGCGCATGGATTTCACACTCGCCAGTCTTTCCTGCATCGTTCCCTCCTCAAGATTCAAAGCACAGCGTTTCGAAACGCTCTCGAACTATTGTTCAATACCCATTCTCTTCGCAATGGTGATATTTACATGCCTAAAAAAACGCCAATGACAATGGCTTGGTTGTTGAGCGCCAGGACATTTCCCACGACCAAAAAACATTGGAGTCATCGCAGAGCTTTTAGGCGTTGGTCAATTACTGTCGATTGTCTCCCTCTATTATCAAGGGAGTGACATGGCAAAAAGCGACAGGGCCAGTCGGCGCGTTGTGATCAACCGCTACAATATCAGCTCTCCTGGTTAGCGCAGAAGGGCTGTCACATGGCGTCAGCGCCCTGATGTATAAAAGCGTGCCAGCAACGACAAGCAGTTTGGGTTCTGAGTAGCTTTGTACAAAGGGAGAACGGTAGCTCTGTTATGGAGGAGTGGCGGGCAATCTTGGAATGATGGCAGTGTTCTGCTCGATGCCTTCAGGTGGCTGGGTCAAAACTTCAGCATCCATGTATTGAGTCGAGAATTTTTCTCTGCGTGAGTTCGGCCAATGGTTCCGGCTCTTCGCCTGCCGGTACAGCCGGTAGCCAGCAGACTTCGACTTCCAACACCGGGTGTTTCAGCAACTGCCATAAGTGCGGTAGGAATTCATCCTCGCCAATAAAGGGGGCCGCATCAGCGGCGATGCCGCGATAGCGAATCGCCACCGGTTGTACCGGATAATGATTGGCGCAGGCGACGTTGAACAACCGTGGATGAAAACGTTGGACCTGGCGACCATCGGTAGTCGTGCCTTCCGGAAAAATAACCATGCGACGACCATTATCAAGCCGCTCGCTCATTTCTTCATTGACGGCGGACACGTTCTGACGATTGGCGCTACGGCCGCGGCCAATAAACAGCGTGCCGGCACATTTCGCCAACATGCCCACCACTGGCCAATGCAATACGTCTTGTTTGGCGACAAAACTCATCGGCACTTGTGCGCTAAGTACTGGAATATCAAGCCAGGAAACGTGATTGGCAACAACCAGAATGGGGCCGGCAGCCGGTTCACCATGCTGGGTAATCCGTACGTTCATAACTTTGCACAGCAGGCGCATCCAACGTTGTTTGAATGGTTGCACGATGCGCTCTGGATGCCGGCCCCAGGTCAGCAGCAAACCGATGGAAACGAGCAATACGCCGGCAAGGATCAGTAGAAACACCAATACGGCACGGCAGAGCTGACGCCAGCGAGTGTCATCGCTTGCATTGGTTGACGAAGTGCTTCGATAGGGACGCGCGACACCTTGCAAACTGGCAAACGCAATTGGATCGAAAGAGGGTAGGGCATCGACCGAAGTCGATGCCTCAATTGCCTCGTCAGCAGAATTACAGCGCGGCTCGGAAATGGCGTGCATAGCGAGCATTGAGTTGGCTGGTGTTCAGCAGCACAAACACATCGGCGACACCAAATTGCTCATCAAGGCAAGCTTCGCTGCCAACTTTAGCGCCAAGGCGCAAATAGGCTTTCAAAAGCGGAGGAATCGCGGCATCGACATTTTCCGGCGGTGAAACCAGCGTCACCGGGTCGGTGGCGCGCACTTTCAACTCCTCCGGCAGGTAATAGCTCTGCAAACGTTGCATCAACGTGGAAATATGCGTGCCATCGCCGCGATAAGGCACGGAAGCACAGCCAAAGAGATATTGTGCGCCGGAGTCCTTGATCAGTTTCGCCAAGCCCTGCCAGAGCAACGCAATGCCGCCACCATCGCGATAATCCTGATGAACACAGGTGCGGCCAATTTCCAACACTTCACCCTCAAGGGCCAGCACCTCGTCGAGCAGGAATTCGCCTTGCGAGTAGAAACCGCCAGCAGCCTTGGCCGATTCGCGATTGAGTAGCCGGGTGCAGGCGACATATTGATCATTGGCTTGATCCCAAACATATAAATGCTGGCAATGATCGTCAAACGGGTCGCGATCGAGCTGGTCGTTACTGGCGATATCCGCACCCATTTCCAGCGCGAAAATCTGGTAGCGCATCGTTTGCAAGTCACGAATCACCGATGCGTCTTCGGCAATGCCAATTACATAGCGACCATCGGTCGCGGACTGTTGCAGAATCATGCGAACCTCCATCATTAATGACTATCACTCTGAGCTGACTCTGTTTATCCGCGATGACAGACAGATGACGGTTTGATTAAGTCAGGTTTGTGCAAGGAAAAATTAGCTGTCATTCCCGCGTAGGCGGGAATCCAATGATGTTGAAGTACTCTGGATACCCACCTACGCGGGTATGACTCGGTAGAATATGTATTGAGGTTCACTCAAAAGGTGCAACGCAGAGCAGAGAAAAGTTTGTGATCGGAGAATGGCAAACTGATGATCCCGATCTCCATTTTTGTCACACGCCGATCACTGGCTTCGTCACAAAACGAAAAGATAGGCAATGCACTGTAAGTAAATGCTCATACAGCAGTAACGAAAGCTTCATGCAAAACCGATATTGTCGCGGCCAACGGACCTTCGTTCAGCGAGGTGTGGCAATGCGCGAGTTATTGCATACGGGTGTTCGGTCGGTGTTTCTGTCGGATCTGCATTTGGGAACCCGGAGTTGTCAGGCAGAAAACCTGCTCCACTTTTTGGAGCAAACCTCATTTCAACAATTATTCCTGCTCGGTGATATCGTCGATTTGCTGGCAATGAGCCGGCAGTCCTACTGGCCAACCCAGCATGGCCGCATCCTGAAAACCATCATGAAAAAAGCGCGGGCCGGCGTGCAGATCATGCTGATTCCCGGCAATCACGATTGCGCGCTAAGGCAATTCCGGCACTGGCGCCACGAAAATATTCAGATTCAACATGAGCACGTCTACACGACTGCCGCTGGCAAACGCTATTGGCTGATTCATGGTGATCGTTTCGATCATCAGATGACACTGTCACCAGCGCTGGAATGGCTTGGGGATAAACTCAACGACGGTTTGGTGTCATTGCAAAGCTGGGTGAATGCGCGCAGGCGCCGGCAGCAAAAAGCCAGCGTGCAGTTCACCCGCCGCATCAAAGAACGCACGCCGGCCGCGCGCCGTTACATCGAGCAGTTCAGCTCGGTGGTAATCAACGCCACGCGTGAGAAAGCCTGTGATGGCGTTATCTGCGGGCATATTCACTATCCACAAAGCCTGCACGATCAGGGCGTGCATTATCTGAATACTGGTGATTGGGTAGAGAGCCGTTCAGCGATTGTCGAGAGCCATGACGGTCGTCTGCATCTGCTCGATCAGATTGAGCAGCGCTTGCGTGCTGGCGATGAGCAACGGCCATCAATGCTGGCAGCGACGACAATAGAGCCAGTGCGAATCTGAATAACGATGCACCTCTCGTAGCGGTATGGATGTCCATACGCCAGGGAAAGCGGACACTGGCCGCCAATTCTTGCTGGTCCCTACCGAGCTGCGCGGGTACACTTGCGCGCCTGTTGTTACCCCCGGCCGGCAGCCGTTGAGATGCCGGTAATTTCCATCGCGATTGAGCAATCGATTCAACCAGGTGGCGCGCTGATGACTGACAAAAACTATTGGTACGAAACCCTGCACCCCAGCTTCGGTCAGTACTTCTCGGTAGATAAAACGCTGTACCACAATAAAACCGAGCACCAGGATTTAATCATTTTTGAAAACGCCAAGATGGGCCGGATCATGGCGCTCGACGGCGTGGTGCAAACGACCGAGCGCGACGAATTCATTTACCACGAAATGCTGACCCATGTGCCATTGCTCGCTCATGGCAATGCCAAGCGGGTGTTGATCATTGGCGGTGGCGATGGCGGTATGTTGCGCGAAGTCTGCCGACATAAAAGCGTCGAGCAGATCACGATGGTCGAAATCGATGCTGAGGTCGTCTCGTTCTGCAAACAATATCTGCCAAATCACTCTGCTGGCGCCTATGACGACCCGCGTCTGAATCTGGTCATTGCCGACGGTGTCGAGTTCGTCAATCAATCGAATGAAAAATTCGATGTGATTATCTCCGATTGCACGGACCCGATCGGCCCCGGCGAAAGCTTGTTTACCTCGCAATTCTACGAAGGCTGCAAGCATCGCCTGAACGATGGCGGCATTTTTGTTGCCCAGAATGGTGTGGCGTTTCTGCAGCTCGATGAGGCCATCGGCAGCCACAAAAAGCTCTCCAACTACTTTGCTGATGTGTCGTTTTATCAGGCGGCGGTGCCGACCTATTACGGTGGCATCATGAGCTTTGCATGGGCCAGCCAAAATTCGGCATTGCGTCAGCAGGCGCAAGCGGTTATTGCTGAGCGCTACGCGCAAAGCGGCTTGCGCTGCCGTTACTACAACCCGGCCATCCATGTCGGCAGCTTTGCTCTGCCGCAGTATTTGCTGGAAGCATTAAAGACTTAATCAATTTTGATCGCGCAAATCCACGCCATCGACTCCGCAAGAAAACGGAGTTGAGAGCCCCTCTCCCCTTGTGGGAGAGGGGTTGGGGAGAGGGGGGCAGGATTCGCGCTAAAGATGATTCACAAAAGGGTACTTTTTTAAGCGCTGTTTTTGAGGTAAGGCGGTTTTGAATAAACTGAAATTGCACGGTTTCAATAACCTGACAAAGAGCCTGGGGTTCTGCATTTACGATATTTGCTATGCGAAAACCCCGGATGATCGCGATGGCTATATTGCTTACATTGATGAGCAATACAACGCTGAGCGCCTGACCGAAATCCTGAAAGAAACCGTGTCGATCATCGGTGCCAATATCCTGAACGTCGCCCGTCAGGATTACGACCCGCAAGGCGCGTCAGTCACCATTTTGATCTGCGAAGAACCGATCGACCCGAAAAAAGTCGATACCTCCGAACATCCGGGTCCGTTGACCAGCAGCGTTGTCGCCCACCTCGACAAGAGCCATATCTGCGTGCACACCTACCCTGAAGTGCATCCGCATGAGGGTATCTGTACATTCCGTGCTGACATTGAAGTATCGACCTGTGGCGTCATTTCACCGCTGCGTGCCTTGAACTATCTGATTCACCAGCTCGATTCTGATATCGTCACCATCGATTACCGGGTACGTGGCTTTACTCGTGACGTCCACGGCATCAAGCATTACATCGATCATGAAATCAATTCGATTCAGAACTTCATGACCGACGACATCAAATCGCTTTATCACCTGTTCGATGTCAACGTCTACCAGGAAAACTTGTTCCACACCAAGATGATGCTGAAGGAATTCGATCTGAAGCATTATCTGTTCAATGCCAAACCGGAAGACTTAAGTGCAGCCGAGCGCGAACGCATTACGGCGTTGCTGCACAAGGAAATGCAGGAAATTTATTACGCGAGAAATATGCCCAGCGTTTGATCGCTGGGCCATTTATTCCGGTTTCTGTTCAACCCAAATCAGCTCGTCGGTATTGACACCGATGGCCTTGGCCTCCTGCACAAAGCGCTGCTTTAGTTCGTCAGAAACCGTTGGGGTTCGAGCAAGTAACCACACATACTCAGCGTTGTAACTGGTTACGAACGACCACTGATAGTCTTGTCGGTCAAGACCAAATATCACGTACGAGGCGTAGAAGGGGCCAAAGAACGACACCTTCAGGTGGCCAACGCTTTTGTCATCAACAAAATAGGCTTTCCCTTCCGCTTGATTCCATTCGCCTTTCTCGGCGTTATAGCCACGATTCAGCACATTGATGCCACCGTCATCGCGCAGAGTATAAGTGGCAGTCACCTGACTCAAACCCCGTTCGAACGAATGATCCATCCGGGCGATTTCATACCAGATACCTACATAGCGCTCAACGCTAACCGGTTTCACGGGTTCGACATTCTTCGGCAAACCAGTGCAGGCGCTAATGCCAAGCAAGCTAAGGGTAATCAGAATAAGACGTAGCACGGCACGTTCCTTCGATTGATTTACTCAGCCATTGATACGGAAATGGTTCAGTGATCGATCGGATTTACTGATTGGGTAAGTTATCGACCGCCAGCGACATCAATAAACGAACCAGTGACATAAGAAGCCTGATCCGACAGCAGCCAGGCAATCGCTGCGGCGACTTCTTCCGGCTGACCGCCGCGTTGCATCGGAATGCTGTTTTTTAATCGCTCAACGCGATTTGGTTCACCGCCATCGGCATGCATCTCGGTGTAAATAAATCCGGGCCGTACAGCATTAACACGAATACCTTGTTGCACCACTTCCAGCGACAAACCTTTGGTCAAGGCATCGAGCGCGGCTTTGCTGGCCGCGTAATCAACATATTCATTCGGTGAACCGGTGCGCGCCGCGACCGATGAAACATTGACAATCGCGCCGCCCTGACCGCCATGTGCGATAGACATGCGCTTGATCGCTTCCCGGCAACAAATAAAACTGCCGGTGACATTGCTCATCAGTATTTGATTGATGCGTTCGGCCGACATCTGCTCAACGCGCGTTTGTGGCAGCAGTATCGCGGCGTTGTTGACCAGCGCTGTTAACCGGCCGAGCTGCTGATCAATCTGCTCGAATAACCTCACCACTTCTTGCTCTTGCGCGATATCAGCCTGTGCGATGAAGGCGTCTACGCCCAGCTTTTTTGCCGTCGCGAGTACTGATTCGGCGGCTTGCCGGTTGCGTCGATAGTGGATGCACAGGGCATAACCCTTCTTTGCCAACGTGAGGGCCGTGGCGGCGCCAATGCCGCGACTGGCGCCAGTGATCAGGGCGATTTTTTTCATTTTTATTGGTCGAGCGGTTTTTTAATTCGCGTCAGAAATCAAACAAATCGTCAAGAAAGCTCGATTTCTTTTTCTTGTAATGCGGTGTCGGCGAGCTGTGCTGATGATGCACCGGGTTTTCGTGAGTGGCATAACGCGGCGCCGTTTGTGGCGGAGCGGAAGGTGCGCCGGCAGCACGTTCGATGATCTTGTCCAGCTCACCCCGGTCCAGCCAAACGCCGCGGCACTGCGGGCAATAGTCGATTTCAATACCCTGGCGGTCGGCAATAGCCAGGTTGACGTTCTTACAGGTAGGGCAAAACATGAGGCGACTCCTTGTTGAACCATTCCGGAATAATTGGCGCTGACAAGCACGTCAAAACGCCGGTTACTGTCTTCAGCTTAGCAAACGCCCAAACCAGCAGTGATAGGGCTAAGACGGTTGTACGGGACTTCGGTTCAATGGGGATGAATGCCGCCTTTGCAAGTTGGCTGAACGCGGTTTGACACAAAAAGCCTTTGTGCTCAGTTGTCGGTTGCGCGTGTAACCATGTCGCTTCAAGGTCATTCGGTGGTTTTTCCCCATTCACCTTGTCATGGCTTTTGTGTACAGTCGTTGGCTTCAACGCATGGCGTCGTCATCGCGTTAGCATCGAGTCGGTAAGTGGTGGAGCGGTAACGACTCACACCATATTTCTTCGGTTTCACCCCGTTCAACCTGTCGTCCGTCAATTCGAGTGGCTGAAAGCAATACGCTTAATAACAAAGCGTGTACCGCAAGCACTTTGTCGAGCAAACAGGAGCGTTTTATGCCATGGCCGGAAGGAACCAGTCCGCAACTGGAAATTGAAACCAGTAACCACAACGAAGAGGGCTCCGTCGCGCGATTTGTCACCTGGATCCCGTGGGACAGTGGCTTTCGCGGCTCAGGACTGCGGGTCAGCGATTTGATTGTCGGCCATGGCGATCAGCGCTATGACGAAGAAACCGTAAAAGCCGGTACCCGTGTTGGCGACAGCAGATTCTCAAGTTGGCTGGAAAAAAGCGGCCTGAAACCGGACGATCCGTTCACGCTGCTTGTGCAGCGCGGTGATGAGCGGGTGCCGATACAGGGCCGGCTCGGCGCTTATCGCACTTACAAGAATGCCGAAGGCAAGCGGATGCTCAGTGAAACAGGTCCGCTCAATCACGAAAAAGATGGCTTTGATTACGCCTGGGATGCCTGGTATCGCCAGTTCTTCGATGTCGCCAAAGTCATTCTGGCCGGCTGGGATTACTACGTTGGCACGGTAACCAAAAATCAGGCCGAACAGCTCAAGCCGTTTGCTGAGCGCATCGCTTATCTGGAGCAACATTACCCTTCGAAATTTTCCCAGGCGCTGCGAGAAGATTATGAAGCGATGAAAATCATCGTCGCCGGCGAAAAACGCGAACTGAGCGCTGCCGATGTCGCGTATCGCGGCTTGGGTGAAGCCCGCGCAAAAGACGTCACCGCTACCGCTGATAAAGCTTTCGCTGCGTTCCTGGCCGAGGTCGAACCTGAGCTAATGAGCAATCCGCCGGAAGCGCCAAACTCGTTTACCGAAGATATCCGGCCATTGGTTGGCAAAGTGCTGCGCTTGGGCGCTGTCGGAAAACGCGAACTGCTGTTCGAAACCAAACGTAACTGGTATTGGTCCGGTCGTTATGGCGGTGGTTATTTGATCGACAAGCGCGATCCGTCGCTGAAGCCGCTGTATGTCGCCACCGATGAATACATCGAAAAAGTCGACCCGTACTTCCGTGATCCGAGCATCAGCTTTATCGGCACCGTACAAGCCGAGCCGGCATTGGTCTGCGATGTTCACCGTAACATCACCGTGGCCGGTGTCCGCGTGCAACCAATGGCGGCATTGGTCGCCAATGCCGCCAACAAGGAAAACCGGTTCTTTGTCGATTTGCGTCCAGGTAAATCCACCGAAGCATTTGCTGGCGAAGCGGCATTGCAAGCCGGCATCAGGCGGCCAACACTCGCGGATGATGCCGCTCCGGAGCAAGTGCTGCTGACCGCTTTTGAAGCGATGAAAATGGGCGACATGGAAACCTGGCTTTCTTGCTACGCCAACTGGATGGTGCGCAGCTATTACGAACGTGATCGTTCTTTTCTTTACGTTGATCGCACCTGGGAAACGATGGGCCGGCAAAGCGCCACCTCGGCCTGGGATCGTGCCCGCCAACGCCTGATGGATGACGTCTATGGCTTGGAGGTGGCAAACCTAAGCCCGGTGCGCGTGGTTTACGACGCCGCTGAACAACCAGGCGATCATAAGCTTAGCCGCAGCACTCCGGCTCTGGTGTATTCGGTCCGGGCATTGGTCAATCACATCGGCAAAATCGGTGAGGAATACCGCACCTTTGCCGGCTTCATGTTGCATCGTCGCTGGGAGTTGCAGCGACTTGATGACGGCCCATGGCGCATCACCTCCACGCACGCGATTTGAATGTCCGCATTCTCAGAAGGAACGCTCTATGTCTTACGATGCCCGCAAAAAGGAAGTGTTGGAAGCGCTGGAAAAAGCCGGATTTGAAACGCCAGAAAAAGAAGCCATTACCCGTGTGCTCGACAGCTATTTCAGTCAACGCGAAGGTCGCCTGGAAAATTTGCTTGAACTGCTGGAGCCGAGCAACGAACCCTGTCACGGCAAATGGATAGACAAAGCCAAGGAGTCCGCTGCGGCAGCACAAGATGCACTCGGTCGTTCCGAACACGGCAAATTATGGCTGGCGAAAATCAGCAACGAAGAGCACACATTTTTCTTCAAACTGATGATTTCGCAAGTGCCGGTCAAGCGTGATCTGATGGTAAAACAAACGCTGGATCTGGCCAAAGCCGAAAAAGAATTTGAAGAAAAATGGAAAGTCATTCTGAGCGCCGATCAAACCATTGAAGAGCAAATGAAAAAGACCGCGCTCGCCTATGAAGAGATTCTGAATTCCGCCGCCAAAGAGGCCGCCAAAGCCGAAAAAGAAGCGAGCGAAGCACTGGCCGATCGCGTCAAGCGTGGCGTCAGTGCGGCGTTGAGGCTAGTGGATCTCGGAATCACCGAACAAATCATCAAAGGCGCCACGCGGCTTATCGCCAGCAAACTCAGCGAAGCCGAGGCCCGCAAACTGGAAATCCATGCCCTGATCAGCCGCGAAGAAGGCGTATTCGGCACTTTCAAAGAAGCCAGAGAAATCGTCAAAGAATTTCTCGAAGACACCAGCTATCCACGCATCAAAGACGCCTGGGACCAAGCCGAAGACGCCGCCGAAGCCCTGGCCGGGGAAATGCTGACCAGCGGCCAAAAAGACGATTGCAATGCCTATGCTTCGGCAATCAAGAATGAATTGAACAACGTGTTTCGCAAAGCCGAGGACGCCTTCAAAGCCTTTGCCAAAAAACACGAATACCTTTTCTTCGGACCTCTGGGCGGCGGCTACTATCAGGAACTGATGGAAGACGACTTTTGGAAAGAACGCTCACGAAACTGGCAAGACTCAAAAAGCGATATTCATGAACTGCTGATCGAACGCAACATCCTGGCCGGCGACGACGAAGTGCTGGAGGTCAGCCTGAGCGGCCTCGGCGACGAAGATAAAAAATTCGTTCATGAGAAACTGCGTGATGCCTTGCAGGACCTGCTACGCGCCTGGAACCAGTTCAAGGAAATGTCCAACGAACCGGAATGGGCCCTGGAGAGCCGTGAGCAATTGAAAAGTATTTTGGATACCTTTCGTTAGCGCGTCGAGCATGAGTGACACTATCCTGACTCATCGAAGGGGGGGCCGCTATTGGCCAGAAGCGGAAGGTTGAAATAAGTTCGGAATTTGTAGGATGGGTAGAGCGTCAGCGAAGCCTATCTGTCGGTTGGCGGTAAAGGGTAGGCGATGGGTTTCGCTGACGCTCAACCCATCCTACGGCATTTTAGGGTGAGCGGCCGCGATGCCATAGACGATAGCCAGGTAGGCTGCAATGGCTTCCGGGCCAGCTACAAAATAGTTGCCGGTTTCCGTACTCTGTTTCAGTAAGTGTTGCGCACCCGGGTGCGGTTTGGCCACGGCCAATACCGGGCAGCTTTGATGTGCCTCACCGAGCACGGCAATCACCTCAGGCCGCGGTCTTGGAAATGCAATCCGCTTTACTTCCAATAGTTGTTGCAGCTCAGGGAAATAACTCAACATGCCTTCCACCGCCGCACAATGAATGCAGAAAAACGGAATTGGCCCGACTTTGGTATCGGCGAAGTTCGGTGAAAGCAGGAAAAGGGTTTCGCGCTCCAAGCTCTTGATAGTTCTCAATTCTATGGTGAGTGTTTCAAGCTAAACGAAAACAGGAATACGGTTCCTTGAACGGTTAGGGAATGCCGGCTTCATAATTGAGTTTACATGCGGCCGAAACCGCTGCGCGGGTTCGGACTTACATAAACCTATTTTGCGACTTTGCTGCCAAAGTAGAACGCTAATACCGCTGTTAGAGCTGCCCAAAGCTCTTTAGGTACCTCTGCTTCTGGTCTAAAGATCACTAGGAATACAATTGTTAAAGTGATGATTAGTCCAATGATGCCCGCCGAACCACCAATCTGTTCAAGTAAACTCAGTCCTCTAGTCTTTTTAGAGATCCAGGATAATAGTAATGCCTCATTTTTGGCGAGGTAGATCTCATTTTTATGGACATACACATAGTTATGAAACTTGCCCTCGTCAGTGTCGAAACCAACGACGTATAAAGTGCCATTCATGAAGTCGGGATGTACATTCACGATCCTGCAGTTTTTGGCGTCAGAGGTAATCCTTCTGACCTCTTCTATAGCCTTTTCTTTGTACTCCATTCTTTTGTTCTCATTTGATGTCTACGGATTGAAACGAGCAGCTCGCAGGTCCGAACCCGAAAAGCGGTTGCGGACGTATGTTACACATAGCCATTAGTGATTACAGTGGAAAGCGAATTTCGCTTCGCCCAGAATATCAGATAAGTGATTCTCGGCAATCCGCTGAAGCCATTAGCGATATGCCTCAGCGGGTTCGCCTTCTATGCTGATCGCCATCCAGGCTTTTTGCCAACGCGGTTTTTTCTCCTCGGGGTTGAGTTGTTTGGGCGATACCAACGCCGAATGCTGCAGCTGCGCTTTTTCATCCAATACGTCGCTGTTCAAGGCGCCTAGCCGTTGCGGCTGGAACGGAAACGTGACGGCGACTACGGTGCCGCAGCCGGCGCAGGTCAGGAACTGGGCCTGACCGGAACCCTGTTGCTGGATAACGTAGTGTTGTTCGAAATGCACAAACAATTTGCCGGCTGGGTCGGAAAGCCAGTGCAGTTTTCGTTCGGTGCAGAAATCGCAGTCGCAGGCGCGCGGGCCCAACTGATTGAGCGGATGTTGGCTGTGAAATTCCACCTGGCTGCCGCCACAACGACAGTGTCCGGCAAATTGATAAGGCATTGGAACCTCCGGTTGTGAGCTCCTGACAGGATTCCCCAACTTTACCGCAATGGCAAAAACACTTCCGTTACGGCCTGATGCTCGGGCACATCCGGGAAAAATTTCAGGCGCTGGAAGAACAGCGGAAAATCGAGCGGCGACTCGTCACTCGCTGGCAGCCACTGTTGGTAAAGATAGCGCACAATGGGCGCCAGGCCCTGATCATGACCGATATGTCTGACCACGGCGCAGCGACAAGCCGGAATGGTTTTGTTGACGATGCCCTGATCATTGGCGGCTAACGATTGTTGAACAGCAGCGCCGAGATCGAAGCGATAGTCTTCCGGTGCGGTGACGGCTGGGTCGTCATAGATCAAATTGAATGTGGCGCTTCGTGACGGCGGTAAGCGATTGGCGCGCCGCCAGGCGATGAATTGCTGAATGCTTTTGCCGAGTTGTTCTGGTGGGCCGCGGTGTTCCAGTACGGCCAGTTGCGTTTCCGGAAAATCGCGGATTTCCACTTGATAGGTTGCTTGATTGTTGGCGCTATCGTTCATCATCTGTTCCCTTGTCTGTTGCAGTTGCCGCATGACGTCGTGCCACTGCTGCCAATCTGGCTCGCGGCGAAACATCGTTGGCGCCTGACCAAACAACCGCCGGAACGTGCGGGCAAAGGATTCAGCGTTTTGATAACCGGCATCGGCGGAAACTTCACCGATGGAAAGGCTATCGCGATAGGCCAGTTGAAACGAGGCGCGCTGCAGGCGCAGCAAGCGGATGTACTGAAATACACCAATACCGTAGCAGGCGGAAAACTGCCGCTGAAAATGATACGGCGACAGTGCCGCTACGGCGCTCAACGTGGCAATCGACAATTCTTCATCAAGGTGCTGCTCAATATGGCGCAATACCTTGCTGAATCGCTCAATACTTTGCACAACGGCTCCTGTTGTTTGGTTGGGATGAACGATAAGGGAACGCGTCTGGCATTACCTGACCGAAAATGCGCTTTTTACCAAACAAGCGAATGTGATGCTGGCCATACGGCAACTGCCAATCCGTAGGCAAACACCAACGTAATTGGCGACAACAGACGAATACTGCGGTGAGACAGCTGTTGCGCGCAGCGCTGTGAGTACGCGGCATGCCACTGGCGTGGAATCAGCATCAGGGCAATCGATGAAAGCACAATAAAGCCACCCATTATCGAAAACGTGGTGGCGAATGCGGTGTACTCAGCGATGAGGTACATCGCAGCGCCCCACAGGCAACGCAATCCAAGCTCACCGTAGTTGATTAGCGGCGTGCTGCCTGCTTTGGAAAGTAGCGTGCGCATGCGCTCGGGTTGGAAAAACATACCAAGGCCAACGAGGGCTAACCACATCGCCGCCAGCAAGTTGATGGCAATCGCCATCATCAGAAGTAGTGGTGGCATCCTTGCTCTGGTCCGCTATTGATCTTTTACTGGTTTGCGCATCGCTTTGACGACGCCGCGCTGGGTTTTGTTTTCCAGCCGTTTTTTCTGTGAGGCGGCGGTTGGCTTGGTGCGTCGGCGCTTTTTCGGCACCACGCTGGCGCGTGCGATCAGTTCTTGCAGGCGCTTGACCGCCTCTTCACGGTTTTGCGGTTGGCTGCGCTGACTTTGCGCTTTGATCACGATGACGCCATCTTTGCTGATGCGATCATCCGGCATTTGCTTCAGCCGTTGTTTGACAGCATCGGATAGCGATGAAGCATTGATATCGAAACGCAAATGCACCGCGCTCGCGACTTTGTTGACGTTCTGGCCACCGGCGCCTTGCGAACGCACCGCTTGCCATTCGATATCGCGTTCGTCGATACTCGGTAACGGCAGTCTCTGTTTAGTGGGTTTGTTGCTGGTGCGCGCCGGTTTGGCGGCCGGTTGCGCCGCCGGTGCGGGTTGCACCGGTTTTTCCAGTGAAGGTTTTAGTTCCGGCACGGGTAGCACCGGCAGTTTTTGTTTGGTCAGTTTCTCGATCGCGGTCAGTAAACCCTTTTCATCGCTGGATACCAGCGATAGCGCTTCACCTTCACTACCTGCGCGCCCAGTGCGGCCAATGCGGTGCACGTAATCTTCGGCAACCATCGGTAGCTCGTAGTTGATGACATGCGGCAGCGCTTCAATGTCGAGACCGCGTGCAGCGATGTCAGTCGCGACCATGACACGAATGGCGCCGGATTTAAAATCAGCTAAAGCTTTGGTGCGTGCGCCCTGACTTTTGTTGCCGTGAATCGCGGCGGCAGTGATGCCATCTTTCTGCAGCTTTTCCGACAGGCGATTGGCGACGTGTTTCATTTGTACGAACACCAGCACCTGCGACCAATTGTTGTCGCGAATCAGTTGGCTGAGCAGTGCGATTTTTTTCGGCTTGTCGATCAGGTAAATCGATTGCTTGACGGTGCTGGCCGTGGCATTGCGCGGGCTGACATCAATTGACACCGGTTTGTTTAGCAAGCCATGCGCCAGTTTGCGAATGTCGTCGGAAAAGGTTGCCGAGAACAACAGGTTTTGCCGCTGTTTTGGCAACAGCGCCAGAATTTTTTTGATGTCGTGGATAAAACCCATATCGAGCATGCGGTCGGCTTCGTCGAGCACCAGCATTTCCACTTGGTTGAATTTGATTGCGCGCTGTTGGTGCAGATCGAGCAAACGTCCCGGTGTCGCGACCAGTAAATCAATACCGCGACGCAAGGCCATCATTTGCGGATTGATGCTGACGCCACCAAAAACCGCCGCATAGCGAAGCGGTAAATTCCGGCCGTAGGTTTTTGCGCTTTCTGCCACCTGGGCGGCGAGCTCACGTGTTGGCGTTAATACCAGGGCGCGTACTGAATTGGGTTTGGTGCTGGCCCCTTCGCTCAAGCGCTGCAGTATCGGCAGTGTGAAGCCGGCGGTTTTGCCGGTGCCGGTTTGCGCGGCAGCCATGACATCGCGGCCTTGCAATACGGCCGGAATGGCTTGTTGTTGAATCGGCGTCGGGGTTTCATAGCCTTCGGCATGCAAGGCTTGGAGCAGGGCAGGGAGTAAACCTAAATCGGAAAATGCGGGCATCAGGGAGACAACATCGTGAAGGCAGGGCGATACGCCCAGCGGGTATTTAAGGCGGCATTATCCCTGAATTGGCGCGGTTTAGCAGAAATAAAGCCGCGTAGCCGCTAGAAGCCATCTCAAAAATGCCTGGGAGCTCGGCGATCTGCGCGAATGCGGTGCTCGGAATCCTCATTTACGACTTGTAAACTCCGGTTCCTGCGCTCCTATTCACGCACCTCGCCATCGCCCAGACTATTTTTAAGATGGCTTCTAAAAGCCCTGTTTCTGCAACTGTCTGACTCGGGCTTTGACGGAGGCCGGTTCGTCGGCCAGGGCCATGTTCAGAAACTGATCGGCATCGGCACGGTATTCCGGGTACTGCCGGGCCAGCCAATAAAACGCGTGATAAGCCCAGGCCCGGACGAAGGTATTCGGATGGGTCAAATGACGACGCAACGCGAACTCAACAGACGATTTTTCGGCTTTGCCAATGGGCAGGTATTCGGCGCTTTGCAACAGGTGCAGCAAGGCTTGCCAGTCGTCAACGGTGGGTAAGCATTGGTGAATGCTTTTGATGTTCGCTGCGCTCAACGAACCGCCATCACTCAGCCATTGTTTCAGCAGGTAGCTGGCACCGCGTTGCAGTTCGGCATCCTTCAGCATCGATAACGACCATTCCGGGAACTCGTCGAACTCCCGGAATTGTTGGTAAATCGTTTTGATTGCGCTGGCTGATTTGCCATCCCATTCCAGAATCGCATTCTTTAGCGCTGAGTGAGTGGTCGGTTCCATGGCGCTGCCTTTTCACAATCAAAACGATAAACGGTCGTTACTTAAGCAACCGGTGTGTCACCCGGAACAAAATGCCCCATAAAACTCAGCGACTCAATGGCCTGCATGTAAGGCAGAAAACGCGGGTCGCCATCGGCGAAGGCTTGCGCGGCTGCCTGGGCGTGCTCGTGGCTTTGCCATTTGGCGATGTCGGCAAAGGTATTTTCGCCAAGCGGCGCGTAAGCCTCGAAGCTGATCAAACCGGGAAAATCTTTCAGCGTTTCGCGCAATTGTTTGCGCAGCGTTGGCATCTGCGCTACGTGCTCGGGTTTGACGGTAAACAAAGCGACTTCCAAAACATGCGAATCGTTCATCGTGAAGCTCCAACAAAAAAAGGAGCGCCATGTTGCCTGCCTACTCCTGACAGCATACTGTCAGGAGTAGGCAGGACGCATCTGCAGGAATGCTTCGTCAATTACTCTGGAAACACCGCGATCAACTCCACTTCCAGCACCATGGCTGGCATAAACAAGCGATCGACCTGCACCCAGGTGGCCGCAGGAAAATCACTACCGTAAAACGTTTTGCGCGTAGGGGCGGTGGCAATGAAGTCATCGAGCTTGGTCGCGTAAACGTTTTCCTTGATAACGTTGGCAAAGCTTAAGCCATGGGTTTTCAGTATCCGTTCAAGACGCTGATATACAGCCGTAGTCGCGGCGGACATTTCGCCGGAGGCGGTGACGCCGGAAATATGCAGTTGATTGCCACCGCGCACCGCGCCGCAGTAGCCGATGCCTGGTTCTATGTCGGCATTGACGTGAAAACATTGTTTATTGATGGTGGCGGGTTTGCTGCTGCATGCAGCGAGCAGCAAAATGCTGATGACAATCAGGATGCGCAATACATGATGACTCGGGTTCATAACCGCTCCTTTGCGTGCTGGTAAGCGAGTGTTCTAGTGGAGAAAGCGATGGAGCAACGCGCGCTATGGTGTGCGCGGAGAATCGGAGCTCAGACAGTTACCGCTGTTGGCGATGGAAAGTCGAGCCGCCAAATCCGGGTCGACATGGTAGTAAAGCGACAGGATCTGCCAGCCTTTATCGGTTTGATAAAGCTGGATGCTGTTGACGCCGACAAAATCCGCTTGTGGCGCTTTTGGATCGCGGCGTGATTCGACAACGCTGTAGACCTGGGCAAAGCGATCCTGCCGTTCAACGCTGCGGCTTATCTCGCATTCATAAAATCCCTGCTCGCTGACCTTCTGCAATGAGGCGACGAAATCTTGCGCGTTATTGATGCGCAGCTCTGGCTGTTGCTGACGATAGCGACTGCCGAAAACCATCGCCTGCGGATGAAACAGCGTCTGCAAGGTTTGGGTATCGGCACTGACGCCGGGTGGGTGGGAAAAGGCCTGCCAGAGTTGTTCGATGGTTTGTTCTGGCGTTGAACCGGCGGCCAGGCAACTGCTGGCGACAAAACACAAGGCAATTAGGCGAACGACGACCATATCAGCGTCTCTATGATGGCAAGGCCATGAATCATAAAGACTTTTGGCGTTCTGGCTGATCGTGAATGTTCACCTCCAAAGCAGCTTGTCGTTGTTCTTGGCTTTCTCAAACAGAAGGCCCGTGGAGAAATATTTTTTGTACGACGTACAAAAATGGTCGCCGTATGGTATTTTGCTCGCATGACAATCCAGCCCCCAAAACGTCGTCAACGCAAGCGTGAACGCACGGCCTCACATTTGAGTGCAACCGCCTTCAAGCTTTTTGAAGCCCATGGCTATGACGCGGTCTCGATGGAGCAAATCGCCGACGAAGCGGACGTGGCGAAAGCGACGCTTTATAACCACTTCCCGGTGAAAGAAGCGCTGTTGGCGCATCGCTTCCGTGAGGACATAGCTGCCGGTATGACGGAGCTGGCGACGGCGCTCGCGGCACATAAGAGTTTTGATCAGCGCATGCGCTATCTGCTGCGCGAGTCAGCCGCCTGGCACAGCGAGCGCAGAGCCTATATGCCGCATTACCTGCGGTTTTTGACCAGTCAAGCCAGCTATGGTGAAACCCCGACCAATCATGCGCTGCGCGATCAGCGGTTCGATACCGATACCAGGCAGATTTTGACGCTGATGATTCAGGCCGGTCAGATGGCGGGAGAAATCGATACTCGCCAAACCGCCGAACAGATTGCCTGGAGTTTTGAGTACCTGCTGTTCGGTGCCGTTTCGGCCTGGCTATGTGACCCCAACACCGATTTGACCACACGATTTCTCGCGGCATTTGATTTGCTGATGCACGGCATCTCCAGCGCTCACCCTGCAAAAACAACAGCGAACACGAAGGCGCAAACCACCACGGCTCGATCACGATCCTCAGGAGTAAAGTAATGGCGATTACAACCAGCATTGAACAGGTGCCGAGCAGGAAAATTTCTTTGGGCTTGTCACTACTCCGGCACATTCAACACGATCCACTGGGCGCCGCCAAACAACTTCAACAGCAATATGGCGATGTCGCCAAACTGAATATTCTTTTTCGTCGAATTTATTATTTCTTCAGCCCGGAAGCGGCTCGTCAGATCCTGGTCGATCATCAGTCCGATTTCGTCCGTGAATCGCGTCAACTTAAAGTTTTCGCCTCGTTTCAGGGCAAGAATGTGCTGACCACTGAGGGGGCAGATTGGGATCGTCAACGGCGCATTCTGACACCTGGTTTTTCGCCGAAGCGTGTTGCGGGTTATATGGATCTGATGAACGCCGCCATTCACGACAGCGTTAGCGCAGAACTGCCCGTCGAGCCAGGAAAAACGGCGGTTGTTGATGCGGATTTCCTGACCACGCGTGTCACGATGGACGTCATTCTGCGCACGTTGTTTTCGTATGCGACGACACAAGCGGAGGCGGCCAAGGTTTCTATCGCGATCCGGGCGCTAAGCCGACAAAGTATGCGCGAATTGTTTTGGCCGATTATTCCACCGAAGTGGCTACCGTACCCAGGGCGTGCCGCCAAGCTGGAGCAACTGAAAATCATTCATACGTTGATTGATGAGCATATCCAGGCGCGGACCAGTACGAACACTGATAGCAAACAGGATGTGCTCAGCATGTTGTTGGCGGCGCGCGATGATCAACCGGGCGCGGGTAACGCGTCGCTCAGTGCGCAGGAAATTCATGATAATTGCTTCGTGTTGTTCGCGGCGGGGTTCGATACCGCGTCGTCGGCGATGAGTTGGTGGATAGGCCTGATGGCAACGCATCCTGGCATCGTTGAGCAATTGCGCCAAGAGATAACGGCTGCCAACACGACAGCATTGGAAAGCATCGCTCGCTTACCACTTTTAAACGCCACTATTAAGGAGGCGATGCGTTTATACCCGCCATCCACGGCGCTATTTACTCGCGTTGCGCAAAAGGACGTGGTGATCGGTGATACGCCGGTCGCCAAAAACACCCTGGTAGTGATTCCGATTTGGAATTTGCATCATGATGCGCGTTCGTTTGCGGAGCCCAATGTGTTTCGTCCCGAACGCTTTCTGCCTGATGCCCCAGCCATTCCTCGCGGTGCTTACCTGCCTTTTGGCGCCGGCCCACATTTCTGCCTCGGCCAGCATTTCGCCAGTATTGAAATGGCATTGATTGCCGCTCATCTGATTCAGCATTTCGATTTTGCTCTGGCAGAAGGTGAAACGTTGCCAGAACCCGTTGTGGATTTGGTGCTTAAGCCAAAATCGGGGTTACGGGTGCGGGTTACCCGACGTTAAGCGCTTGCCTTAAACGACTGCTTCGGCGTATACAGCGCGACATCCGATAAAGCATCTGAATAGCCCGGTATAATCCGGGCTTGACAAAACAAGACGACCGGTCATATTATTCTCCCATGAGCAAAGCTACCGACAAAAAAGAACTGATCCTCGACCGCGGTATGGAGGTCATGTTTCGCCAGGGCTACAACGGTACTGGTGTGCAAGACATCGTTTCCGCCGCCGGCGTGCCGAAAGGTTCTTTTTACAACTACTTCGACAGCAAGGAATCATTTGCCGTCGAAGGCGTTACCCGGGTAACCAAGCAGGGTTACGAGTGGGCGAGGTCGCTGTTGACCGACAGCTCGGTGCCGCCGCTGCAACGGGTGATCAATTACTTTGAGCAGAGCGTGCAGTGCCAGGTCGATGGTGGATTCACCGGCGGTTGTCTGGTTGGCAACCTGTGTCAGGAAATGGCTGATGTAAGTGAGTCCTTACGTAGCCGAATCAACTCACTGATGTGCGGTAACGTCAGCCTGATCCGGGACTGCTTTCGCGAGGCGATTGCCAGTGGCGATTTGCCGGACAAGAAAAGCGCTGAAGACACCGCGGAGTTTGTCTTCTGTGCCTGGGAAGGGGCGTTGATGCGGATGAAAGCGGCGAAAAGCCGGGAGCCGCTCGATACCTTTTTGCGAGTACTGAAGTCAGCGTTTTTGAAGTAGTTTTCAACGAGGTTTTAGGCCGCTCGGCATTGAAAGCCGGGTAGCCGCAGAGGAATAAATCGTGCGCGTGGCGGGCGATTTTTTTTGTAACGAAACAAGACGACCGGTCATCTAATTGGCCGTGATTTGCGACTATATTTTTTTTGCTGCAAATTAAGACGACCGGTCATATTAAGGCGAGTAACAACAATGAACAAGCTTCTGCGTAACAGTCTGGCTACCGCATTGGTGCTCTTGAGCCCGGTCACGCTGGCCGCCGATCCAGAGCCGGCCGAAACCGGCTGGGCGTTCTATATCGATAATGATCTGCTGACACCAGGTCATCGCGATCGCGATTACACCGGTGGTTTTTCGCTAACCCGATCCGGTCGTGATGTCGCTGACGGTTTTGCGTCGTTGGAGCCGGTACGCGCCTCCATCGATCGCTTGTTTGGCGTGCAAGGGCTTTATCAGGATAACGGCCTGACCCGGCATAGCCAGGAAGTCGGTATCACGACTTTTACTCCGGCCGATCTCGACGACCTGAATGCACAGCAGGGCGACCGTCCTTACGCCAGTTTGTTGTATTTCAGTCAATCGACGGCGCATATCGACCCGCATCGCGAAGTGGCTTACTTAAGCACGCTGACTGTCGGCCTGCTCGGTCTGGAGTTGATTGGCGAGCTGCAAACCGATTTGCACAAAGCGTTCGGCGCCACCGAACCGCAAGGCTGGGATAACCAAATCAGCAACGGCGGCGAACCGACGTTTCGCTACAGCGTCGCGCGCACGGCGCGTAACTGGTCCGGTTCGTTTGCCGGCTTTGAAGGCGAAAGCACGACAGCCTTGCGTGCCAGCGCTGGTTACCTGACGCAACTGACGTTCGGCATGGCAACCCGGGTCGGTGAAATCCATTCGCCGTGGTGGAGCTACAACCCACAGCTCGCCGATTACGCCGAAAAAACCGTGCCGGTTGCTGCTGCGGAAGGCGGTGCCGAGCAATATTTCTGGGCTGGTTTCTCTGTGCATTGGCGCCTCTACAACGCCTTTCTGCAAGGCCAATTTCGCGACAGCGCCGTGACGTTTTCTGCCAACGAACTGGAGCCGCTCGTCGCTGAAGCCTGGCTCGGTTACACGCTGGCATCCGAAAACGGTTGGCGCTTTTCCTACGTATTACGGGCGATGAGTTCCGAGATCAAAAACGGACCTGGCGATCGCTCACTGATTTGGGGCGGGCTGACAATCAGTCAGGCGTTCTGAACATTTTTTCACTCAATCAAACCCTCGCTAAGGAGCATGTCATGAAGCAATTATTCAACGGCCTGAAAACCGGCAAACTGGATCTGAAAAACCGCATTGTCATGGCGCCGATGACTCGTTCACGCGCCGGCCAACCGGGCAATATTCCGACCGAATTGATGGCGACCTATTACGCCCAGCGTGCCGGTGCTGGTCTCATCATCACCGAAGCCACACAAATCTCACCGCAAGCACAAGGCTATGCCTGGACGCCGGGCATTCACAGCGGTGCACAAGTGGAAGGCTGGAAAAATGTCGTCGGAAAAGTGCACGACAAGGGTGGAAAAATCATTGTGCAACTCTGGCATGTTGGCCGCATTTCCCATTCGGCGTTGCAGCCGCAGAATGCGCTACCGGTGGCGCCCAGCGCCATCGCCGCCGAAGGCAATGCGTTTATCACCGACGCGGCCGGCCAACCGAAATTCGTGCCGTTTGAAACGCCGCGTGCCCTGGAAAAACGTGAGCTCGCTGGCATAGCACTCGACTTTGCCAACGCGGCGCGCAATGCGATGGCAGCCGGTTTTGACGGCGTCGAAGTGCACGGTGCCAACGGTTATCTGCTCGATCAGTTTTTGAACACGAGTTCAAATCAGCGAGAAGATGAATACGGCGGCAGCGTTGAAAATCGCGCGCGCTTCTTGCTTGAAGTCACCGATGCGGTAGTGGCCGCAATTGGTGCGGATCGTGTTGGTGTGCGCATCAGCCCGTATGGCTCGTTCAATTCGATGCAGATGGATGATCCGGAAGCCTTGTTCAGTCACTTGGTTACCGAGTTGAACCAGCGTGGCTTGGCTTATTTGCATGCCATTGACCCACGTTCGCAAATGGATCAATCCGACGCTGGCAACCAGCGCAAAGCCAAGCGGATGTTGGAGCTGATTCGCAAGCATTACGATGGCGCATTGATATTGGCCGGTGGTTTTTCCGGCGAATCAGCGGCGGTAGCGCTGGCAGAAGGTCAGGCGGATCTGATCGCGTTCGGCAAACCGTTTATTTCCAATCCGGATCTGCCGGAGCGTTTGCTGAAAAAGGCGGCACTGGCGGAATGGGATGCCAATACCTTTTATGGCGGCAGCGAAAAGGGATATACCGATTACCGGCAACTGAGCGCGTAACACACTCTCGAAAGACGCGGCTTGCCATCGAGAAGTCGCGTCTTTCTGATGAAGGTGGGCATCGCTGCCGCGGCATCAAGAAGACGGCAGTGAGCGCCCTGTAGCAAAGCCGGCTACCGGGCGGGCCACCGCATTCGACTGCCGACATTTACGCCCAACCGAAAGTCCCTACGTTTTATATAACCAAAAAGCATATTTCCTTTATTCATAAATAGCTGAATCCGCTGGATCTTTGGCCAAAAAACCTTAGCATGCGCAGCTCATACAGCCATGGTTGCAAACGATAACCATTATCGATTTGTGACGCCTGCAGTTTGCATTGGTATTGAGGAGTTGCGATTTTGGCAGCCATACGCACCGAACGGGTTACCCAGGTCCACCACTGGAATGAGGATTTGTTCAGTTTCCGCACCACCCGCGATTCGGCGTTTCGTTTTGAGAACGGCCAGTTCGTCATGATTGGTCTGCCGGTCAACGGTAAAGCGCTGCTGCGTGCCTACAGTATCGCCAGTGCCAACTACGAAGAAGAGCTGGAGTTTTTTTCGATCAAAGTGCAGCACGGTGCGCTGACCTCGCGTCTGCAGTCACTGCAGGTCGGTGACGACGTGCTGGTGTCTTCAAAACCGACCGGTACCTTGTTGCTTGATGATTTGCTGCCCGGCAAGCGTCTGTATCTGCTTTCTACCGGCACCGGTCTGGCGCCATTCTTGAGTTTGGTGCGCGACTTCCGCACTTACGAGAAATTCGAACATGTCGTCGTGTTCCATGGCGTACGCAACGTCAACGATCTGGCGTATTTTGAGTTCTTTACGGATCAATTGCCGAATGATGAATTGCTCGGCGATATGGTGCGCCAGCAGCTGAAATATTATCCCTGCGTTACGCGCGAGCCGTTTCACAATCAGGGCCGGGTGACCGATGCATTACCGAATCCGGCGTTCTATCAAAAGCTCGGTTTGCCAATGCTTGATCCCGAGCATGACCGATTGATGCTCTGTGGTAGCCCGACGATGCTGAAAGACACCGTAGCCTTGCTTGATTCGCGTGGTTTTAAAGCGTCGCCAGCGATTGGTGAACCGGGCGATTACGTGATCGAACGGGCATTTGTCGAAAAATAAAAATCTCAATCAATTGCCGGAGGGAATCATCATGAGTCAGCATCCATTTGTGCCATTGCCGCCACTGCCGTATTTTGATGATGAAACGCGTATCGCCCAGGCCAATGCGTTTTATCAGCAGCTGAAAAAGCGGCGCACTGTGCGCGAGTTTTCTGATGCCCCGGTGCCACGCGAAGTGATCGAACAATGCTTGCTGGCGGCCGGCACGGCTCCGAGCGGCGCCAATCAACAGCCGTGGTTTTTTGCGGTAATTACCTCCGCTGATTTGAAAAAACGTATTCGTGAAGCGGCCGAAGCGGAAGAGCGTTTGTTCTACGGTTCGCGCGCCAGCGAAGAATGGTTGCAAGCGTTGGCGCCGCTTGGCACCGATGAACACAAACCTTTCCTGGAAGTGGCGCCGTACCTGATTGTCGTGTTCAGCCAGAAATGGCATCTCGATCACGACGGCAAAAAGCACAAGCATTATTACGTGCCGGAATCGGTCGGTATCGCCTGTGGCATGTTGCTGGCCGCGCTGCACGATGCCGGTTTGGCGACGCTGACGCATACCCCCAGTCCGATGGGCTTCTTGAATGAGATTCTTGATCGGCCAAGTTCCGAGCGCGCGGAAATGATCATCGTTGCCGGGTTGCCGGCGGCTGGTGTCACGGTGCCGGATATCAGCAAAAAATCGTTGGATGAAATTGCGCGCTTTTACTGAAGTCAAAAAAAGCGAGATTATTTTTCCCCGACTCTGATTTGCCAACAGGCCAGCAAGGCCAATACGGACATAACGACGGCAAAGTTGTAGGCCATTGCTGGACTCATTTGTTGCCATAAAGTACCGACCACCGCGCCATTGGCCACCAACGCCAGACCGGTCAGCAACGCATACAAACCAAATGCAGTACCGCGTTTCAACTCTGGCGCATGCAGGGAAATCAGCGCCGCCAATATGCCTTGTGAACTGCCAAGATGCAGCCCCCATAACGCGGCACCAAGCCAAATCATCTGACTGAAGTCGGCGAAGCGCAGCACCAACATGGCGGCCAACAAGATCACCATACTGGCGATCAACAGCCGACGCGGGCCGATATCGTCGAACCATTTTCCGACCGGGTAAACGCTGGCGGCATAAACGATATTCATCGTTGCGAACAACAACGGTGTTTCACTTTCACTCAAGCCCACCGATTGACCGCGCAACAACAAGAACGCTTCACTCGGCCGTGCCAGCGCCATCGCGCAGGCAACGGCGACAACGAGCCAATAGGTTTTGGAAAAAGGCGGTGATTCGGCGTCTTCGCCATTTTTGTCTTCATTATTTTTTTGGTGCTCCGGTTCGCGCACAAAGAGCAGCAAGATGCTGACTGACAGCACTGCCGGAATCGCGGCCAGCCAAAACACCAAACGGTAATTGTCGTGCAGCCACCACATCGCCAGCGCTGCCAGCAATGGCCCGACCAAGGCGCCTGCCGTGTCCATCGCCTGACGCAAACCATAGGCGCGGCCTCGCAAAGGTTTCGGTGTGATATCGGCAATCAGTGCATCGCGCGGCGCGCCGCGTATGCCTTTGCCCGTGCGGTCAAGCAGGCGCGCGGTGATGATCAGCGGCAGACCTTGTGCCAGCGCAAACAAGGGTTTCGTGCAAGCGGCCAGGCCGTAGCCAAACGCGGTCAGGTATTTGCGGTGTTGAAAGCGATCGGAAAGCCAACCGGACAGTGGTTTGAAAAACAGTTTCAGCGATTCGGTGCCGCCATCAATTAAGCCGACGGCCAGTGCCGACAAGCCAAGCACATTGACCATGAACAGCGGCAGCAGACTGTGTATCGCCTCGCTGGACACGTCCATGAAAAAACTGACAAAGCCGAGCGCGATAACGCTACGGTGCAAACCCTGTTTTTCCGTCATGGGTGATGAACGATTTTTGTTTCCGATGACGTATCATTGGTCAATCTCTCCGCAATGTCGAATGCCACTACGCCAATGCCAATCGACTCCGACTATCATCGCCGCAAAAATGAAGCCGCGCGCCGGGCCGCGACCGAGGCGTTGGTCGAACAGCGTAAAAGCGAGTGGCGTGACAAGGGGCTGGTGAACGATCTCGCTTCGCAGCGCGAGGTCGAAGCCGATGAAAGGATTTGGCAAGGCCGGCGTTGGTGGCAGGAAAGCCGCTGGGTACGGCCGATCGTCAACGGGTTGATTGTGCTCTGCATCGGACAAATCGCTTGGGTCATCGCCAAGATGGAATCGCCGTTTTCGTTGGCGTTTTGGATTCCAGTACTGTTATTTCTGTTCCAGTTACGCATCCATATCGGACGATTTGGGGCATAAACTGCCGCCACTGGTCGGTTTTTTTGCCCGATCAGCGTATTTGAACTTGTGTTACGGCAAAGCTCTGAAATAATTGCTAAGTCCGTTTGCGAAGGAATGGCTATGTTTGAGCACTTTATCAAAGTGGTTCAGCCAGGGATGTTGGAGCCGGTATACGTTGGCCCCGAACGTCGCCTAGACCGCCGACGCAGTGTACGCAATGAGGATTTTGAGCGGTTGTTACGCCATTTCGGACTGGACCGGAGAGTTCACACAGATAGGCGCAGCATCGATTCATCCTGGTTGATTACCTCGTCCAAGGCAGCCGAAACAGCGGCTGTGCTGTAACCTAAATTATCGGATCGCGTTTTCCCGGCGCGACTCGATTCCCGTTCTGCCCCTCGCATTTTCCTCTCTGATTCTTCTTGTGTTAGCGTGCCCGGCCTGAATTGCCGTCCGCTTTACGTCAATGTCGTCTCTGAAAAACTGGTTCGATGCGCTGGCACCTGCGCCATTGCAGCAGCTTGAACACACACAGGCAAAACGCGCTGGTGTCGAGCTGTTTGTGTTGCGTGAAGATTGTCGCGGCCAGCAACTTTCTGGCAATAAAGCGCGCAAACTGAAATACCTGCTGCTCGAGGCCGAGCGCCGTGGTGTACGCCGCGTGATCAGCGTCGGCGGCGCCCATTCAAATCATCTGCATGCATTGGCCGCCGCCGGCGCGCAATGTGGTTTTGTCACCGAAGCGTTTGTCCGGCTGGCTGAAGACGCGCCGCTGACGCCAACGCTGATCGATTGCCAGCAATGGGGTATGCGCTTGCATCGCCTGGACCGCGAGCAATTCCGCGCGTTGCGCGATGAGCCGCAGCGCTTTTTTTCCGCTGATCCGGAGACGCTGTTTATTCCGGAAGGCGGCAGCACGCCGCTGGCGCTTGCTGGTGTTGCCGAAATGCTCGATGACCATCCGCAGCGCTGGTCGATCGTGCTCACTGCGGCCGGCACCGGTGCGACGGCGGCCGGGCTCGCCTGCAGCCCGTTTGCTGGCGAGGTCTGGGCGGTGCCGGTGCTGAAACAAGGCGGCTATTTGCGCGCGCAGGCCAAGCAATTATTGACCGCATCCAGGCTTACCCGTCAGGCGCCGATACGCTGGCTGCTCAATGAACATCACGGCGGCTACGGCAAAGTCCCGGACGAATTACTGACTTTTTGCGCAGACTTTTCCGCGCAGCATCACATACCGCTGGAACCGATATACACCGGCAAGGTCTGTTACGCGTTCGAGCGATTGCTGAGTGCCGGCGCGTTTCGGCGCGGTCAGCGCGTGTTGCTTGTCCACAACGGCGGATTACAGGGCTGGCGACAACCGTTGGCAATTTCGGCACCGAATACTTGAATTTTCATGATCGGCACTTAAGATCAGGCACCGCTTTTACAGGGAGTAGCGACGGTACTCGTCTTTTGCTCCTGATAATCCTAAAAACCGCAGTTGGACGCAGCGCAGAGTGCGTGCCGGCGCTGGCGAGGCAAGGCGCGAACCACAGCGAGGTTGAACACCTCGCGAGGATTTGCAACGCCGCATCGACCAGTCCGGGATGCGCTATGCGTTGCGGAGCGGCTCACCCAATGGGTGAACCTCGAAATGGGCAAAAACCTCTTCATGTTCATTGCCTTATCTATCATTTGGAGCGGCCAGCTGCGGCTTTTAGGATACTGGCCAAACCTCGCGGGAGTTCAGAACAAGATGATTGAAATTCACCAGTTGACCCGGCGATTCGGCGATTTTTGCGCCGTTGACCGTCTGAGTTTTTCGGTGGCGCCGGGCGAAATCCTCGGCTTTCTCGGCCCGAACGGCGCCGGTAAATCGACCACGATGAAAATGCTGACCGGCTTTCTGACGCCCACTGAAGGCTCGGTGAAAATCTGCGGCTTCGATATCGAAAAACAGCCGCTGGAAGCCAAGCGCCTGATCGGTTATCTGCCGGAAGGCGCACCGAGCTACAACGACATGACTGTGCTGCAGTTCCTCGACTTCATGGCCGATATGCGCGGTCTGGCCGGTGAGCAAAAATCGCAGCGCCTGAAGGACGTGATCGCTCAGGTGCAGCTTGATGAAGTGCTGCACAAAACGGTCGATACCCTGTCGAAAGGCTTCAAGCGCCGGGTCGGCTTGGCGCAGGCGATCATGCATGATCCGAAAGTGCTGATCCTTGATGAGCCCACCGATGGTCTCGACCCGAACCAGAAGCAGCAGGTACGCGAGCTGATTCTGAATATGGCGAAAGACAAAATCATCATTATCTCGACCCATATTCTCGAAGAAGTCACCGCTGTCTGCACCCGTGCGATCATCATCGCCCACGGCAAACTGTTGTCCGACGACAGCCCGCAGGATTTGCTGGCACGCTCACCGCGTCACGGTGCCGTGCGCTTGCAAATGGCGCATACGCCGGAGCATGTCGCGGCGTTGAAGTCGCTGAGCAGTGTCCGCGATGTCGAACACCTGAGCGCCGAGCAATTGCTGGTGTTGCCGCGTTATGGCGCGACGCTGTATGCCGACATCAGCGAGCTGATCAAAAAAGAAAAATGGCCGGTTGGCGAAATGTTTGCCGAGCAGGGCCGGCTTGATGATGTGTTCCGCGAAATTACCTTGAGGGCCTGAGCATGAGTCAAGAATCTGTAGTCGCGACATCGGCGAGCTTAAGTCCTTCGTCGATGATTGGCATGTTGTTCAAGCGTGAGTTCCGCAGTTATTTTTCGACGCCGCTGGCGCTGGTGTTCATCGTGATTTTCCTGGTGATGTCCGGCATCTTCACGTTCTATCTCGGTAACTTCTATGAGCGCAATCAAGCGGATTTGATGGCGTTTTTCAGTTTCCATCCGTGGCTGTATTTGTTCCTGGTGCCGGCTATTGCCATGCGCACCTGGGCCGAGGAGCGGCGCAGTGGCACGCTGGAATTGCTGATGACTTTGCCGATCACGATTTGGCAGGCGGTGCTGGCGAAATTTCTGGCCGCTTGGGTGCTGCTTGGTTTGTCGTTGGTGCTGACCTTTCCGATTTGGTTCACAGTCAATTATCTCGGCGAGCCGGACAATGGTGTCATCGTTGCGGCTTACCTTGGTAGCTGGTTGATGAGCGGCGCCTTTGTCGCCATTGGCACTTGTCTTTCCGCCGCCACACGTTCGCAAGTGGTGGCCTTTATTCTGACCATCGTGATCTGCTTTGTCTTTGTGCTGGCCGGTTTTCCGATGGTGCTCGATGCCTTTTCCGGTTGGGCCCCGCAATGGCTGATCGATGCCGTTGCCTATATGTCGCTGATGGCCCATTTCGATGCCATCAGCAAAGGCCTGCTGGATGTTCGTGATGTGTTCTTTTTTGTCAGCTTTATCGCTGCCTGGCTGATCGCCACGGCGATTGTGCTCGACCTGAAAAAAGCCGAGTGAGAAACCCGACATGAATCAGAAAATCCTTTTTTCTCGTGCCGGCCTTGCCTTGCTGGCTGCCGCGTTTATTGCGCTAACGCTGGTCACCAGCCTGTTGCTGCGCGGCTGGCGCGTCGATTTGACCGAAAATCAGTTGTACACGCTGTCTCCCGGTTCAAAAAATATCGTCGAGCAAATCGATGAGCCGATTAACGTCTATTTGTTTTTCTCCGAGTCGGTCGCCAAAGACGTGCCGAGCCTGAAAAATTACGCCCAGCGTGTGCGCGAATTGCTGCAGGAATACGCGCGCCTGAGCCAAGGCAAACTGGTGCTGCATTTTGTCGATCCGGTTCCGTTCTCCGAAGACGAAGATCGTGCCGCTGAATACGGTTTGCAGGCCGTGCCGGTCGGCGGTGAGAAACTGTATTTCGGTATCGTTGGCAGCAACAGTGTCGATGTGCGTGAAGTGCTGCCGTTTTTGCAGCCGGACAAAGAGCAGCAGCTGGAATACGAGATCAGCCGTTTGATCGCTAAGCTGTCACAGTCCGAGCCACCGGTCATTGGTCTGATTACCGGCATGCCGGTCAATGGCGGCTTCGACATGATGCAGCAAACGCCGCGTCAGCCTTGGGTGGTGTTTGAGCAACTGCGTCAGCTTTACACGATTCAGGAAATCAAAGGCGATGCCGAAGCGTTACCGGAAAATCTGTCGCTGCTGATGATTGTGCAACCGAAAGCGGTTTCGGAGAAAATGCAATACGCCATCGAGCAGTTTGCGCTGAACGGTGGCCGCATCCTGTTGTTCGTCGATCCGTTTGCCGAAGCGGATCGCTTGCCGGCTGGTCAGGAAAATCCATTCCCGCAAGTGATGGCCGGGGCCGATTTGAATTCCTTGCTGAAAGGCTGGGGTGTACAGGTGGCGATGGATAAAGTCGTGGCCGACGCCGAGAACGCGCTGCAGATTTCCGGCGGTGCGCACAGTGCGCCGGTGCGGCATTTGGGTATTTTGGCTTTGTCCGGTACCGACAAGGGCGAATTGATTAGCGCCAATCTGGAGCTGGTGCATTTTGGTATGGCTGGTCATGTCGAAACCTTGGCGGATGCGACGACGACGGTGTCGCCATTGTTCCAGTCGTCGACCGACAGTGCGCTGCTGCCGCGCAGCCAGTTTGAGTTTCTGCCGGACCCGAGCACGCTGGCGAAAAACTTCACGCCTGGCGGTTCGGCACTGAATGTCGCCGTGCGCATCAACGGCCCCGCCAAAGCAACGATGCCTGCACCGGAAAATGCCCAGAATGATCGCCGTGAAAGCATTGAAACCGGCATCAATGTCGTGGTCGTGGCCGATACCGATGTGCTGACCGATCGCTACTGGGTGCAGGTGCAGAATTTCTTTGGTCAGCGTATTGCCCAGCCGTTTGCCGACAACGGTAACTTCGTGTTCAACGCCGTTGAACAGATGTCGGGCTCCAGTGATTTGATCAACCTGCGCAGCCGCGGTCAGTTTGCCCGGCCGTTCACCAAGGTCGAAGAGCTGCGTCGTCAGGCTGAGCAGAGCTTCTATCAGCGTGAACAGGAACTGCAGAATCGTTTGCAGGAAACCGAGCAAAAGCTGGCCGATCTGGAAAAACGTTTGAACGAATCCGGCAACGTGCAATTGAGCGAGCAGGAAGTGCAGGCACTGAACGATTTCCAGCAGGAGCGTTTACGCATTCGCAAAGCCTTGCGCGATGTCCAGTTGCAGCTGAACCAGAACATCGAGGCGCTGGGCACCAAGCTGAAAGTGATCAACATCATTCTGGTACCGCTGGCATTGATTCTGATTGCGGCGTTCCTGGCGATGTCACAGCGTCAGCGCCGCAAAGAGCGCAGCGCTGATTGATCGCGCTTGCCGACTAGAGGACATTCGAACATGAACAAGAAAGTCTTTTTTTCTTTGGCGCTGGCGACGCTGGCGCTGATTCTGATCGCGGTGCTCAGCAAGGCGCTACGCACCACGCCGGGCGCCAGTGTGCAAACCGGTGCTTTGTTGCCGCAGTTCGACAACACGCGCGCCAGTATTGACCGCATCGTGGTCAGCAAAGGCGGGCAGAACAGCGTGCAATTGCAGCGTCAGGGCGAACAGTGGCTGGTAAGCAGTCGTTTCGATCATCCTGCCAATGCCGGTGCGCTGCGCACGTTGTTCGACGATTTGAATAATGCCCAGCAACGCGAAGCGAAAACCAGCGACCCAGCCCGTTATCAACAGCTTGGCGTGCATGCCGAGGGTCAGCATTTGCAGTTGTCTGTCGGTGATAGCCAATATGCCGATTTGATTCTTGGTGAAGTGGTTACCCGTCCGGCTGGTCAATTTGTTCGTCGTGCAGACGAGGCGCAAAGCTGGCTGATCGATCGGGAAATCCGGCTGCCGGTAACCGACGGCGGCTGGCTGCAGTTCAGCTTGCCGAAAATGAGCTCGGCCGATTTGCAAAAAGTGGAGCGCTACGAGCTTTCCGGCGTGCAATGCGTGGCCGCGCCTTGTCCGGAGTCAGAGAAAGTATTGTTCAGCCTGAGCAAACAGGCGCCGGAGGAAACCTCCTTCACGCTAACGCCATTGCCGGCCGGCAAAAGCGCCGGTCCAGCCTGGAAAATCGCCGGTATCACCGAAGTGCTGAATGGCTTGAATAGTGTCAATGACGTCGCCAAACGCGAAACGCTGCTGGCCGACAATGCCGAGCCCGTCCGCACCCGTTTCACTCGCTTTGACGGTTTGCAAGTCGATACCGAGCTGGTGAAGAAAGGCGAGGAATATTGGCTCGCTTTTTCCGTCACGGCACGTGATGATGCGGTAGAAGAAGTCAAAGCCGAGGCGACAAAATATGCCGAGTTGCTGACGCCATGGAGTTATCAAATCGCCAGCTACAAAGGCGAGGGGCTGGCACGAGGCCATGCCGATTTGCTGCAAGAGCAAGGTGCCGAAGCCAGTCAATAATAAGAATAATTGGTAATAAAAATCATCTTTGCTATTTCAGCACTGCAAACGCCGTCAGTCTTGACGGCGTTTGCTTTTCAGCAGATACCCGTTTGATTTCTCGCAACCGGCAGGCAACCTCATTCCTGACTAAACTTGATATATCTCAAACGTTTTTATCACAAAACGTGTGAAGCTGATCTGGATAATCATTGTCATGGAGGTGGCTATGTACAAGAAAATTCTGGTTCCTGTCGACGGCTCTGAACTGTCAGATGAGTCGGCAAAAGAAGCCGTGAAATTGGCGAAAAATCTCGGTTCCGAGTTGTGTTTTTACCACGCCAATGTGGTGGCAATTCCACCGATGATGGCGGCCGAAGTGCTGCAGGGCGGCCAGACTGTCGCCGAGATTTTTAGCGAAACTCAGGAAGCGCATGGTAAAAAAGTGCTGGCACAGGCTGCGAAGTTTGCTGATCAGGGTGGCATCAAGTTTTCCACCTACAGCAGTAGTGCAGAATCAGCGTGGCAAGGTGTGGTGTCAGCCGCGAAAAAGCAGGAGTGCGATTTGATTGTCATGGCGTCGCATGGCCGGCGCGGTTTGAAGTCGCTGCTGCTTGGTTCAGAAACTCATCACGTATTGACCCATTCAACGATTCCGGTATTGGTGCAGCGCCCAAAGTCGTAAAGCCACAACATGGAGTCAATATCTCAGCGGAAGAGATGGAGTCGGGTTTTGAGGGCTTGATTGAAACGCGGTGAACGGAGGTGCGAATACGTTCGCCGCTACTGAGGGGACCGTTTTGATTTTTGTGTAACTGGCTTCATCATATCCTCAATAGGAGAGCATTATGAAGCCAGAAAAACCTGTCAGCACCCATACCACACTTGATGAATTATTAGACCGTTGCAAATCAACCGAAGACTTCCAGGCACTAACCAAAGTGTTGTTCAAGCAGGTCGCGGAGCGGGCGCTGAAGGCCGAAATGGAACAGCATCTGGGTTATGACAAACACGCCGTCAAAGGTCGCAACTCCGGTAATTCACGTAACGGCCGATCGACCAAGCAAGTGCAAACCGAGCATGGCCCACTGGATATCGAAGTCCCACGTGACCGGAATGCCGAGTTTGAACCTCGGTTTATCGGCAAGCATCAACGACGCGTTGGCAGCATAACGGACGCCATCGTGCGACTCTACTCTTACGGCATGAGTCAGCGTGACATTCACGACTACCTGCAAGAAACCTACGGCAACGCGGTGTCACCGGCGCTGATAAGCCAGGTGACCGAACAGGTTATGGATGAAGTACAACAATGGCAGAAGCGACCACTCGATTCGACTTATGCGATTGTCTATCTCGATGCCTTGGTGACGAAGTCGCGGCAGGATGGCATGGTCGGCAATCGCTCCGTGTATGTAGCGCTGGGCATCAACATGCGCGGTGAGAAAGAGATTTTAGGGTTATGGTTGGCCAGCAGTGAAGGCGCCAAGTTCTGGTTAAGCGTTATCAATGAACTGAAAAATCGCGGCGTCAATGACGTATTGATTGCTTGTGTCGATGGCCTTAAAGGCTTCTCGGAAGCGATTAATGCGGTCTACCCGCAGACCCATGTGCAGCAATGCATCGTCCATCAAGTGCGTCACTCGCTGCACTTCGTCCCTTGGAAAGAGCGTAAGGCCGTGGCGGCCGATTTACGGTTGATTTATCGAGCGGCAACGGAAAGCGAAGCACAGCGGGCGCTGGCTGAATTTGAACAGAACTGGGGCGGGAAGTATCCGCATATTGGGCCGAGCTGGCGTAACAACTGGACACGGTTGACGGTGTTCTTTGATTATCCGCCGGAAATACGGAAAATCATCTACACGACCAACGCGATTGAATCACTCAACGCCAGCTTGCAGAAAGTGTTGAAACCCAAGAAAGCCTTCCCGAATGACGAGGCAATCTTGAAGGTGTTGTACTTAACCTTGCATCGGATCGCGGAAAAGTGGACGATGCCGGTACACGATTGGAAAGCCGCACTGAATCAGTTGTTGATCGTGTTCGGCGAAGACCGCGTGAAGGTGTAAATCCGCCAGTTACACAAAATTCTGGACAGTCTCCTACTGAGTCGTTCGCATGAATTGGTAGGTTCGAATTTATTCGGACATTCGTTTCTAATTCTTCGCGACAATGTCTTAACAACATTCGTAAAAAAGGGAGCGAATCGCTCCCTTTTTATTCTTCCGTCAACCTCACCGGTTCATCCGGCAACCACGGCGTCAGTGCCTGCACGCGGGCGTTCAAGTCCTGGTAATTCTCTGCGTACAAATTGATATGTCCAAGCTTGCGGGCTTCGCGTTCAGTCTTGCCGTAGCGGTGAATTTGCAAGCCGCTTTGGCCAGCGAGCGCCGCCAAATCATGATGCTTGCCGATCACATTGACCATAGCGGTCGGGCGGCTGGCTTGGGTATTGCCAAGCGCCATGCCGGTAATGGCGCGCACATGGTTTTCAAATTGCGAGACTTCGGCGCCGAGCTGGCTCCAGTGTCCGGAGTTGTGCACGCGCGGCGCCATCTCGTTGGCGAGTAGTGAGCCATCGGCCATCTCGAATAATTCCAGCGCCATAACGCCGACGTAATCGAGATGGGTCAGCAAACGGGTGGCGTAATCAAACGCGGCTTTCTCGGTTTCGGGGCGCAGGCGCGGAGCCGGCGCAACGGATACACGCAGAATGCCGTGGGCATGATGATTTTCCGCGAGCGGATAGCAGCGCTTGTCACCGCTGGTGGAGCGTACGGCCACTACTGATAGTTCGCGGGCAAACGGTATCGCTTGTTCAGCAATCAACGGTGCGGCGTTGCCAAGCAATGCCCACACTTCTTTCACGTCGTTTTTATCGCGCAACCATTTCTGACCTTTGCCGTCGTAGCCAAGGCGCGTGGTTTTGATCACCAGCGGCAGGCCCATGCTGTCAGCCGCGAGTTCCAGATCATGCTCGGATTGAATGGCCAAAAATTTCGGCGTCGGAATGCCGAGGCTGCGGAACAAACTTTTTTCGATCAAACGATCTTGCGAATGGCTGACGGCTTTCGCATCCGGTCGAAATGGAATGCCGCTGGCAGCGAATTCCTTCAGGATGTGTTCCGGCACGTTTTCCGTTTCGGTGCTCAAGACATCGCAGCCGTGCAAAAACGCGGCGCGTGACGCGGCATCGTTTACGTCAAACCATTGTCCGACCGATGAAGCCGGTCCATGTTGGTCGCTACCCAGAAAACGAAAACGATGGCCAAGCGGAATACCGGCCAACGCCATCATCTGGCCAAGTTGGCCATCACCGAATACACCGATGATCACGATTTATTCCTCACGCGGATCCGGTTGCGACAACACTTTCTGGGTTTGCTCATCGCGGAATTTCGCCAGGGCGGCGCGAATGGCTGGGTGCTTCGGCGCCAGAATCTGCGCGGCCAGAATGCCGGCATTGGCGGCACCGGCTTTGCCGATGGCGAGCGTGCCAACCGGAATGCCGGCAGGCATCTGAACGATGGAAAGCAGGGAGTCCTGGCCTTTTAAGGCGGCCGATTCGACTGGCACGCCGAGCACTGGCAGCAGTGTTTTGGCGGCGCACATGCCGGGCAGGTGAGCGGCACCGCCAGCACCGGCGATGATCACTTGCAGACCGCGGCCTTCGGCTTGCTCGGCGTATTCGAACAGCAAGTCAGGCGTGCGGTGGGCGGAGACGACACGCACTTCGTGCGGCACGCCAAGGGATTCCAGCATGTTTACGGCATGTTGCATGGTCGTCCAATCACTCTTGGAGCCCATAATCACACCGACCAAAGGCTGACTCATGTCAGGTTCGCTCTGGGTGGGGTTGATCAAGGGCGCAATTCTACTGATCTCAGATAAAAAATCATTAGAAACCGGCGGTTTTTGCTCAAAAAACCGGCAAGCACCACCAGCTTTCATAAACCGTCCAGGTTTGATCCCGGTCAACTCCGCCGCCAGCGCTAAAAGATGTATCGACGATATTGATTTTCGTCAACGTCGCCAAAATGCCAAAGCCATACCTTTTGTGGTGTCTTCGTTTGTTACCCCAAAGGTGTTTCGATGGCCTCACACAAAACCAAGCAGTGGATGGTCTGTTGGTTCAGCACGCTGGCCTTCACCGTCTGCTTCGCTGTCTGGATGATGTTTGCCGTTATCGGCATTCCAATCAAAACGCTGCTTTCACTGAATGAAACGCAGTTCGGCCTGCTGGCCGCGATGCCGGTGTTGACGGGTTCGCTAACGCGTTTGCCGCTCGGTTTGCTGACCGACCGCTACGGCGGCCGCATCGTGTTGTTCTTTCTGATGCTGTCGACGGTCATTCCGATTTACCTGATTTCCTACGCCGAACAGTACTGGCAATTCCTGGTGCTGGGTTTGTTCGTCGGTCTTGCTGGCGGTTCGTTCTCGGTGGGTATCGCCTACGTCGCGAAATGGTTTGAGCGCAAACAGCAAGGATTTGCGATGGGTATTTTCGGCGCCGGTAACGCCGGTGCCGCGCTGACCAAGTTTGTTGCGCCAGCACTCGTAGTCGGTTTCGGCTGGACGATGGTGCCGAAGGTGTTCGCGATTGGCATGTTGATCACCGCGTTCATCTTTTGGTTCTTCACGTTCGACGACAAATCGCATCACATCGAAAGCTCCGTCAGCCTGCGTGAACAACTTGCCGTGTTGAAAGATAAAAACGTGCTGCGTTATTGCCAGTATTACTCGCTGGTGTTCGGTGGCTATGTCGCGCTCGCGCTGTGGATGACCAAGTACTACATCGGCGAATACGGCTTTGATATTCAAACGGCCGCATTATTCGCTGCAGCGTTCTCGTTGCCCGGTGGTGTGCTGCGCGCCGTTGGTGGTTGGCTATCTGACAAATACGGCGCGCATTCCGTGACCTGGTGGGTGCTATGGGTCTGCTGGATTTGTTTGTTCCTGATGTCCTATCCGCAAACCGATTTCACCGTGTTCACGATTGATGGTCCGAAAACCTTCCACATCGGTTTATCACCACTGGTGTTCACCGTGTTGCTGTTCGCCGTCGGTGTTGCCATGGCCTTCGGCAAAGCCTCTGTCTACAAGTATATCTCCGATGAATACCCGAAACACATGGGCGCCGTGTCCGGCATTGTCGGCCTCGCTGGTGGTTTGGGCGGCTTCGTTCTACCCATCATGTTTGGCGCGCTGATGGATTTAACCGGCGTGCGTTCCTCCGCGTTCATGCTGATGTACGGCATCACCTGGGTGTCGTTGATTTGGATGTATTTCACTGAAGTCCGCTACACGACACTGATGGGTCGTCATCGCGGCGAACTGCTGCCAGAGCCGGTCAATCCGGATCTGAGAAACCGCTGATTGCTTGAGGCAAAACTTATGACGACGAGAGTAGAGAAAATCATTCCACCAGTCGATGACGGTGTCACGATCACCGACTGGCGCCCGGAAGATCAACAATTCTGGGAAATGGAAGGCAAGCGCATCGCTTCACGCAACCTGTGGATTTCGGTGCCGAGTTTATTGTGCGGTTTTGCGGTCTGGCTGATGTGGGGCATCATTGCCGTGCAAATGGCCAACCTGGGTTTTGGATTTAGTCAGGAACAGTTGTTTACGTTGACAGCGATCGCCGGTCTTTCCGGTGCGACCACGCGCATCCCAGCTTCGTTTTTTATCCGCCTGTCTGGCGGTCGCAATACCATCTTTCTAACCACCGCACTGCTGATGATTCCGGCATTCGGTACTGGCTTGGCGCTGCAAAACAAAGAAACGCCGTTAATCGTGTTTCAACTGTTGGCCTTGCTGTCCGGTATCGGTGGTGGCAACTTCGCCTGCTCGATGTCAAACATCAGCACCTTTTATCCAAAGCGTTTGCAAGGCACGGCGCTAGGCATCAACGCCGGGCTCGGTAATTTCGGCGTCACGACCATGCAGATTCTGATTCCGCTGTCGATGACGTTCGGCCTATTCGGTGCCATCGGTGGCGACTCGATGACGCTGGCCAAGGATTCTGGTTGGTTGTTCGGAAAAATCGCCGCTGGCACCGAAACCTATGTGCAAAACGCCGGCTTTATTTGGTTGGTGTTCTTGGTGCCGCTGGCCTTCTTTGGCTGGAAAGGCATGAACAATATCCAGGAAATTTCGCCAAATACTGGCGGCACCTTGTTCGCGATGGCGAAAATTCTCTGGTTGTACGGTTTGGCGTTAACGACAGCGGCGTTCGGTTTGTACCTGTACCTGCCAGCACCAACCGGACTCGGCTTGCTGAACATGTGGATCGCGTTACCCTTAATCATTGCGTTGACGCTACTGGTCATGAAACTCGCGGCCATCGGCGAAATGAAGCAGGGCATCAGCCGTCAGTTCGCGATTTTCAAGAACAAACACACGTGGTCGATGACCGTGCTGTACATCGTCACCTTCGGTTCGTTCATCGGTTTCTCGATGGCGTTGCCACTGTCCATTCAAGTGATCTTCGGCGTGCAACATGTGCCGGACCCTGTCACTGGATTAATGACGCACACATTAAAAAACCCTAACGCTCCATCAGCACTGACTTACGCCTGGATTGGCCCGTTTGTTGGCGCGCTGATTCGTCCGCTGGGCGGTTGGATTTCCGACAAACTCGGCGGTTCGATTGTCACGCAAGTGATCTCGGTGGTCGTGGTCATCGCTTCGGTCGCCACCGGTTATTACATGAATCTCGCCTGGAATTCCCCGACACCAGAGCAGTACTTCATGCCCTTCTTGCTGCTGTTTGTTGTGCTGTTTGCGGCCAGCGGCATTGGTAATGGTTCAACATTCCGCACCGTCGGCGTCATCTTCGACCGTCAGCAAGCCGGTCCGGTGTTGGGCTGGACTTCTGCGGTAGCGGCTTACGGTGCTTTTATCGCGCCGGAAGTCATCAAAGGCCAAATCAAGGCCGGCACACCCGAGATGGCGATGTACGGTTTCGCGGTGTTCTACGCGCTGTGCCTTGGCGTCAACTGGTGGTTTTACCTGCGCCGTGGCGCTGACATTAAAAATCCGTAAGCGGAGCTGGAGACGAACATGAGTCACTTTCTCGACAAACTGAAATTCTTTAATACCCGCGAGCCGGAAAGTTTCGCCAACGAGCACGGCGAAAAACGTTACGACAGCCGCGCCTGGGAAGACAGTTATCGTCAGCGTTGGCAGCACGACAAAATCGTGCGCTCAACGCACGGGACCAATTGCACCGGATCCTGCAGTTGGAAAATTTACGTGAAGAACGGCATCGTTACCTGGGAAACCCAACAAACCGATTACCCGCGCACGCGTCCGGACTTGCCGAATCATGAACCGCGTGGTTGCCAACGTGGTGCCAGCTATTCCTGGTACATCTACAGCGCCAACCGGCTGAAGTATCCGATGGTGCGCGGCAAATTGTTGAAGCTCTGGCATGAAGCAAAAGCCGAACATAAAGACCCGGTTAAAGCCTGGGCGAGCATCGCCGAAGATCGCAACAAAGCGAAGCACTACAAGAGTGCACGCGGCATGGGCGGATATGTTCGCTCAAACTGGGATGAAGTGAACGAAATCATCGCGGCTGCCAACGTTTACACGGCCAAAACGTTTGGCCCTGATCGCATCATCGGCTTCTCACCAATTCCAGCGATGTCGATGGTTTCTTACGCCGCTGGCTCTCGTTACTTGAGCTTGATCGGCGGCGTTTGCATGAGCTTTTACGATTGGTATTGCGACTTGCCGCCATCCAGCCCGCAAATTTGGGGCGAGCAAACCGACGTGCCGGAATCGGCCGATTGGTATAACTCCAACTACATCATTGCCTGGGGCTCGAACGTGCCGCAAACGCGCACACCGGACGCCCACTTCTTTACCGAAGTACGCTACAAAGGTGCGAAAACCGTTTCCATTACCCCGGACTACGCCGAAGTTTCAAAACTGACCGACGTCTGGATGCACGTCAAACAAGGCACTGACTCGGCACTCGGCATGGCGTTTGGTCACGTGATTCTGAAAGAGTTTCACGTCGATAAGCCAAGCGAATATTTTACCGACTACATTCGTCGCTACTCCGACATGCCACTGCTGGTCTTGCTCGAAACGCACGATGGCGAGGTGCTGAAAACCGGCCGCTTCCTGCGCGCGTCGGATTTCACCGGCAACTTGGCGCAAGACAATAATCCGGATTGGAAAACCGTCGGCTTTGATGAAAACGCCGATGATCAATTGGTGGTGCCAAACGGTTCGATAGGTTTCCGCTGGGGCCAGAAAGGCAAATGGAATCTGGAACAGCGCAGCGAGAGCAACGACATCAAACTGCGCTTGTCGCTGAAAGCGAAGAACGATGGCCTTGTTGATGTCGCGTTTCCGTACTTCGGTAATCGCGCCACCGAGCATTTTGTTAACGACCAGCGCGATGACTTGCTGGTGCACAAAGTGCCGGCCCGCAAATTAACGCTGGCCGATGGCCGCGAAGTCTATGCCGCCACCGTGTTCGATTTGATGCTGGCGCACTACGGGGTCGATAACGGCCATGGCGATGCCAACTGCGCCAAGAGCTACAACGACGATTTGCCGTTCACGCCGGCCTGGGCCGAGAAGATCACCGGCGTGCGCAAAGAGCTGATCATCAAGGTTGCCCGTGAGTTCGCCGATACCGCCGACAAAACCAAAGGTAAGTCGATGATCATCGTCGGCGCTGCGATGAATCACTGGTATCACATGGACATGAACTACCGGGCGCTGATCAACATGCTGATCCTTTGCGGTTGTGTCGGTCAAAGCGGCGGTGGTTGGGCGCATTACGTTGGTCAGGAAAAACTGCGTCCGCAAACCGGATGGGTGCCGCTGGCGTTTGCCACCGATTGGAATCGTCCGCCACGGCAGATGAACTCGACCTCGTTCTTCTACGCACACACCGGTCAGTATCGTTACGAAAAACTGCAAGTCAGCGAAATCTTGTCGCCACTGGCCGACGCCAAAGATTTTCCTGGCAGCCTGATTGACTTCAACGTGCGCGCTGAACGCATGGGCTGGCTGCCGAGTGCACCGCAGCTCTCACACAACCCATTGCAGATCACGCGCGATGCCGAGAAAGCCGGTGTTGATCCGGTGCAATACACGGTCGATAAACTGAAATCCGGTGCGATGCATATGTCCTGCGAGCAACCGGAAAATCCACTGAATTTCCCGCGTAACTTATTTGTCTGGCGCTCGAATCTTTTGGGGTCGTCTGGTAAAGGCCATGAGTATTTCCTGAAATACTTGCTTGGCACCAAGCACGGTGTGCAAGGCAAAAATCTCGGCATTGAAGGCGGCGCCAAGCCTCAAGAGGTGAAATGGGAAGAGCATGCTCGCGAAGGCAAACTCGATTTGCTGGTCACGCTCGATTTCCGCATGTCGACGACGGCGCTCTATTCCGACATCGTGCTGCCAACCGCCACCTGGTATGAAAAGAACGACATGAACACCTCGGACATGCATCCGTTCATTCATCCGCTCTCTTCGGCGATTGACCCCTGCTGGGAAGCGCGCAGCGACTGGGACATTTACAAAGGCATCGCTCGCAAATTCTCGGAGGTCTGTGTCGGTCATTTGGGTGTCGAGAAAGATCTGGTGACGCTGCCCATGCAGCACGACACGCCGGCCGAATTGGCGCAAGGCCCGATTCCAAAAGAATGGAAGAAAGGCGAGTGCGATCTGATTCCGGGTAAAACCGCACCGATCATGACGGTGGTCGAACGCGATTACCCGAACACCTACAAGAAATTCACCTCGCTCGGACCGTTGATGAGCAAGATCGGTAACGGTGGCAAAGGCATCAGTTGGAACACCGAAACCGAAGTGGAAGCGCTGCGCGAATTGAACCGGCCGGTAACGGAGGAGGGGGTCAGCAAAGGCTTGCCGCGTATTGAATCCGATATCGATGCTGCCGAAGTGATTCTGATGTTGGCTCCGGAAACCAACGGCCATGTCGCCGTGAAGTCCTGGGCGGCGTTGTCGCAAAACACTGGTCGTGATCACACCCATCTCGCTAACGGCAAAGACCACGAGAAGATCCGCTTCCGCGATATTCAGTCGCAGCCGCGCAAGATTATCTCGTCGCCGACCTGGTCCGGTCTGGAAGATGAACACGTCAGCTACAACGCCGGCTACACCAACGTGCACGAGCTGATTCCGTGGCGCACGCTGACCGGTCGCCAGCAGTTCTATCAGGACCATTCCTGGATGCTTGGATTTGGTGAGGGTTTTGTTACCTACAAGCCACCGGTTGATATGAAAACCATCAAGCCGATGTTGAACCAGCAACCAAATGGTAACAGCGAATACGTCGCCAACTGGATCACGCCACACCAGAAGTGGGGCATTCACTCAACCTATACCGACAACCTGCTGATGCTGACCTTGTCACGCGGTGGCCCGATTGTCTGGTTGAGCGAGGTCGATGCCAAAGCGCACGGCATTGCCGATAACGACTGGATTGAAGTGTTCAACGTTAACGGTGCCATCGCCGCACGCGCGGTCGTTTCGCAACGGGTGCCATCCGGCATGGTCATGATGTATCACGCCCAGGAAAAAATTGTGAACACGCCCGGTTCGGAAATCACCGGCACTCGTGGCGGCATACACAACTCGGTCACGCGCACGGTCACCAAACCGACACACATGATCGGTGGCTATGCGCAATATTCCTACGGCTTTAATTACTACGGCACGGTTGGTGCCAACCGCGATGAGTTCGTCGTTATTCGCAAGATGGCGAACGTCGATTGGCTCGATGGCGAACGCGTGTAACAGGAGACAATGCCATGAAAGTACGTGCCCAAATCGGTATGGTGCTGAATCTCGATAAATGTATCGGTTGTCACACTTGTTCCGTCACTTGTAAGAACGTTTGGACCTCGCGTGAAGGTTTGGAATACGCCTGGTTCAATAACGTCGAAACCAAACCTGGTATCGGCTATCCGAAAGACTGGGAAAACCAGAATCGCTGGAACGGTGGCTGGCAGCGCAATAAAGACGGCTCCTTGCAACCGCGCATTGGCGGCAAATTCCGTGTGCTGGCGAATTTATTCGCCAACCCGGATCTGCCACAGATAGACGATTACTACGAACCGTTCGATTTCGATTACGAACACCTGCACAACGCGCCGGAAGGCAAGCATCAGCCCACCGCGCGTCCACGTTCGCTGATCACCGGTGCCCGGATGCAGAAAATCGAATGGGGTCCAAACTGGGAAGAAATTCTCGGCACTGAGTTCGAAAAGCGTCGTAAAGACAAAAACTTCGATCAGATCCAGGCTGACATTTACGGCCAGTTCGAAAACACCTTCATGATGTATTTGCCGCGCCTGTGCGAACACTGCCTGAACCCGGCCTGTGTCGCCTCCTGCCCGAGCGGTGCCATTTACAAACGGGAAGAAGACGGCATTGTGCTGATCGATCAAGACAAATGTCGCGGCTGGCGTATGTGCGTCTCTGGCTGCCCGTACAAAAAAATCTACTTCAACTGGAAAACCGGCAAATCGGAAAAATGCATTTTCTGTTATCCGCGTATCGAAGCCGGCCAACCGACCGTTTGCTCAGAAACCTGCGTCGGTCGCATTCGCTACCTCGGCGTATTGCTGTACGACGCTGATCGGATTCAGGAAGTGGCCAGTACCGAAAGCGATCAAGACCTGTACGAAAAACAGTTGTCGATTTTCCTCGACCCAAATGATCCAGAGGTGATCAAAGCCGCGCAAGCCGAAGGCATTCCGCACACCTGGCTGGAGGCCGCCAAACACTCGCCGGTCTACAAAATGGCGATGGATTGGAAACTGGCGCTGCCGCTGCACCCGGAATACCGGACGTTGCCAATGGTGTGGTACATCCCACCACTGTCACCGATTCAGTCGGCGGCTGAGCGCGGTTACCTGCAACACGATGGCGTGCTGCCGGATGTCAAATCCTTGCGTATTCCGATGAAGTATCTCGCCAACTTGTTGACCGCTGGTGATGAGCGTCCGGTGGAGCTGGCGCTGCGCCGGATGATGGCCATGCGCGTCTTCCAGCGTGGCAAGCATGTCGAAGGCGAACGCAACTTGGATGTGCTGGAGCAAGTCGGTTTGAGCGAAGCGCAAGTCGAGGAGATGTATCGCTACTTGGCGATTGCCAACTACGAAGACCGCTACGTGATTCCGGCTTCGCACCGCGAATACGCGACCGATGCGTTCAACATGAAAGGCTCCTGCGGCTTCTCGTTTGGTAATGGCTGCTCCGATGGCAACAGCGAGTTCAATTTGTTCGGCGGCCGTAAACAGGCGAAACGCCAAGTCATTCCGATCAAGGAGCTGTAATCATGAATGCACTGAAGCTGATTTCTGCTGTGCTCGATTACCCGCAACCGGAACTGCTGGCGGCACGAGAAGAATTGTTGGCGGTCGTCGAGCAGGACACGCTGCTCGACGGCAACAACAAGGAAAAACTCTACGCCTGGGTGCAACAGTTCTGCGCCGAGCCGATTGTGGACTTGCAAGAACAATACATTGACCTGTTCGACCGTGGCCGCGCTCATTCGCTGCTGCTGTTCGAACATGTGCACGGCGAATCGCGCGACCGTGGCCAAGCCATGGTTAACCTGATGGCTTTGTATCAACGCAATGGGTTCGATATCGGCGTGCGCGAACTGCCGGATTTTCTGCCGCTGTTCTTGGAGTATTTAAGCCTGCGTCCGAAAGACGAAGTGCAGGATGCACTCGACAATGTCGCGCACATTCTGGCCGTGTTGGCTGAGCGTTTATACCAGCGGCAAAGTCGTTACGGCGTGTTGTTTGAACTATTGCTGTCGCTGACCAGCGAAGCGGTGGATCGTGACGCGATTAAGCAGCAAGTCAGTAGCGAACAACCGGACGATACCCCAGAAGCGCTCGATAAAGTCTGGGAAGAAGAAGCGGTGACTTTTGGCGGCAATGCCGTTTCTGGAGGCTGCCCCTCTGGCTTAAAAACCAGTGGCGTGAAGCCGGCCGGGCGCACCGTCGGCAACATCAGCGTCGAAGCCGTTTATCACCAGCTTAATGAATCAACCGAATTGCCCGCAGCGGCAAACGATGTGCGGAGGTAAAGCGTATGTCATTCCTAAATGAGTTTTTATTTGGCGTGTTTCCGTACATCGCTGGCACCGTGTTTCTTATCGGCAGCCTTGCTCGATATGACCGCGACCAGTTCACCTGGAAAACCAGCTCCAGCCAAATGCTGCGCAGCAAAGGTTTTGGCATCGCCAATCGCTTGTTCCATATCGGCGTAATCTTTTTATTCTTTGGTCACTTGGTCGGTTTGCTGATGCCGCATAGCTGGTATCCGTACTTGGGTTTAACACCGGCTAGCAAACAATTAATGGCGATGGTCGCCGGCGGCATCTTCGGCACGCTGGCGTTAATCGGATCAACAATGCTGCTCTGGCGCCGGTTGACCGACGAACGAGTACGCGCCACCAGCAGTCGCGCCGACACCTTCATCTTGTTGGTGCTCTATGCGCAATTGTTGCTCGGTATGCTGACCATCTATTTCTCGGCGGGTCACATGGACGGCTCGCTGATGATCTCGTTATCAAACTGGGCACAAGCCTTGGTGACATTCCAGGCCGACCCATCCAAATATCTCGTCGATGTGCCTTTGCTGTACAAAGCACACCTGTTCCTCGGCTGTCTGATCTTTTTGATCTTCCCATTCACCCGAATGGTCCACGTCTGGAGCGTCCCGTTCCATTACGTTGGCCGTCGTTATCAGTTGGTGCGTAGCAGAGGCTAAATGTCTCATGAGTTTTCGCTCCGTACCCTGAACCCTCTGCGGCCAGTTCCCCTCCCCTCTCGTGGGGGAGGGGGTAGGGGAGAGGGGGCTATCGAACACGATACAGCCCATCCCAAAACCCAATTCACCGAGGCAACCATGATCCAAATCAACGGCACCGAAATCACCCAGGACGCCATCGCCCGGGAAATGCAATACCACCCGGCCGAAACCAAAGAGCAGGCCTTCCACGACGCCGCCACCGCGCTCACCATTCGCGAAGTGCTGCGCCAACAATGCGTCAAAGAAGGGCTCTGCGAACAGATGCCAGAAGACCCAGTGCAAGAAGAAGCGCTGATCGAACAACTGCTCGACAGCAACATTAAACTGCCCACCATCGACGAGCAAAGCTGCCAGCGCTACTACCAACAAAATCAGGATAAATTCTGCAACTCACCTTTGGTCGAAGCACGCCACATCCTGCTCGCCGCCGCTCCCGAAGATGAAG